>JBMNTK010000052.1:0-19787 GCA_050945695.1 Anaerolineae bacterium | reverse complement strand
CTAGGGCGCCCCAGTCGGCGGCGGCATCCAGAGGTGCGCTCACCTCGAAGGCCTCGGTGGGCAGGCGAGCCTCGTCCGTGTGCAGGCCGTAGTGGCCGGTGCGGCCGACGATGGCGGCGGCCAGGGCGCCGGGGCCGCCCTCGCGGTTGGTGCGGGCGCCCAGCACGGAGTTGGCATAGGCCACGGCCGAGGACTCACTCCAAGCCAGGTGATCGCCCAGTTGGGCGCTCTCCTCCAGCAGGTAGGGGGCGCAGGTGCAGGTCAGTTGCACGCCCAGGCGGGCATAGGCCTCGACGATGGCCGCCTGCTTGCCGGCGAACTCCTCGGGCGTGCCCATCTCTCGCCAGGCCTGCAGGTCCATGCCCGCCGGGTTGAGCAGAGCCGGGACTCGGGCGCGGGCGCCTTCATCGGCCCACTGGCGCAGGAACTCCAGCCCCGCATCGCCGATGTTGGCGTAGCTTACGCCTGCCACTTGGGCGCTCTTCACCGCCACCAATCGGTCGGCCCCATATATGCGGGCCAGGGCGACTACCATCTCCATGGCACGTCGCACCCCGGGCCCCTGCTCACCGGCCAGCATGGAGCGCTCTTCGTCGGTCAGGTGAAGGGGTTTCACCGCAGAGACCGCCGAGAGCGCAGAGGTAGTGAAAGGAAAGGCATAGACGCTTGGGTTCCTGCCTCACTTACTGCCGACGGCACAATCATCTCTTCTTCCCTTGCCCCTTGTTCCCCTCTCTGCGGTGAACCTCCGGATACGAGACGCGCCGAAACGCGGAGACGTGGCGCTCGATCTCCTCGGGGTCATCGGTGTCGGGCCAGGGGATGGTGGCATCTATGCCCAGCTTGTCGGTGAGGCCACGGCGACCGGGAATCTGGCGGGAAGAGGGGTCTAGCGAGCTGGAGGGCTGGTCGCGGAAGATGTAGACGTCGCGGCCGGCCTGCACGCGGGTGGCGATGGCCCATTCCACCCGATGGAGATCGCTAAGGTCCACGTCCTCATCCACTACCACCACGTGCTTGACGGAAGGGTGCCCCTCCAGGGTGGCGCGGATGGCGGCGGGGCCGTCGTCACGGTGACGCTTGCGGATGCGCACCAGGGCATGCAGCCAGGACATGCCCCCCACAGTCAGGCCCACGTCCAGGACGTCACACACCCGGCCCACGGCGGTGAGGATGCCGGGCTCGCGGGGCAGGCCCATGATGGTCTTGTGCTCGCTTAGGCCGGGGAGGATAGCGTGGTAGATGGGGTCCCGGCGGTGGGTGATGCAGTCCACTTCCAGCACTGGCTGCGGGCGCACCCCGTCCCAGGTCTCGGTGAGGTCAATGAAGGGACCCTCGTCGGCCAGGCGGTGAGTGAGGCGCCCCTCGATGACGTACTCGGCCTCAGCCGGCACCTCCAGCGGCACGGTGAGGCAGCGGGCCAAGGGTGTGGGGCGGATGGCCTGAGCAATGCTGTACTCGTCTACCCCTTTGGCCGGGCTCATGGCGGCAGCCAGCAGCACCGAGAGGGGGCACCCGATGGCCACGGCGATGGGCAGGTCCTCCTGCGTGCGCGACCAGGCGGTATGGGTGCCTCGCCCCTCCACCACCCGGGCCACGAACTGGCGCTCTCCGATTACCATCAGCCGGTGGTAGGAGATATTGCGCCCATACTCAGGGTCGTTCACCACCGAGACCCCGGCCGTGACGTAGGGGCCGCCATCATCTGCCAGGTGCTTGAGGATGGGCAGGCGGGTCAGATCGGGCCGCTCCAGCACTACCTCCTGGCAGGGGGGACGGTCCACCACCGAAGGGGGCTGGGGGTTCTCCAGGGCGCGGGCGAGCAGGTGAAGGAGTTCCACGCCGGAGACGCCCAGAGCGTGGGCAATGCGCTCCCGGCCGGAAGTGAACCCGGACAGGACCTGCCGACCACCATCTACATTCGTCAGGAGCACGGCTTTGCCGTCCAGCCCGGCGATGATGCCGGCTGCCTCCAGGTGACTGGAGACCGGCTCGTCCACCCGGATGAGGTCTGGCTCCGAGGCAATGAACTCGCGGATCGTCACGATGTCTCCTCGCCCCAGCGGCGGTAGAGGCCGTGGGGCAGCCGCAGGCAGTCCAGAACCTTGCCCACGCAGAAGTCGGTCATGTCCTGGACGCTCTGAGGGCCGAAGTAGTAGGTGACCATGGGGGGCACGATGAAGGCCCCGGCCGCCCGCAGGGTCCTCATGTTATCCAGGGCCTGGAGGGAGAGGGGCGTCTCCCGGGGCACGATCACCAGGGGCCGGCCCAGCCGCAGGACGTTGTCGGCACAGCGGGTGATGAGGTTGTCACTCAGCCCGTGGGCCAGGGCGGCCAGGGTGCGCATGCTGCAGGGGCAGATCACCATGGCGTCGGGCACCCGGGAGGAGCTGGCCAGCGGGGAAGCAAAGTCGAAGGGCTGGTAGCGGCGGGTGGCGGGGAGATCGCTGCCCGGTGCCTCTATGGCCAGAAGGTGCTCGCCTTCTGGGGTGATCACCAGGGATACCTCTTGCTCCCGCAATGCCTCAAGCAAGCGCACCGCCAGGGGCGCGCCGGAAGCGCCGGTTATTCCTACTGCTATGTGCATGATCTCAACACTCCCGATGGCTATGGGGGCCCTCGCACCGGCTTCCGGGCACGCGGCAGGCAGTCACGCGACGGGCGCCCGCTGCCTCCAGGGCCGCGCGTACCCTCGCCTGCGACTCCTGGTCCACCAGGACGAGGGCGTGGCCACCCTTGCCCGCCCCGGTCAGTTTGGCGCCCAGGGCTCCCGCCCCTCGGGCTGCCTCCACCAGGGCATCCAGGCCGGGGCTGCTCACCCCTAGGCGCTGCAGGGCAGCATGATTGCGGTAGAACAGGAGGCCCAGCTCCTCTTGGTCGCCCCGCTCCAGGGCGGCACGGGCCGCCTCCACCAGATCGCCGATCGCACCCATGGTGGACTGGACCCCCTCAGGATCGGCCTCGCGTGCCTGGCGCACCGCCTCCACCGCCGCCCGGGTGAGGCTGCCCTCGCCGCTATCGGCCAGCAGGAGGAGTAGGTCAGAGGCGAGCTGGGGGAACTCCGGCGGAAGGCCCTTGCGGAAGTAGATCGGCCGGCGGTACACCACCACAGTGTTATCTATGCCACTGGGGGTGCCATGGTGCACCTTCTCTACCTCGTAGACCAACGCCGACAGCCGAGCCGGATCGGGGACGGCCATGAACAGGGACGCAACGGCCCGCATGAGGGCGGCAGAGACGGCGGCGCCGCTGCCCAGCCCGGACGCTACCGGTACGTTGGACTCCAGCCGTAGGCTCAGGTTGAGGGGGCTCGCCTTGAGGTCCTCGAGGGCCAGCCGTACGGCCAGCGCCAGCGGGTGGTCGGGCTCACGGGAGAGGCTCACCACCGGACCCCGATCAGGCACCCGGATCAGGACATCATCCAGGGAGTGATCGAAGCGGGCCTGAGCGCGGGCCCGCATCTCCGGCAGGGGCACGGCCAATGCCGGGTAGCCGTACACGACGGCATGCTCCCCCAGCAAGATAGCTTTTCCCGGCGCGTCGCCCCAGCCGATCCCACAGCGCATGGCCCCAGTATACCCCGCCGTACCGGATTGGCCACAGAGGCGCGGAGACACAGAGGAACCCGTGGGTGCGCTCTGTGTCTCCGCGACTCGGGGCGCTAATTCCGCGGCTGCCAGCGCTGCAGGCGCAGGGCGTTGCCCACGACAAACAGCGAGCTGAGCGCCATGGCCGCTGCCGCCATGACCGGCTGCAGCAGGCCGAAGACAGCGGCCGGGATGAGCAGGACGTTATAGAAGAAGGCCCAGAAGAGGTTCTGGTAGATGGTGCGCAAGGTCTTGCGGGACAGGCTCACCGAGCGGGGCACGGCCATGAGGTCGGTGGACAGCAGGTTGATGTCGGCTGCCTCCAGGGCAGCAGCGGTGCCACTGCCGATGGCGATGCCCAGGTCTGCCTGGGCCAGGGCGGGGGCGTCGTTGATGCCATCGCCCACCATAGCCACTACCCGACCCTCTTCCTGGAGGCGCCGGACCTCGCTCACCTTGCCCTGGGGCAGGACCTCGGCCAGCACCCGGTCGGCGCCCACTTCCTTGCCCACCTGCTCGGCGATCTCTCTGCGGTCACCGGACAGGAGCACCACCTCCAACCCCAGCCGCTTGAGCTCAGACACTGCCCGAGCGGCGTCGGGGCGAAGCACATCCGCCACCACCAGGGCCCCGCGCAGGGCCCCATCCACGGCCACGAACACGCGCGCTTGCGGGGGCACCTCTGCTCCCGTGGGCACCCCGCGCTCGCTCAGGAGCTGGCGGGAACCAACCAGGACCTCGTGTCCCTGCGTGCGGGCCACCACTCCCAGTCCGGCCAGCTCCTCATACTCCTCTGGCGCAGGTACGGGCAGGCCCCTCTCGGCGGCGGCTCTCACCACCGCTGCCGCCAGGGGATGAGCAGAGACAGACTCCGCCGCGGCAGCGTGGCGCAACAGCTCATTCTCATTTAGCCCATCCGCCGTCCACACCATCGTCACTTCCGGCCGTCCCTCGGTCAGGGTGCCGGTCTTGTCCAGGACTATGGTGTTCACCCGGCCGGCCTGCTCCAGCACCTCGCCGCCCCGGATGAGGATGCCCATCTGGGCCCCGCGGCCGGTGCCGGCGGTGATGGCGGCCGGGGTAGCAAGGCCGAGGGCGCAGGGGCAGGAGACCACTACCACCGCCACAGCGTGAAGCAGGGCTGCGTCCAGGTCACCGGTGGTAAGCAACCACCCGGCGAAGGTCAGGGCGCCGATGGTGAGGACGATGGGGACGAAGAACCCGGCCACCCGGTCGGCCAGCCGCTGCACCGGTGCCTTGGAGCCTTGGGCCTGAGACACCAGGCGCACGATGTGGGAGAGCATGGTGTCCTGGCCCACACCGGTGGCCTGTACATAGAGGAGGCGACCCTGGTTGATGGTGCCCCCGAAGACGGTATCGCCGGGAGCTTTGGCCACGGGCAGGCTCTCGCCGGTGAGCATGGACTCATCCACCGAGGAGGTGCCTTCTGTGACTACTCCGTCCACGGGCACCCGCTCCCCGGCGCCCACTACCACCACATCGCCCAGGCCCAAGGCGGATATGGGCCGTTCCAGCACTTCGCCGTCCTGGAGGATCCGGGCCGTCTGGGGCTGGAGGGCGAGGAGTGAGCGCACGGCACTGGAGGCCTGGCGCTTGGCCCCGGCTTCCAGGTACTTGCCGGCCAGGACCAGGGTGACGATGATGGCCGCGGCCTCGAAGTGGGTGTGGCCGTGGAGCACGGTGAGGGCAAGGATGCTGTAGACGTAGGCCACCCCGGTGCCGGTCGCGATGAGCACGTCCATATCGGGGGCCCGGTTACGCAGGGCCTTGTAAGCTCCGGTGAAGAACCCCTGGGCGGAATAGAGCATGACGGGGGTGGTGAAGGCCAGCAGTAGCCACTGCCGGGCGGGGAAGTCGGCCAGCAGGCCGAGATCGAAGGGCATGCTGAGCAGGAGCACGGGGATGGAGAAGATCACCGCCACGGTGAGGCGGCGTCGCTGGCGGGCGAGCTCACGCTCTTGGGCCAGTTCCACGGTGGAGGTATCCTTTTCCTCCTCCTCGCGCAGGACCTCGTAGCCGGCGTCCACCACGGCCTGCTTGATCTCGGCCAGGCTGATCATGGTGGGCACGAAGGTCACGCGGGCGCGTTCGCTGGCCAGGTTCACCGAGGCTTCCAGTACCCCGTCGAGCCGACGTAGGGCCCGCTCCACAGCCATGACGCAGTTGGCGCAGGTCATCCCCAGGACGGCGAAGTCGGCGGTGACGGTACCCAGACCATACCCGGCCTCGTCTACGACCTGGGCGATGGCGGTCAAGGGAACGTCCCTTTCCAACAGCACCTCGGCCTCATCAGCCGCCAGGTTGACCGACACCCCGCTCACGCCCTCCATGCGGCCCAGATTGCGCTCGATGGTGTAGGCGCAGTTGGCGCAGGTCATCCCGGTGATGGGCAGGCGCACCAGCTTCTTCTCCGCCATGCCTAGTCCCCCTCGGGCGGGTACCCGATGTCTTTCAGGGTATCGCGGATGCGGGCCTCGGTGGCCGGAGCCTCGAACTGCACCTGTACGGCCTTGGTGGCCGGGTCTACGGTCACCTTCTTCACCCCGGGCAGGACGGAGAGTTCGCGGGTGATAGTGCGCACGCAGTGTTGGCAGCTGACGTTGGGCACGCGCAGGTTCACACTGGCCATGACCAATCTCCTCTAGAGGTTATAGGCTGGCGGCCTTACGGTAGACCGCCAGTAGCTCGCGAATGAGCCGATCCTTCTCGGCAGCGTCGGTGCCGTCGCTCATGGCGCCACGTACGCAGGTGCTCAGGTGGCTGTCCAGGATCTTGAGGGCCACCTGGTCCAGGGCGCGCTGCACGGCGATGACCTGGTCTATGACGTCAATGCAGTACTTGTTCTCCTCCACCATTCGGCTCAGCCCCGCCACGTGGCCCTCGACGGTCCTGAGCCGGCGGAGTATGTCTTCTCGGGCCTTGGGCTCCATGTTGCCTCCTCAGGTACTCCCCCTCCCCCTGGGGGAGGGGTGGATATAGTGTAGTAGGAAGGTATGGTATTGTCAATGGGGGGAGGAGCTGTGCTAAGCCGAGCAATCGGAGTGTCGGCATAGGGGCGGGGACGGTGCCCCCGCCCACATCAGGGCATCGGCGGGCCGTGGGATCACGCCGGGGGCGGACAGGGTCGTCCGCCGCTACGCCCCGCGGCTACCTAGGGGAAATGCTGAACGGGGAAACCCCGGGCGAAGCTTGCTCTACGGCGGGCGGACCGTGCAGCGGGCGACGGGAGCGGGCGCCCAAAGACGCCCCTGGACACGGCGAAGCCGTGTCTAGCGCTCAAGGCCTTCGGCCAATGGTCAATGGGCTCGGCGAAACGCGGGTAGGGACAGGCCACCGCGCCTGCCCAAAGGATGGCGGGCTTGTCTGCCCCTACCGACGTGAGAACACCCGTGGTTGAGATCACGCCGCGGGCGATGGGAGCGGGCGCCTAAAGACGCCCGCTGAAGGCCTTCGGCCGGGTAAGCGTGCGCATCGGTCTCGAGCGCGATCGGGGGAGGTACGGGTAGGGGCGGTGCGGAGGGCTTCAGTCCGGAGCCCCGCCCGTCCCGTGCCAACACAGGCCTCTGTATTGGAGGAAACCGGGCGGGGCTTCGCCGGGCGGAAAGATGCCCAGCTCCGCGCCGCCCCTACACCTATCCGCGCATCCGCGGGTGGGCTCATCTTCAGCCCGCCGCAGGGCGGGCTTCGCCTAGGTAGCCGGGGGGTTCAGCCCCCGGCGACAGGGCGCCCGCTGGTGCCCTGATGGGGGCGGGGACGGTGCCCCGCCCCTACACGGATCTGCCGGACGTTTGGATCCGCGCCGCCCCTACACCCGTTGGCGTGCGGCGCCCGCGCCCGCGAGCCCCTAATCGCCGGCGGGCGCCTCGGGCTGGGTGGCCCGCTCCTGGTGATCTGTCTCGGGCTCGGATATGAGGCAGCGCAGCGTGCAGCGGGCCATCTCCGCCGCCAGTTCCCTTTCACCCATCACCGCGGCGGTGATGCCCCGCCCCTGCAAGTACTCCAGTTCGCGATCGCTGTGGGTGCGAGCCACGATGGGAAGGTCAGGGTAGAGGCGGTGGCAGTAGTCTACCACCTGGCGGACGGCCAAGGCGTCGGGGAGGGCAACCACCACCACCCGAGCGTTGGCCAGCCCGGCGTGCTCTAGCACAGCGGCGCTCTCGGCCGGTCCGGCAATGGCCGGCGTGCCCTGTTCCCGGAGCTCCCGTATTACTGACTGGTCCTGATCTATCACCAGGAACGGGTATCCGTCCTCTGCCAGCCCTTCCCCTATGACCCGGCCGACCCGCCCGAACCCACAGATCACGGCGTGGTCACGGAGGGCGTTGGCAGAGGAGGCGAGCTCCGGGTCTGGGACAAGGGCCGATTCGGACCGAGCGCTGAGCTTGGACGCCACTCCCACCAGGTAGGGGACCGCTACGATGCTGCCCGCGGCGGCGGTGACCATGAGGGTGAAGAGATCGGAGCCCACCACTCCCAGGCCCGCGCCTACTTGAGCGAGCACAAAGGAGAACTCCGCCGACTGCCCCAGGCTCGCCCCTGCCAGCAGGCCGGTGCGGGTTCGCACCTTGGCGAGCAACGTAATGGCGGCAGAGAGTGTGCTCTTGACCAGCACTATCAGCGCCAGCGCCACCAGGACGATACCGGGGTTGGAGATCACATATCCCGGGTTGGCCAGCATGCCGATAGAGACGAAGAACATGCCCGCGAAGATGTCTCGGAGAGGCGTCACTTCGCCCAGGATGCGATGGGATAGGTCCGACTCGCCGACGATGATCCCGGCGGCGAAGGCTCCCAGGGCCAGAGACAGGCCAAAGAACGTGGAGACATAGGCGGCGCCAAGAGCTAGGGCGGCCGTCGCCAGCACGAACAGCTCTCGGCTGTGCAGGCTGGCAAGCCGGTCGAGAAACCAAGGGAAGACCTTTACCCCGACTACCACCAGCACCACGATGAACAGCAGGGCCCGGCCCATGGCCAGGAACATGGTCATGCCCAGTCCCCCGCCTCCAGTAGCCAGGGCACTCAGGATGACGACCAAGGCCACGGTGCTGAAGTCCTGGACCGAGGACCACGCCAGGGCCAGGTTGAAGTGCGGGGTGCCTAGCTCCCCTCGCTCGCTGAACACCTTGGAGAGGACAGTGCTAGAGGAGTTGGAGATGAAGGCGCCGAAGAAGAGGGCCTCGATTCCGGACCAACCCAGAGCCGTGCCCACGCCATAGCCGATGGCTATGAGGGCTATCACCTGGGCCAACCCCCCGAATAGCGAGAGTCGCCCGAGGTGCAGCAGCTCCCTCAGGTCCAGCTGAACGCCGATGGTGAACATGAGGAGGATGACCCCGATTTCGGCCATGGCGTTAACGGCGGTGGGATCGCCCACGAACCCGGGGGTATAGGGCCCGATAAGGATGCCACCGATGATGTAACCGACCAGCACCGGCTGGCGTAGACGTACTGCGAGGGCCGCCCCCAGCACCGCGACCGCGAGGGCGAGGATCAGGTTTACCAGCAAGGCCTGGTCAGTCATCCTGCCTCGCACAGTAGGACGGCGTTACGTTCAGGTACAGCACCATTGCTCCTCCCCAGTGCCTACTGTACCCATTATAGGCTAGGCCCACTTAGGCGGTCGAATGGCAGCGATGGCAGGGGGTGGTGCACCTCCACCTACCATCCCGAACTTGGCAGAGCGTGACAACTATCCTGTCAATGTAGATGTTGCTATAATGCCACCCTGAGCGCGCAACAGGAGAGTTAGATGGGGCCGGTCCTTTCCCAGGTCGGCCGTGTAAGGAGTACCGGCAGTGAATGGCCCAACTTCCGATTCTCATAGCCCCGTCTGTTCGGCACTACCGGCGGCACTGGAGCGGTCCATCCAACCCTGTGCGGTAGGCCGGATCGGGGACCGAGTGAGCGGAGCCAATGCGGCCCTTATCCGTCTGCTGCGTCATGATCCCGGTACGGTTACGTCCGAACAACTGGCCTTGGCGCTGACCTCGGCAGAGGGGCAGGCGGCGGAAGAGGCGGCTCTGGCCGAACTTGAGCGCACCGGGCAGCCACAGTGCTACCGGAAAGAGGTCATACGACGGGACGGATCCCGGCTGAAGGTGGAGGTGTTGGTGCAGCCTTTCCCCTCTGCGGGGCAGGACTGGTACCTCGCCACCTATCAGGAACTGGAGCCCGATAGACGGGGCATAGTCCCCGATACCCCTGACGGCATCGTGGTGGCCGACCTGGGGGGAAGCATCCTGGAAATGAACCGCACTGCCCTCCGCCTACACGGGCTTGGTAGCTTCGAGGAGGCTCGCCAGTGCGCAGGCCACTACAACGATTGCTTTGACCTCTTCTACCCCGACGGTCGGGTCATGCCCCTGGCAGAATGGCCGATCTCACGCGCCATGCGAGGGGAGACGTTCTCTGACTACGAGGTCCTCTTGCGAGACCGGGACAGCGGGGAGCGGCGTACTTACTCCTACTGCGGCGCCCGGCTCGGGAATGGTGTTCATCCTCCCCACTTGGCCCTCATCACTATCCGGGATATCACCGACGGGGCATCGCCTGACAAGGAAGCCCTGTCTCTGGCCAACTTCCCGGTGGAGAACCCCCAGCCGGTCCTGCGCGTGGATGCCCAGGGCACCATCCTGTATGCCAATCCCGCCAGCCGGACGCTGCTTGTGGCCTGGGGGCGGAAGGAGGGGCAGGCGCTCCCGGAGAACTTGTACCAGGAGGTGAGCCTGGCCCTGACAGAGGGCACTCATCGGGTTCTGGAGATAGAGGCCGGAGAACAGAGCTTCGAGCTTGACCTCGTGCCCGCTCTCCTAGGTCGGCACGTCAACATTTACGGGCGGGACGTCTCGCGTCGCAAGGCGATGGAGAGAGCGCGCGAGCGCGACCTACAGCGTCTGCAGGCGCTGGCAAGCATTTCCCGCCTAGTGTTGGTGGAGGCCAGCATGGAAGGGCTTCTTTGCCAGGTCACGCAGGGAGCCCGGGAACTGACCGCCGCCCGATGGAGCACCGCTGCCTACGGCTACGAGAACGGGGGCTTCCAGATCGGCACCTACGGTCAGGCTGGTTCATCCGCCACTCCACCAGAGGGCAGCGTCACTGCCGAGGCTCTCGAGCAGGTCTACCTGCGGCTTCAGCGCCAGGGCCCTTCCCTGAGGCTGACGGACGCAGAGCTTCGCTCTCATCCCGATTGGTGGGGGCCGGGGGAGCATCCCCCGCAGGGTCTGCTTGGGGTCCGCCTGATGGACGCCTCTGGCCGCCCCAACGGTCTGATCCTGGTATCAGACAGCCTCGAAGGCGGGTTCACCGAGGGAGATGAAGCCCTGTTGTCTCAGCTGGCAGCTATGGCCTCCCTGAGCCTTCGCCACATCCAGGCCCGACAGGAGGCCGAGGAGCGAAGCAGGGAGTCGAAAGCTATCCTCGACTCTATTGCCGACGGCGTGTGGGTGTACGACCCCAGGGGCAATATCACCCATATGAACTCGGCCGCGCGCCGGCTGACCGGCTACGGAGAGGACTACCTGGTCCAGGCCATCAGCAATGGGAAGACCTCGGTGCGGGTCTTGAGCGGGGAAGGAGACCCCTTGCCCCCTGAGGCCTTTCCCGTTGCCCGGGCCCTCAAGGGCGAGACGGTCAGGTCCTTTGTGCTCGGCATCGAGTCTCCCAATGGAGAGCTCCTGTGGCTGTCCAGCAGTGCTGCTCCGGTGCACGACGCTCACGGTCGGATGCTAGGGGTGGTGGTGACGTCTACCGACATTACCGCTCTGCGCCGGGCCAACGAACAGCTGGAAAGCCGCCGCACCGAGCTGCTGGCTCTGAGCCAGGACCTGGAGGTAGAGCGAGGGCAGTTGGCGGCGACGCTGCACTCGATCGGGGATGCGGTGATGGCGGTGGACCCCGAGGGCTTCATGGTGCTCATGAACCCGGCGGCCGAGGGGCTAACCGGGTGGAGTGAAGACGACCTCAAGGAACGGACCCTCCCCCAACTGCTGGACTACTCCTTCTGCCTCCATCACCCCGGCGGCGAACCGATACCGGCGCAGGACTGGCCATTCCCCGAGGTCCTAAGCGGTGAACCCCTCTCCGGTCTGGAGATCGAGCTGCATTCGCGGCAGGGCGGAAAGTCCACCATCCTGGCCTGCTCGTTCCAGCCCGTGCGTGATTCCGAGGGCCGGCTTCTGCTCACCGTCCTGGCCGCGCGGGACATCACTGTCGAGAAGCAGTTGCAGTGGGAGCGTCAGCGTCTGGAGGAACTGAAGTCCAACTTCGTGGCCAACACCTCTCACGAGCTACGTACGCCTTTGGCCTCGGTCATGGGTTACACCGAACTCCTGCTCTCTGGCGGCGCCGGGGACCTGAACCCGCTCCAGAGGGAGTTCATTCAGACGGTCTATGAGAGCAGTGAGCGCCTGCACTGGCTGATTGACGACATCCTCGACGTCTCCCGCATGGAATCGGTGAGCATGGACCTGGAGCAGGCACGGGTAGATGTGCCGGAGCTGATCCGGGGGGTGGTGGAGCGCCTGCGCCCCAAGGCCGACCAGCAACGCATCCGCGTAGAGATGCACCTACCGGCCGGCCTGCCGACGGTGCTCGGGGACCCTCGTCGGCTGGAGCAGGTCTTTGGCAACCTGCTAAGCAACGCTATCAAGTACACACCTGAGGGTGGCCGGGCCACCCTAGCTGCTGCCCGACGAGGCAGGTGGCTGGAGGTGATGGTTAGTGATACCGGTGTGGGCATCGCCCCGGAGGACCTTCCCCACATGTTCGAGCGCTTCCACCGTGGCCGTCACGCCATCAATGAGAGCATCGGCGGCACCGGGCTGGGGCTATACATCAGCAAGTCCGTCATCGAGGCCCACCATGGGCGCATCGAGGTCGAGAGCCAAGTGGGTCGGGGTTCACGTTTCCGGGTCCTGTTGCCGATACCCGGCGAGGAGTCTGACGATGAGGCTTAGCCGCGCGGCTATGACCAGCTCTGGCACCGGAGAGCGCCGATGAGTGAAGCGCCGACCCACCCAGGCAATGGCTCTGGCGACACGACGACCTCGCCTGTGGCCGATCAGATATCGCAGGCACTGGTGGCACTGGCCCGCGAGCACGACCTCTCTATGGCCGAGCTGGCCGGGCTCGCTCGGCGGCTGGCCCGGGAAAGCAGCGCCCCCCGGGGCGTGGAGCCCACTGACGCCTCTGGCCGGTTCCGGGCACTGATGCAGGCCTCCCAGGCGGTCATGGCGGCCAAGACCCGCTACGATCTGCTGGAACGAGTCGCGGCTGCGGCCCGTACCCTTACCTCTGCTCAGGTGGGCGCTGCCATCCACGGCAACGCTGAAGATGGCTGGCAGGTGGGGGGTACGCTGCCGGCCTCAGACCTGTTCGCCTGCCTGGGCGCTGCCTTGATGGCCCCCGAGCCCGATACACTGCTCCAGCGCCTGATAGACCACTGTGGCATCCTGCGCCTGACCGAGGAAGAGTGCCACGTGGAATGTGAGGGGTCAGAGGTCATGCCGGTCCGGCTGCGGGGCCTTCTGGCAGCGGAGCTGGTAGGGACTGGCGGCCAGCCGGCCGGCTTGATTCTGGCCTCCAACAGGGCTTCGGGCCAGTTCACCGACGAGGACGAGGCACTCCTGGCCCAGCTGGCCACCATCGCCTCCTTGTCCCTCAGCCACATCGAGGCGGCAGAGGCAGCCAGGCGACGGGCTCAGGAGCTCGATGCGGTCTTCTCCGTGCCGGTGAACCCCATGCTGGTCTACAGCGCGGACGCTGTCGTCGTGCGCGCCGACCCCTCGGCCGTGTCTGCCATAGGCATGGATCCGGTGGGGCACGACCAAGCCTGGCTGACGCGCTACCTCGACCTTCGCTACCCGGATGGCAGCCCCGTCGAACCCGATGAGACGGCGGCCGGGCGGGCCCTGCGCGGGGAGACGGTCGTGGCCGAGATGTTCCGGATGCACAACTCCCAGGGGCGGGAGATACTCGTCGAGACCTCATCGGCTCCCATCCTGGCCGAGGGCACTGTCACCGGGGCGGTGGTCACCTGGCACGATGTGACCGAGAGGGAGCGGCTGCTGCGCCAGGTGCAAAGCGAGCGGGAGCGGGCGGAGCAGCTGGCTGAGCGGCTACGGCTGGAGCGTGACCTGCTGGAAACGGTGATGGGCAACACCGAGGAGCGCCTGGCCTACCTCACCCCGGACTTCCGCTTCGTCCACGTCAACGCGGCCTACTGCCGAGGCTGTGGCCTGAAGCCCGAGGACCTCATCGGGCGGAGCCACTTCGAGCTCTTCCCCCACGAGGAGATCGAGGCCATCTTCAATCGTGTGCTGGCTACCGGCGAGGCCGCTCACTACCGCGAGCAGGTCCTCGGGCGCCCTCAAGATCCGCAGGAGCCCGCCACTTACTGGGACTGGGATCTGGTTCCGGTGAAAGATGAACTCGGGAACGTCCTGGGGCTGGTCCTATCACTTTCAGACGTCACTGCATCGGTGCAGGCACGTCTGGCCCAGGAGCGGCTGGCGAAGGAGGCGGAGGCTCGAGCCGAGGAGCTGGCCCAACACGCCTTGGAGTTGGCGGCGCAGCAAGAGGAACTGATGCGCCTGACGCGCGAGCTAGATGAGGAGCGGGCCTGGCTCCAGGCGATCATTGACGGGGCCCCCATCGGCATCGTTATGAAAGATGCCACCGGCGCCGTGACCATGGACAACCCTATCGCCCGAGCGCTCTTCAGCCCGCCCAACCCCTCCAACGGTGACGAGGGTGTCTGTGGCCCAGTGGCCATCTGCTGGCCCGATGGTACCCCCTGTTCTCACTACGACCTGCCCGTGACCCGCTCCGCCGTAGCGGGCGAGGTGCGCTCCGAGGCCGAGCTGCTCCTGTTGTGGCCCGATGGCCAGCGCCGAGAGCTGATGGCCTATTCGGCCCCTATCCGCGATGCCTCGGGCAAGTTGATGGGGGCGGTGGGCATCCTGCAGGACGTGAGCCCCCTGCGAGCGGCGGAACGGGAGCGGGAGAGGCTGGAGCAGCTCAAGGCCGAGTTCATTTCCAACGTCTCCCACGAACTGAGGACCCCTCTGACCGCCAGCATGGGCTACACCGAGCTGCTCTTGAGCGGCGGCGTGGGGGAGGTCCCCGAGGCGCAACGGGAGTTCCTGCAGACTATCTACGAGAGCAACCAGCACCTGCAGTGGCTGGTAGATGACCTGCTCGACGTCTCGCGCATGGAATCGGGCCGGTTTGAGCTGGAGCTGGGGAGCGTCGGCCTGCAGGAGGTGGTGGAGGCCGTGGCAGAGCGGATGCGTCCCGCCGCCCAGGACTCGGGGGTGGAGCTCAGGCCCGAGTGCGAGCCGGACCTGCCCACCGTGTGGGGTGATGCCCGGCGACTCCAGCAGGTGCTGGGCAATCTGCTCAGCAATGCCGTCAAGTACACTCCTCGAGGCGGGCTGGCGAGGATCTGTGCCCGTCGGGCGGACGAGGACCACGTGCTCCTGGAGGTGAGCGACACCGGCATGGGCATTGATCCCCAGGACCTGCCCGACTTGTTCCAGCGCTTCCACCGAGGGCGCAACGCCGTGGATGGCAACATCCCCGGGACGGGCCTGGGCCTCTACATTGCCAAGAGCATCGTAGAGTCGCACGGGGGCAGGATCGAGGTAGAGAGCAGCCTAGGTTGCGGCACTACTTTCCGCGTCTACCTCCCGGCCGAGGGCGCCGCATAGGGGAGTGGACCCGCAACAGCTCCGGGTCGGGGAGATGAGTCCTGGGATCAGGCCAGCTGCTCTCTGGACTCGTCTCGTCCCGACCCTGTCTTGGCTATCCCGGGTTCGCCCCTTGGTGGCCCGACTGCGACAGCGCTATTCCGCGCTCCCTTGTGTCGTCCCTGGTACTCTGGCCCCCAGTAGTTGGACCTACTGGGGCTGCGATTGCGCAATTCCGCGCTCCTTTGTGTCATCCCGAGCGAAGCGAGGGATCTACTGCTCCCGAGAGCCGGAGATTCCTCGCTGACGCTCGGAATGACATAGGGGGCGCTCGCAATCCCAAGAAGGGAGCACTCGTGACGTCAGACCGGCCAGGCTTACCCCGTCGGGGGCGGAGGCGACTGGCTGTTACCCCCGTCGGGCGAGTCGGCCCCCAGGTTGCCGGACCACAGCCCTCGCATCTCTTCGCACGTGGCCAGCAGCTCCTCCAGCTTTCCCTGTGCCTCCACCTTCCCGTCCTTGAGGACGATGATGTTGTCGGCCCGGCGCAAGGCTACCCGGCGATGGGACACGGCCAGGCAAGTGGCGCCCTTCCGGGCAAAGAGCCTCTCCCAGAGCTGCTGCTCCGTCTCCACATCCAGGGCGCTGGACAGGTCATCCACCACCAGCAGCTCGGCATCCCGTACGAACATGCGCGCGGCCGCCGCCCGCTGGGCCTGACCGCCGGAGAGCCTCACCCCCTTGGGCCCCACGATGGTATCGAGCCCCTCAGGCATCTCGGCCAGGTCATCCTCCATCACCGCCGCCCGGATGGCCCCTTCCAGATCGGTCTTGTCCAGGGGCAGGCCCATGAGGATGTTGTCTCGGAGGCTCTCGCTAAAGAGTCGAGGCACCTGCGGGGTGTAGGCGACGCGCGGGGGAACCATGAAGGTCCCCACGTCGGCGATCGGCTGGCCGTTCCAGCGGATCTCGCCCCGCTCGTGAGGCAGCAGGCCCAGCAGGGTGCGCAGGAGGGTGGTCTTGCCGGAGCCGATGCGCCCGGTTATCACGGTGAAGGTGCCCCGCTCCAGGGTCAGGCTCACGTCCTCGATTCCCCGGGTGGAGTCGGGGAAGTGGTAGGTGAGGCCGGAGACCTCGAGGCGCTCCAGGCGGTCCGCCTCCGTCTTGGGCACGTAGGGCACCTCTGGGTAGGGTCCGCGCATGTAAACGGGCCCGTGGCGCACCAGTTGCTCGGGTGGGCCTCCCTGTAGCAGCCGCACCATGCGATCGAAGGACACCCCCACCTGGCGATACCAGGCCAGGAAGCCCCCGAACATCCCCGTCATCTCGGTGACGAACCCCAGGTAGAAGACGAACAGGGCGAAGTCACCGACAGTGAAGGTGCCTTGACGCATCCCCTGGCCAGCGGTGAGCAGAATGAGCCCGGTGCCCAGGTTGATGGCGTTCCAGAACACCGAGTGCAACAGCTGGTTGAACAGCCGGTCCCGCACTGCCGCTTTGCGCCGAACCTCGTTCAGCTGCCGGAAGTGGTTCACCATCCGTGCCTCGGCAGTGGCCACCTTGACGGCCTGGGCAGAGCCGAACATCTCGCCGATGAACCCGGTCACGGCCCCGGCTGCCTTTCGGCTGGCGCGACGGTAGGCTTCCAGCCGCTTCACGGCGAGGTTGACCGCCACCGCCACCACTACCAGGGGCAGGAAGACGAAGGCGGTGATGCGGGCATTGATGCTGACCATTATGAAGGCCGCGATCAGCCCAAAGAGCGCATAGCCCACCAGGAAGGGCAGCTGGCTGAGGAAGCCCACTGCCTCGTCCACGTCGCCCCGGAAGCGGCTGATGGCCTCACCCGGCGAGTCGGGCAGGGCGCGCGCCCCGGGCCGGTCCAGGATGCGCTCGAACAGGTTCTTGCGCAGGAGCGCCCGGACGGTGAGCGACCAGGAGAAGTCCAGGACTATGTCGGCGAAGATGCCGGCAGCCCGGGCCAGGGCGATAGCGATCATCATGGCTGCCAGGGCGAAAGGAGTGAAGCTGACCGGGGCTTCCCCCGTGAGCCGGTTGAAGAAGGCGCGCGTCACCAGCCCGGTAGCCTGGAAGCTGCCGGTGAAGATGAAGATGCGCAGGAGGATGATGGCCAGGTAGCGCCAAGGGCTGTAGGCCAACAGCCGAGCGGCGAAGTACCAGGTGGGCCGGGTAGCCGCCCGGGGCACTATCTCCTCGATGGGTTCGGTTCTGGTCGTGGCCTGAGCTTGGGTCATGCCAGCACCTCCTCAAGGCCGGCGCGCAGGAGCGAGGCGAAACGGGACCCTTCGTCGGCCGCCAGAGCCCGACGCTCCCCATGCTCGCGGATGCGACCTTCCTCCAGGATCATGATCTCGTCTGCGCGCTGGACCGTGGCCAGCCGGTGGGCGATGACGATGCCGGTGCGCCCCTGAAGCAGGCGGTCCACCGCCCGCTCGATCAGCTGCTCGGTGGCCGGGTCCAACCGCGAGGAGGCCTCGTCCAGGATGACCAAGCCCGGATTCCTGAGGAAGATGCGGGTGAAGGCCACCAGTTGCGCCTCCCCGGTGGAGAGCCCCCCTCCGCCGGACTCAAGCTCGGTGTCCAACCCGTCGGGCAGGGTCTGGAACCAGGGCCCCAGCCCCAGCTCCTCGATCACCGCCAGGAGCTTTTCGTCTGGCACCGTGGGGTCGAAGAAGGTGAGGTTATCGCGGACGCTGGCCCGGAACAGCTGCACGTTCTGGGTCACCATGCCCACCCGCTGACGAAGGTCGTCGAGACGGGTCTTGGACAGCTCGACGCCCCCTAGTCGGATGGTGCCTTGTTGGGGCTCGTAGAGCCGGAAGAGCAGGCGAGTGATGGTGGTCTTGCCCGAGCCGGTACGCCCCAGCAGACCCAGCACCTTCCCCGGCTCCAGCCGGAAGTTCAGTCCCTCAAGGACCGGCTCATCCTCGTCGTAGCGGAAGGAGACGTCCTCGAACTCCACCGAGAGCGGGCCCGAGGGCAGGAGCGGGCCGTCGCCATCGGTGATGGTGGGGCGGAGCCGCATGAGTTCCTGGATGCGCACGATGCCGGCGGCGGCCTGCTGGAGGTTCTGCAGCTGCTGGGTGATGCGCTGCATGGGCCAGATGAGCATCATGGTGTAGTTGAAGATGAGGTAGACGGTGCCGATGGAGACCAGCCCAGCCTCGAAGACGTAGGCGCCAGCGGCGAAGGCAGAGGCGGTTCCCACGGCAAAGACCATCTCCCCCGAGTTGACCATGACGTTGACCATGAGGCCGGCCTTGATCTGCTTGTGCATCACGTCCCGCATGAGCTGGAAGAAGCGCAGCAGGACGTAGGGCTTGGCGCCGGCAGAGCGGATGTCCTCGGTTCCCGCCAGCCGTTCCTCCAAGAAGCCGAAGAGGTTGGCGTGAGCCTCACGAGAGGCCGTCCAGTGAGGGACCGCGATGTTGCGCAGGCGCAGGAGCACGTACATGGCCAGCACTGCGAACACGGTGAGGGCCAGCCCCACGCGCGTGTCCTCGCGGAACAGCAGAACCAGCACTCCCAGCATGAGCACGGCGCTGCCGAAGACCTGGATGACGAACTGGGAGAAGAAGTTGGACAGAGCGGTGATGTCACCATCCAGCCGCTCGATCATCTCACCCGGGGTGTGGGTGTTGTGGAAGCTCATGTCCAAGCCAAGACAGTGCTCGGCCAGGTCGGCGCGCAGGTAGTTGGTGGCCGTCCAACCTACGTTCTCACTGAAGTAGGTGGCGCCCACCGAGAGCAGTTGCTGCGCCAGAGCCAACCCGATGAAGAGAAGGGCCAGCCGGGAGAGCTGCTCCGGCGGAGCACCGGATCGAGCCGAGTCTATGAAGCCCCGCATGATCTGGGGGTTGACCAGCTGCAGGCCGATCCCCGATAGGAGCAGGACGGACAGCGTCACCACAGACGGCAGTTGGGGCCTGAGGTAGTTAGCCAACAGAGCGTAGTACTGTCGGAGCGGGACATTCATGCGCATGATCTCTCCGCGATGCGCCTTCGCAAAGGCGGATGCCACAGACAGAAAGGGCCTATGAACGTGCGACCAGCTCTTGGGTAGGTGAGGCGACTTCCGGGTGAACCCCGGCGAACACGGAGGCCGAGCCGGAGGTGAGGGCTCCGGATGCGGCCCAGAGGTGCACACTCGCCGAGCGGCCCGAGGATAGGGTGGTCGGGAGTCCAGCCGATGAGTGGCCCGATGCTATAGGTTGTCCCTAACGGTGGAGCGGTATTCCACCCATGGTCGGGCTCCAGTGCGCAGTGAAGGGCTGGATACTATCACCACGCCCAGAGGTCGGGCAAGTCGAAAACGCCATTGCATCTTCCTGCCTCGGCCGGCTCAAATCACTGAGGAGTGCGTGCGCCCACACGCGCGAAGTGCCCCCGGCACGCCTAACGCCCTGTCTTGTCATCCCGAGCGAAGCGAGGAATCCCCGGCTGTGGGGAGGGGTAGATCCCTCGCTGCGCG
>JBMNTK010000051.1:0-19832 GCA_050945695.1 Anaerolineae bacterium | reverse complement strand
ATGCCCGCCGCCGATGCCAGCCTGCTATCCGGGGCGGTAGACGGAGTGATTCTGGTAACCACAGCCCACCGCACCAGTCGCTCGTCCGTGCGCGAAGCGCTCGCGCGGCTGGAAGGGGCCGGTGCTAATGTCCTCGGAGCGGTACTCGACGGGTACAACGGCTCCTAGGCTGGCCCGGCTCAGCCGTCCAGACCAGCCGCCCCAGCCCGATCCGTCAGCTGAAACGACAAGAGACGGTGCCTTGGTGCGCGCCGTCCGGGAGGCGCAGTAGTGAAGGCCCTTATTCTCAGTGGTGGCCGAGGGACGCGGCTGCGTCCCATCACCTACACCAGTGCCAAGCAGTTGGTACCCGTCGGCAACCGCCCCGTCCTCTTCCGGGTGATTGACGCTGTGGTGGATGCCGGAATCACCGAAGTGGGCATAGTTGTGGGCGACACCGCCGCCGAGATTCAGGGTGCCGTTGGCGATGGCTCACGCTGGGGCGCGCGTGTCACCTACGTCCAGCAAGATCAGCCCCTCGGCTTGGCCCATGCCGTCAAGGTGGCCAAGGACTTCCTCGCCGGTGACCGCTTCGTGATGTTCCTGGGGGACAACGTCATCCAAGGCGGCATCCGTAAGCTCATCCAGGACTTCTCCCAGAGCGATTGGAATGCCCAGATCGTCCTCAAGCGCGTGCCTGACCCCCGCCAGTTTGGGGTGGCCGAGCTGGCCAACGGCCGGATCATCCGCCTGGTGGAGAAGCCGGCCAATCCTCCCAGCGACCTGGCCCTCATCGGCATCTACATGTTCGACCACAACATCCTGGACTCGGTGGAGAACATCAAGCCCTCTTGGCGGGGCGAGCTGGAGATCACCGACGCCATCCAGGACCTCATTGACCGGGGGCTGGCCGTGTACCCCCACGTCCATGAGGGCTGGTGGATCGACACCGGCAAGATGGAAGACCTCCTGGAGGCCAACCGCCTGATCCTGGACGATCTCGTCCCTTCCGTTCAGGGGACGGTGGACGAGGACTCCCAGCTCATCGGCAAGGTCGTCATCGAGCCTGGGGCTCAGATCATCAACAGCGTCATCCGAGGCCCGGCCATCATCGGCGAGCACACCGTCATCGCCAACTCCTACATCGGCCCCTTCACCAGCATCTACCACCACTGCGAGATCCGCGATAGCGAGGTCGAACACAGCATCATAATGGAGTACTCCCGCATAGACGACGTCAGCCAGCGCATCGAAGACAGCGTCATTGGCCGCAACGTGGAGGTCACGCGCTCCCCGCTCAAGCCCAAGGCCTACAAGGTCACACTGGGCGACAATAGCCGTGTGGGATTGATTGGCAAGTGAGCTCAGAACAGCGCACCCATACGTACCGCGTCCAGGTGGACCTCAAGCCCGACCTGGAAGACTGGCGAGGGCAGGCCCTCCTGCCCGACGTGGTGGCCCTTGGCATCGAGGGCGTGGAAGGCATCCGGGTCTCTGACCTGTACTTCCTTGCCGGCCCGCTCGACCTGGCCGAGGCCGAGCGCATCTCTGCCGAACTGCTCTGCGACCCGGTGATCGCCACCTGCCAGGTGACCTCGCTGGATGAGCTGCCGGACCAGCCCCAGACCCCGGACTCCTGGCTGGTCGAGGTCTGCCTGCTGCCAGGGGTGACCGATGCCGAGGCGGAGAGCCTCCTTAGTGCCGCCCAGCGCATCGGGGCCGACGGCCTCACCCGCGCCGCCACTGCCACCGGCTACCGCATCTACGGCCGCCTGACCGAGGCGCAGGTGCGGGCCCTCACCGAACGGCTCCTCTGCAACCCTGTCATCCAGCGCTATGCCCTCGGCCGCATCGTCCCCGACCTGGACCCGGCCATCCGGGGCGCCGGCGACCGAGTGGAAGTGGTCTCGCTCGAGGGCCTCACGGACGATGAGCTGCTGGCCATGAGCCGCGAACGAGTTCTCTCCCTCAGCTTGGAGGAGATGCACGCCATCCGCGACTACTTCCGGGCCGAAGGCCGAGCCCCCACCGACGTCGAGCTGGAGACCCTGGCCCAGACCTGGTCGGAGCACTGCGTGCACAAGACCTTCAAGGCCATCATTGACTACGAGGAAGTGACCCCCGAGGGACGCCGGCAGGAGCGCATCGAGAGCCTCCTGCGCACGTACCTGGCCGCTGCCACTCGTCAGATCGCCAAGCCTTGGGTGCGCTCTGCCTTCGTGGAAGACGCCGGCATCGTAGACTTCGACGAGGACACCGAGGTCTCCTTCAAGGTCGAGACCCACAACCACCCCTCTGCCCTGGAGCCCTTCGGCGGGGCCAACACCGGCGTGGGCGGAGTGGTGCGCGACGTGATCGGCGTCTCCGCCCGGCCTATCGCCAACACCGACGTCCTGTGCTTCGGCTACCAGAACCGTTCCTTCCAAGACCTACCCGAAGGGGTGCTGCACCCTCGGCGCATCTTCAGTGGGGTCGTGGCCGGCATCGAGGACTACGGCAATAAGATGGGCATCCCCACCGTCAACGGGGCCATCCTCTTCGACGATGGCTACCTCGCTAACCCGCTGGTCTACTGCGGGTGCGTGGGCATCGCCCCCAAGGGGCTCCACCCCCGCCAGGTCCATCCCGGGGATGCGGTGGTGATGATGGGCGGACGCATCGGGCGCGATGGGCTCCACGGCGCCACCTTCTCCTCGGCGGAGCTGGCCCACGATACCGGGGCCACCGTGGGTTCAGTGGTGCAGATCGGCAACCCCATCACCGAGAAGAAGATGCTCGAGGCCATCATGGCCGCCCGCGACCGGCGGCTCTACCACGCCATCACCGACTGCGGCGCCGGGGGCCTGTCTTCGGCGGTCGGAGAGATGGGCGCAGAGACGGGCGTCTCCGTGGAGCTGTCTCACGCCCCGCTCAAGTACCCGGGGCTGGACCCGTGGGAGATCTGGCTGTCTGAGGCCCAGGAGCGCATGGTCCTGGCTGTGCCACCGGACAACCTCCCCGCCCTGCAGGCCATCTGTGACCAGCTGGACGTGGAGATGACGGTTATCGGCCACTTCACCGACGACCGCCGGCTGCGCGTCCACTACCAGGGCAAGGTGGTGGCCGACCTGGACATGGGCTTCCTGCACGATGGGCTGCCCTGTCGCCAGCTGAAGGCCATCTGGCAGCAGCCATGGAGCTCGCCTACGCCCCCCGCTCCCCCTGCCGACCTGGGTGACGTGCTCCTCCGCCTGCTGCGCAGCCCCAACATCGCCAGCAAGGAAGGCGTCATCCGCCGCTACGACCATGAGGTACAGGCTGCCACTGTGGTGAAGCCACTGGTGGGCTTGCTCGAGGGGCCCTCCGACGCTGCCGTGCTGCGCCCGACCTACGCCACCGACCGCTGGAAGGGGCTCGCCATCGGGTGCGGCATCAACCCCCGCTACAGCGCGCTCGACCCGTACGCCATGGCCATCTCGGCCATTGACGAGGCGGTGCGCAACGTCGTGTGCGTTGGTGCTGACCCCGATCAGACCGCCATCCTGGACAACTTCTGCTGGGGGAACCCCAACCTGCCCGATCGTCTGGGGGACCTGGTGCGGGCGGCCAAGGGCTGCTACGACGGGGCCCTGGCCTTCGGCACCCCCTACATCTCCGGCAAGGACAGCCTCAACAACGAGTACACCGAGGGAAGCACCGGCCGGCGCATCTCCATCCCGCCGACCCTGCTCATCTCCTCGCTGGGCATCGTGCCTGACGTGCGCCAGGCCGTCACCATGGACCTGAAGGCGCCCGGTAACCGCCTGTACCTGCTGGGACGAACCCGCAACGAGCTGGGCGGCTCTCACTACGGCCTAGTCCTGGGGAAGAGCTGGGGCACCGCCCCGCAGGCTGCCCCGGAAGGGCTCGAGCTGGCACGCGCCCTCCACCGGGCCATCAGAGCCGGGCTGGTACGCTCCTGCCACGACTGTAGCGAAGGCGGGCTGGCGGTAGCGGCAGCGGAGATGTGCATTGCTGGAAACCTCGGGCTGGCGTTAGAATTGGAGAGGATCGTTCTGGACGATGACGCCAGGCGAACGGACCTCGCCCTCTTCGCTGAGAGCAACTCGCGCTACCTGGTAGAGGTGGCACCGGAGGCTGCCCCGGACTTCGAGGCGCAGATGGGGGCCTTGCCCTTCGCCCTCGTCGGCACCGTGACCGCCGAGCCCCGCCTGAAGGTGGTGGGCTTGGCGGGCGAGCTCGCTCTGGAGGTCTCCGTCGCCGATCTGTCGCGTGCCTGGTCGGACCAGTCATATGTCAACCCAGAACCAATCAGCCCTTGAGCAGGCCGTTCGTTTAGCCCTGGCCGAGGACATCGGCCCCGGCGACTACACCAGCCTTTGGACCTTGCCCGCGAGCAGCCGTTCGCGGGCTGTGTTCGTGTGTAAAGAGGACGGCGTGGTCGCCGGCCTGGAAGCCGCTGCCCTGGTCTTCACCATCACCGATCCGGAGTGCCGTCCTGAGTTCAGCGTACAGGACGGTGACCGTCTCACAGCCGGGCAGCGCTTTGGGGAGGTACACGGCCCCACCCGGTCGCTGCTGGCAGCCGAGCGCACAGCCCTCAACTTCCTTCAACGTGCCTCCGGCATCGCCACCACGACCCGAGCCTACGTTGACGCCGTGCGAGGGACCAAGGCCGTCATCCTTGATACCCGCAAGACCGTCCCCGGCCTGAGGCACCTGGACAAGGCAGCCGTGGTTGCCGGCGGGGGCCAGAACCATCGCTTCGGCCTTTACGATATGGTCCTGATCAAGGACAATCACATCGCGGCCGCCGGCGGAGTCACCGCGGCGGTGGAAGCTGTCAAGCGTCACAACACCCTCGGGCTCCCAGTGGAGGTGGAAGTCACCACCCTGGAGATGCTGCGGGAGGCCCTGGAGCTGGGTGTAGACCGGATCCTGTTGGATAATATGTCGGTGGAGATGATGGCGGAAGCGGTCGCCCTGGCCCGAGGCCGGGTTCCGCTGGAGGCCTCGGGGGGCGTGACCCTCGAGAGCGTAGCGCGGATCGCCGCCACCGGCGTGGATTACATCTCCGTCGGCGCCCTGACCCACTCGGTCAAGGCGCTGGATATCAGCTTGGACGTAGTCTAGGGTTATTCGGCCCCTGCCTAGAGGCCCCCTGATGGGGCCTCACCCACGCGGTTGTGGGGCGAGGCGGCGCGTCGCGGCGCCGCGGCCTGGCTTCCGGCTGGGCCATTGAGCCACTGAGGAAAGAGGACATGCCACTGCACACAGTGCGTCCGCTGGAGTCGCCGCGCGACTATCGCGCGCTTGACGTAGAAGAGGTGCGTGAACGTGCCTGGAATGCCCGCCGGGCCCTCGGGCCCAGCGCGGTCATGTTGGCGCACCACTACCAAACCGACGAGATAATGGAGTTCGCCGACTACCGGGGAGACTCCCTCGAGCTCTCCAAGGTGGCCGCCGCTGCTGACGCCCCTAACATCGTCTTCTGCGGGGTGGACTTCATGGCAGAGAGTGCCGCCATCCTGTGCAGCCCCGACCAGACGGTCATCCTGCCGGCCGGGGACGCCCCCTGCCCCATGGCCGCCATGGCCGACGTCAGTGGCCTGGAGTACGCCTGGCAGTACCTGGAGGATCTCTGGGGCCCGGACAGCCTGGTGCCCCTGGTCTACCAGAACTCCAGCGCTGCCGTGAAGGCCTTCTGCGGCCGCAATGGCGGCGCCGTCTGCACCTCCTCCAATGCCCAGCCGGCCATCCGCTGGGGCCTTCGGGGCGCGCGCCGAGTCCTCTTTGCGCCCGATCGCTACCTGGCCACCAACTCGGCCTTGGCCCTGGGCTATTCCATGGACCAGATCGCTATCTGGAACCGGTCCGAGGACTACCTGGAGGCGACCAACCCGGATGACGTGGTCCTGGTGGCCTGGGACGGCTACTGCAACGTCCACCGCCGCTTCGAAGTGAGCGACGTGGAGCGGATGCGCCAGGATTACCCCGAAGTGCAGGTGGTGGTGCATCCCGAGTGCAAGCCTGAGGTCGTCCAGGCAGCGGACGCTACCGGCTCGACTGCCTACATCGTGCAGTACGTGAAGCAGGCGGCCCCTGGCGCCGTCATCGCCATAGGCACCGAGTTGCATCTGGTGCTGCGGCTGGCCAAGGAGCACCCCGACCGGACCGTGCTCCCGCTTCGGCGCGCCGGGTGCGTGTCCATGGCTCGAACCGACATATACAACCTATGCTACGCCCTTGAGCACCTGGCTGCCGGGACCCCCGCCAACGTGGTCACCGTCCCGCCGGATGTAGCTGCCGATGCCCGTCGGGCGCTTGAGCGCATGCTGGAGATAAAGTGAGCGGGCGCAGCGACCAACTCATCACGGATGTACTGATCATCGGCAGTGGCATTGCCGGGGGGAGTGCTGCCCTTCGGCTGGCCGAGAAGAGCAAGGCGCAGGTAACCATCGTGTCGGCCGCCGAGGACCCTCGGGAGGCCAACACCTACTACGCCCAGGGCGGCATCATCTCCCGCGGCCCCATGGACTCCGCCCGTCTCCTGGCTGAGGACCTCTACCGGGCGGGCGCTGGCATCAACAACCCGGAAGCGGTGGATCTGCTCATCCACGAGGGTCCCCAGCTGGTGGAGCAGTTCCTCCACCAGAGGCTCGGTGTCCCCTTCGACACCGGCCCCGACAACGGGCTGGAGTACGTCCGGGAGGCGGCTCATTCCACCGAGCGCATCCTCCACGTGGAGGACTCCACCGGCCGCGCTATCGAGGAGAAGCTGGTAGAGGCGCTCACCTCCCAGCCCAACATCACCCTCCTGGCCAAGCACACCGCGGTTGACCTGCTCACCCTGTCGCACCACTCCCTCAACCCGCTGGACGCCTACAAGCCCCTGACCTGCGTGGGTGCTTACGTGTTCGATCAGCAGCGGGAAGAGGTCATTACCATCCTGGCCAAGAAGGTCATCCTCGCCACGGGCGGGGTGGGACAGATCTACCTACACACCACCAACCCGCCCATCGCCCGCGGGGACGGGGTAGCTATGGCTTCCCGGGCCGGGGCCCGCACGCTCCACAACCACTTCATCCAGTTCCACCCCACCGCTTTCTACTACCAGGGTAAGGCTCAGTTCCTGGTGTCGGAGACGGTCCGCGGAGCAGGCGCAGTCCTGGTCAACGAGAAGGGCGAGGCCTTCATGGAACGCTACGCCCCGGAGTGGAAGGACCTGGCCCCCCGAGACGTCGTGGCCCGAAGTATCCACCACGAGATGCTCTCAACCGGGGCCTCGCACGTCTACCTGGACCTCAAATCGTACCTGCCACCGGACGAGATCAAGGCTCGCTTCCCCTACATCTACGAGAACGCCCTCCAATTTGGGGTGGACATCACCCAGGAGCTCATACCGGTGGTGCCGGCCGCCCACTACTTCATCGGCGGCGTCTGGGTGGACTCCAATGCTCGCAGCAGCATCCACAATCTCTACGCTGCCGGCGAGGTCGCCTGCACCGGCGTCCACGGTGCCAACCGGCTGGGCAGCGCCTCCCTCCTGGAGGGCCTGGTCTGGGGGCACCGCGCCGCTGATGACGCCCTGGCCACCCTGGGGGCACTGCCGGTCCGACCACAGGACATCCCCTCCTGGGAGGCTCCCGAGCTCGTCGAGCAGGCGGACCCGGCCCTGATCGTGCAAGACCTGACCACCATCAAGTACATCATGTGGAACTACGTGGGTCTCGTGCGCAGCCAACGGCGGCTGGAACGGGCCATGGACGACTTGTCGCAGCTTCGTTCCGAGATCAGCCGGTTCTACCGACGGGCCCGGCTGAGCGACAGCCTCATCGGCCTGCGCAACAGTGTCGAGACTGCCATCTTGGTGGCCGCGTCTGCCTGGGAAGACCGGCGCAGCATCGGCGCCCACTATCGCGAGGACTGAGACATGAAG
Source organism: Anaerolineae bacterium (assembly GCA_050945695.1). Lineage (GTDB taxonomy): Bacteria > Chloroflexota > Anaerolineae > DRVO01 > DRVO01 > Ch71. The sequence continues at coordinate 11,935 of JBMNTK010000051.1, read as the reverse complement.
CCACGTGTGCTGATCCTGGTGGCCTCCGGCACCAACCGTGACCGTGATGGGGCCGTTGCCTGCCAGGAGGCGGGCGGTGAGCCCGAGATCGTGCACATCAACCAGTTGCGTCAGGGCGAGCGACGGCTGGCCGACTACCAGATGCTGTTCCTGCCCGGCGGGTTCTCCTACGGCGACGACCTGGGCGCAGGCCGCGTGCTGGCTACCGACCTGCTCTACGCCCTGGGCGGCCGAATGCTGGGCGCCAAGCTCACCCACGGCCTGGGCGATGACCTCAATACCTTCGCCGAGTCGGGCAAGCCCATCCTGGGCATCTGCAACGGCTTTCAGGCCCTGGTGAAGGCTGGGCTGCTTCCCGGCCCGGCCGGCCAGCAGCAAGCCACCCTGGCCACTAACGCCTCCAACCGGTTCGAGTGTCGCTGGGTCCACCTGCGGCCCAACCCGTCCAGCCCCTGCGTGTTCACCCAAGGGCTGGACGAGCTGATCTACTGCCCGGTGGCCCATGGCGAGGGGAGGTTCATCCCTCTGACCGAGGATGTGCGCGGCCGGCTGCACAGCGAGGGGCTGGTGGCCCTCACCTACTGTGACGAGAACGGCGATCCGGTCGGGTACCCCGGCAACCCTAACGGCTCCGTGGACGGGATCGCCGGCATCTGCAACGCTCGCGGAAACGTCTTTGGCCTGATGCCTCACCCCGAGGACCATATCTTCCGGGAGCAGCATCCGCGCTGGACCCGGGGAGAGTTCGGGGGCAGTGGACTGGCCCTCTTCCGCAACGCCATTCGCTACGCCGCCCAGGTCTGATGAGAGACCGGCGGCCTTCGCAGCTGGGCTCATCAGAGCTCGGCGACTCGATCGGCGTGCTATCCACTACCTAGTGTTCACTTAGGGGCAAGTACCGGTGCAGAGCTTCACCCACGAGACCTTCCTCTCCCCCTTCACCTGGCGCTACGGCAGCCCAGAGATGCGCGAACTCTGGTCCGAGGCCCACAAGCGCCGGCTGTGGCGCCGCGTCTGGGTGGCTCTCGCCTCGGCCCAGGCCCGCGCCGGGCTGGTGTCGCCTGAGGAGCTGGAGGACATCCGCCGCCACCAGGACGACATTGACATCGAACGGGCGGAGGGCATCGAGCGCGAGATCCGCCATGACCTCATGGCCGAGATCCGCACCTATGCCGAGCAGTGCCCCGTGGGCGGCGGCAAGATTCACCTGGGCGCCACCAGCATGGACATCGAGGACAACGCCGACGCCCTGCGCCTCAAGGGGGCGCTGGCCCTCATTCGCGACCGGCTGGAGGCCGTGCTCCGAGCGTTCGTGGCCCGGATTCGCCAACAGGCCGGCACGGCCTGTATGGGCTTCACCCACATCCAGCCCGCCGAGCCCACCACGGTCGGCTACCGGCTGAGCCAGTACGCTCAGGACCTCTTCGGTGACATCCAGGCGCTCGATGAGGTAGCCCGCCGCGTCCGGGGCAAGGGACTCAAGGGCGCCGTGGGTACGGCCGCCTCCTACCGCCGCCTGCTGGAGGGCACCGGCGTCAGCGCCGATCAGCTCGAGGCCTGGGTCATGGAGGAGCTGGGGCTCAGTGCTTTCCCTGTGGCCACCCAGGTGTACCCGCGCAAGCAGGACCTGGCGGTGCTCGAGGTGCTCTCGGGGATATGCTGTTCAGCCCACAAGTTCGCCTTCGACCTGCGGCTCCTTCAGTCGCCCTCGCTGGGCGAGTGGAGTGAGCCCTTTGGCCGGCATCAGGTGGGCTCCTCCGCCATGCCCTTCAAGCGTAACCCTGTGACCTCCGAGACGGTGTGCAGCCTGGCGCGCTACGTCTCCACCCTGCCGGCCGTGCTCTGGCACGACGTCGCCAACTCGCTCCTGGAGCGCACGCTCGATGACTCGGCCAACCGCCGGGTCGTCCTGCCCGCGGCTTTCCTGGCCACCGACCACGTGCTCGCGTCCCTGCGTCGCCTGGTCGAGGGGCTCAACCTGCGGCCCGAGGCCATCCGGCACAACCTGGAGGCTTACGGGCCTTTCGCTGCCACCGAGGTGGTCCTGATGGAGGCAGTCCGGGCCGGCGCCAACCGCCAGGAGATGCACGAAGTGATCCGCGAGCACGCCATGACCACCTGGGCCCAAGTCCAGGAAGGCGGGCCCAACCGTCTGGGTGAGCGTCTGGCCAGTGACATCCGGGTCACCCGGCACATGCCTGCCGAGCGCGTCAAGGCCCTCATGGAATCCACCGACCACGTCGGCGAGGCGGAGCGCTGGGCGCTGGCCTTTGCCGACCAAGTTGAGCGTTACCTCGACCGGGGAGAGTAAGTCATGATCCCTTCTGCCGAAGACATCCTGACCGCCCGGCCCCATGCCCTCCGGGGCATGTGGATGCCAGAACTGGGGGCCCTGCAGCGGGGCAAAGTGCGCGATAGCTACATCGTAGGCGACCGGCGGGTGATCATTACCACCGACCGCCTCTCGGCCTTCGATCGGGTCCTGGGGGCGGTCCCCTTCAAGGGCCAGGTGCTCAACCAGCTGAGCCGCTTCTGGTTCGAGACCTTGGGGGACATCATTCCCAGCCACATGCTGGATACTCCGGACCCCAACGTGATGCTGGCCCGCAACGCCACCCCCTACCCGGTCGAGGTCATAGTCCGGGGCTACATCACCGGGGTGACCACGACCTCGCTCTGGTACAACTACGAGCGGGGCGAACGGGAGATGTACGGCATCCGGCTGCCGGAAGGGCTGCAGAAGAACCAGGCCCTGCCCGAGCCCCTGATCACCCCCACCACCCGGGCCACCGGCCCCGGCGGCCACGACGAGCGCATCACCCCCAGCCAGATCATCGAGCGGGGATTGGTGCCCGAGGCGGACTGGAACACCATCACCCAGAGTGCCCTGCGCCTCTTCGCCCGTGGTCAGGAAATATGCCAGAAAGCTGGTATAATACTCGTTGATACCAAGTACGAGTTCGGCCGGGTGGATGACCAGATCGTGGTGATTGACGAGGTGCACACGCCCGACTCGTCCCGGTTCTGGAAGGCGGACACCTATCAGGAGCGGATCGAGCAAGGCCTGGAGCCGGAGAACATGGACAAGGAGTTCGTCCGTCTCTGGTACACCCAGCAGGGCTACCGAGGCGAGGGCGATCCGCCGATCATGGGGGATGACCTGATCGTGTCCGCCGCCCAGCGCTACACCGGCGTCTATGAGGCCATCACCGGTGCCCAATTCGAGCCGGCGTCTTACCCGGCCGAAGACCGGATCCGGGAGTCGCTCCTGCGGGCCGGCCTGCTGGGCGGCACCGCCAGGGTGCGAGGATAGCCCGTGGCCGCCAAAGCGATCATCATCATGGGTTCGGCATCCGATAGCGAACACGCGGAGAAGATCCGCGTCCCGCTGGCCAGATGGGGCGTGGACGTGGAGGTGCGGGTGGCCTCCGCCCACAAGAGCGTCCAGCATCTGCTGGACCTGCTGGCCGAGTATGAAGGTGCGGGCGGGCCGCGGGTCTACATCACAGTGGCCGGCCGGTCCAATGCCCTGGGAGGGCTGGTTGACGCCTCGGTGACGGCGCCGGTCATCACCTGCCCCCCGTACTCAGATGCCTTCGGCGGGGCGGACGTCTATTCGTCCCTGCGGATGCCGGGCGGAGTGGCGCCGCTGGTGGTGCTGGAGCCGGCCAACGCCGCCCTGGCCGCCGCCAAGATCCTGGGACTGACCGATGCATCGTTAGCGGAAGCGATACGCAAGGAGCAAAGTGACAACCGGAACCGTATCATCGAAGACGATAGGCGCCTTCGTGGCAAGTAGCCAGCGCCCAGCCGACCTTAGGTAGGAGTCTATGAACTCTGACACCCCTCGTGAGAGCTGCGGCGTGTTCGGCGCGTTCGTGCCGAACACGGATGTAGCACGCACCGTGTTCTTCGGGCTGAGCGCCCTGCAGCACCGCGGCCAGGAGAGTGCCGGCATCGCGGTGTCCGACGGGCGCTCCGTGCGCGTGCACAAGGCCATGGGCCTAGTGTTGCAGGTGTTCAACGAGGAGAACCTGCGGCCTCTACAGGGCCACATCGGCATCGGGCACAATCGCTATAGCACCAAGGGATCATCCCGCCTGGTCAATGCCCAGCCCTTCGTGCTCGAGTCCTTCCTTGGCCCCTTGGCCGTCGCCCACAACGGCAACCTGGTCAACACCGGGACCCTTCGGCGGCAGCTGCTGGAGAAGGGAGTGGGCCTTACTACCTCCTGCGACAGCGAAGTCATCACCCAGATGATCGCCGGCGGTGAGGGCAACAACTGGACTGACCGGCTGCGCTCCTTCATGGCCCGCGCTGAGGGCGCCTATTCCCTCACCATCCTCACCCGCGATGCCCTCTACGGCGTCCGAGACCCGCACGGGTTCCGTCCCCTCTGCCTGGGCAAGGTACAGGACGGATGGGTGATCGCCTCCGAATCCTGCGCTCTGGCCACCGTGGGGGCCACGTTCATTCGGGAGATCGAGCCAGGCGAGATCGTGCGGGTAGACCGGGACGGGGTCACCAGCATCCAAGGGCGAGAGCCCGAGGAGCCTGCGCTGTGCATCTTCGAGTTCATCTACTTCGCCCGCCCCGACAGCGTCCTCAACGGCAAGCTACTGCACGCCGTACGCCGCCAGCTGGGCGCCGCGCTGGCTCAGGAGCACCCCGTGGATGCCGACGTGGTCATCGGCGTGCCGGACTCGGCCACCGCGGCCGCCATAGGCTACGCCCACGCCAGCGGCATCCCTTACAACGAAGGGTTCACCATCAATCGCTACATCGGTCGCACCTTCATCCAGCCCGACGACCGGCTGCGGCGCGTGGGTATCGCTCTCAAGCTGAACCCCCTGCCCGACAACCTAAAGGACAAGAGCGTGGTGGTGGTGGACGACAGCATCGTCCGCGGCAGCACTACTGGCTGCATCGTGGACCTGCTGCGCCAGGCCGGCGCCCGCGAGGTGCACGTTCGCATCTCGTCCCCGCCGCTGCGCCACCCCTGCTTCATGGGTGTGGACATGGCCACCTACGAGGAGCTCATCGCCGCTCAGAAGTCGGTCGAGGAGGTCCGTCAGCACATACATGCCGATAGCCTGGCCTACCTCTCCGTGGAAGGCATGACAGCGGCCACGGGGCGGCCCGACAGCCCCTTCTGCCGGGCGTGCTTCACCGGCTGCTACCCGGTGGCGGTGGAGCCGGCGCGTGGTAAGGTTGAGTACGAGGCTCTGCAATGAGAGTGCTTGTAGTTGGCTCAGGTGGCCGAGAGCACGCCATAGCCTGGAAGCTGGCGCAGTCGCCCTCGGTCAGTGAGGTGCTGATCGCGCCCGGCAACCCGGGCACGGCCGCAATTGGTGAGAACGTGGCCGTCCAGCCCGATGATATCGCGGGGCTGGCGCGGCTAGCCCGGGAGCGGAGTGTGGACCTCACCGTCATCGGTCCCGAGGCCCCACTCGCCCTGGGCATCGTGGATGCCTTCACGGAGGCGGGGCTGCCCGTCTCCGGACCCACTCGGGCCGCGGCGGAGATCGAGTCGTCGAAGGTGTTCTCTAAGGCGTTCATGCAGCGCCATGGCATCCCGACAGCGGAGTACCGCAGCTTCAGTGACTTCGAGGCCGCCCTGGAATACGCCCGCACCTTTCCCCAGCCGCCGGTGATCAAGGCCGATGGGCTGGCCGCCGGCAAGGGAGTGGTGGTCGCCCAGAGTCACGAGGAGGCGGAATCGGCCCTGCGCCAGATGCTGGTAGAAGGCGGGTTCGGCGCTTCCGGCAGCCAGGTGGTGGTGGAGGAACAGCTCAAGGGCCAGGAAGTGTCGCTGCTGGCCTTCACCGACGGCGAGCGCATCGCGCCACTCGTGCCCGCCCAGGACCACAAGGCCATCTACGACGGCGACCGAGGGCCCAATACCGGGGGGATGGGCGCATTTGCCCCTGCCGGCATCATGACCCCCGAGCTGCAGCAGGAGGCCCTGCAGAAGGTGATCGAGCCGGCAGTGGCCGGCCTGCGCGCCGAGGGGCGCCCCTACAAAGGGGTGCTCTACGCCGGCCTCATCCTCACCGACGACGGCGTCAAGACGCTGGAGTTCAACTGCCGCTTCGGGGATCCCGAGGCTCAGGCGCTCCTTCCCATTCTCGACGCCGACCTGGCTGAGCTCTACCTGCAGTGCGCTCAGGGCCGGCTGGATCCTAAGAGCATCGCCTGGCACCCAGGGGCCTGCGTGTGCGTGGTGATGGCTTCCGGCGGTTACCCGGGCAGTTACGAGACCGGTTACCCCATTGACGGCATCGAAGAGGCCGAGCGGCGGGGCTGCCTGGTGTTCCACGCCGGCACCCGCATCCAGCGGGGCCGTGTGGTCACGGCGGGCGGTCGCGTGCTGGGCGTTACCGCTACCGGGCCCAACCTCGACGCGGCCATCACCACTGCCTATCAAGGGGTGGAGGCCATCTGCTTCTTCGAGGCCTACTACCGCACTGACATCGGCGCCAAGGGCCTAGCCTACACGCCCGAGGCCAACGTCTAGCCCCAATCCCGGATCGGGGAGCCGACAGGGAGACCCACATGGACGATCGTCGCGAGAGCGCTTACCGCCGCGCCGGCGTGGACATTGACACCAAGATGCGGGCCTTGGAACTCATGGCCGAATCGGTCCGCTCCACCTACGGGCCGGAAGTGCTGGCCGGCATGGGGCAGTTCGGTGGCCTTTACTCCGCCGCCGCCCTGACCGAGATGCGCCACCCGGTCCTGGTTGCTTCCACCGACAGCGTCGGCACCAAGGTCATGCTGGCCGCGCGGGCCGGCCGCTACGAGGGCCTGGGCGAGGACATCGTCAACCATTCGCTCAACGACATCCTCGTGCAGGGCGCCGAGCCCCTCTTCTTCCTCGACTACCTGGCCGCCCCCAAGCTCGACCCCGAGGTCCTGGCGGCGCTCGTGTCGGGAATGGCCAAGGCCTGCCGAGAGGCGGGTTGCGCCCTCATCGCCGGCGAGACGGCGGAGTTGCCCGGCATCTACCAGGAGGGCCAGTTCGACGTGGTGGGCGCCATCGTGGGCCTGGTAGAGAAGGACGGGATCATTGACGGTCGCGACATCGCTCCCGGCGACCAGCTGATCGGCCTGCCGTCCTCCGGGCCCCACACCAACGGCTACACCCTCATCCGCGCCGTGTTCGCCGACTACGACCTGGGTCACGTGTTTCCGGAACTGGGTGTCCCCCTGGCCGACGCCCTCCTCGCCCCTCACCGCTCCTACCTGCCGGAAGTGCGCCGGCTGCGCCAGGCCGTCCACGTTAAGGGGTTGGCCCACATCACCGGCGGCGGGTTCCTCGACAACATCCCCCGCATCCTGCCTCCCGACGTATGCGCCCGGGTGCAGCGCCGCTCCTGGCAGGTGCCGCCGCTGTTTGGGCTCATCCAGCGGCTGGGCGCGGTGGATGAGGCAGAGATGTACCGGGTCTTCAACATGGGCATGGGCATGGTGGTAGTCGTCCCGGCCGAGGAACTGGGCCGTGCTATGGCCCTGGCCGGCCCGGGCGCAGCCCACCTGGGCGAAATCAGCGAACGGGAGAAGGACCAAGTTGAGCTCATCTGACCACACCCCCACCCGTCCGGCCCGCATCGCCGTCCTCATCAGCGGGCACGGCACCAACCTGCAGGCCATCATAGACGCGGTCCGCGCCGGCAGGATTCCCAACGCCGAGGTGTGCCTGGTGGTCTCCAACCGCAAGGCAGCCTACGGCATGGAGCGTGCCCGGGCGGCCGGTATCCCGGTCGAGTACTTCCCCCTCAAGCCCTATCGCGATGCCGGCAAGACCCGTGAGGAGTACGACGCCGACCTGGCAGACCTGATTGAGTCCTACCAGCCCGACTGGATCGTTCTGGCCGGGTGGATGCACATCCTGAGCATGGCCTTCATCCGGCGCTTCCCGGGCAAGATCGTGAACCTGCACCCCGCCCTGCCCGGGCAGTTCCCCGGCACCAACTCCATCCAGCGCGCCTGGGAGGCCTACCAGCAGGGTCAGATCCGTCACACTGGCCTGATGGTGCACCTGGTCCCCGATGAGGGGGTGGACGAGGGGCCGGTGATCCTGGAGCGGTGCATCCCCATCAACCCGGAAGACTCAGTGGAGGACCTGGAGGAGCGCGTGCACCGGACAGAGCACGAGGCCCTGCCCGAGGCCTTGCGCCGGCTGGTCACCGGTGAAGTGGCACAACCGAGCTGACCGAGGCCAACTCCCTAGCCGCCATCACACCCACGAGCACGGAGGAACGCATCCCATGAAGGTGCAACGAGCCCTCTTGAGTGTCTACGACAAAGCCGGCCTGGTGGACCTTGGCCGGGCCCTGGCCGACCTGGGCGTAGAGCTGATCGGCAGCGGCGGTACCGCGCGCACCCTGCGGGAGGCCGGGCTGCAGGTGGTCGAGGTCAGCGACCTCACCGGCTTCCCTGAGGTGCTGGGGGGCAGGGTGAAGACGCTCCACCCCGTCATCCACGCCGGACTGCTGGCCCGCCCTACCCCGGAGCACATGGAAGAGCTCAGCCGGCTGGGGCTCAGGCCCATAGACCTGGTGGTGGTCAACCTCTACCCCTTCGCCCAGACCATCGCTACGCCCGGCGCCACGCTGGATGAGATCGTGGAGCAGATAGACATCGGCGGCGTGGCCCTGATTCGGGCGGCCGCCAAGAACTTCGCCCGGGTCGGCGTATTGGTGGACCCAACCGACTACCAGACGGTTCTGGACCAGCTCAGGAGCACCGGTGAACTGGACGAGGCCACCCGGCGACGCCTGGCCTACAAGGCGTTCCGGCACACCGCCGAGTACGACACCACCATCTCCCAGTACCTGGAGAGCATCGGCTTCGCCGGCGGATAGCGGAGACTTTCCATGGCGTTAGAGGCGACCGAGGCCCAACAGGCTGCCCAGAGGCCGGAGGAGCCGGAGACCATCCTGCGCGACCGGCTGGCGGCCATCCGCACCGATCTGGCTAATGAGCGGACGTTGCTGGCCTATGGCCGCACCGGGTTCGCCCTGGTGGCAGCAGGAGTGACCTTCATCAACCTCTTCGCGCCTGCGTGGGCGGTGCTCGTCGGCTGGGCCATGATACCGATAGGCGTGGCGGTCCTGGTCGTCGGGGTCTTGCGGTTTCGGCGCCTCAACAAACGTATCGAACATCTGATCCCCCGGGACTACTAGGAAGCGTACCCCGCAGAACAGAAGGAGCCTCCCCTGGCGGGGAGGCTCCTGTTGTTACTGGCTCGGCCAGACGCTAGGACCGGCCCACTGACTGCAAGCGAGCACGCGTCCGGGCCCAGCCCTCACGCACCGCGTCCTTGATCTCGTCCCAGGTTCCCATCCCGGCGTGCTTGCGCGCCCATTCCTGGGAAGCTTCCGCCTCGATCTGGGCCCAGTCACGGTGACGGTAGCGAGGGTCGGTCGCCAGGTCGTAACCGTACTGGTAGATGGGCAGGAAGTCCTCGAAGGAGCGGCCGCTCCTGGACAGGTTCTGGGTGTAATGCCGCTGGAGGTCCGACCGCAGGGTGGTGAACTCCTCGGCCCGCCTCCTCATCTCCTCGGGGGAGCGCTCGACGTCAATCTCGGTCCTGCGGACGGTGCCGCGGACGACCTCTTCGCGCTCCTCAGCCTCCTTGGCTATCTCGATCTCGCCGGTCACCCGCGCTTCCTTGTGGACCACCGGCTCCTCCGAGATCGCCGACACTTCAATAGTGCGCTCCCGGAAGGCCTGCTCCGCCTCCTCCTCGGTCAGCGGCCGGTCAGCACGACGACGCTCCACATCCACGTGCTCTTCGCGCAGTGTGATGTGTTCCTCGATCGGCTGCTCGACCACCCGGGTGTGGATCCTAACCCCACGAGGAGTCTGGCGCTTGCCCACCTGGAGCGTCTCCTCCACGATGGGAAGCGTGGTCTCGGCCTCAGTGGTTGCCCGAGGCCGCTCAGCCATGCGCTCTTCGGTGGTGGTGGTAGTACGGGTCGCCTCTTCCGTGCCTACGCGGCCTTCTTGCCGCCACATCGCCGCCCGGCTCTCGATATCCACCGGGGAGTAGCGCCGCATGATGTCAGCGGCGCGGTCGGCCGCCTCATCAGAGGTGTTGACCGTCACCAGGGTGCCGCCGCGGCGAACGCCCTCGGCGTAGGCCCGGGCCTCCTCTTCAGGCAGGCCAGCGCTGACCAGCGCTCCGACCAAGCCGCCCGCCGCTGCGCCGATCCCAGCCCCGGCCAGGGTGGTGATCAGCGGTCCGGCCGCGATGACCGGGCCGATTCCGGGGATCGCCAGAGCTCCCAGCCCTACCAGCAGCCCAGCGCCACCGCCTAGGAGAGCGCCGATGCCGGCGCCAGTGCCCACCGCTTCGCCCGTGGTCGTACGGCCCTCACGCGCGCCCCGCAGGCGCTCGCTGTACTTGCCCTCGGCGTCGCTGGCCACCAGGCTGATGTCACTCCGGTCGAAACCGTTGTTGACCAGGTCCTGCACCACTCTTTGAGCCGTCTCGAAGTCCTCGTATAACGCCACAACAGTCTTAGCCACTAATTGCCTCCAAACATCTCTTTGTGTCTGTGGTTAGCGTGGGCGTGCACCCGGCCTTCAGACTTCGGCCTGGTCCGGCTCCACGCGCTCGATAGTAGCTTCCTGACGCCGCAAGGTTACCCTTTGAGGTTCCTTTACCTCCTCTCGGCGCTTGGTGATGCGGATTTCCTCCCGAAGGACCAGGCGCTTCTCAGTTACCAGGACCTCCTCGACTAGGGGAACGATGGTGGTGTCGCCCTCCTGACGGACGGAGACAGGCTCGGTCAGCACCCGGCCCAGGGGCACGCGTTCGATCTCCAGTACCTCCCGGAAGCCGGGCTCCTCCACCACCTCTTCGTGCTCTAGGACGCGCGTGCTCACCCGCACCCGACCGCTCTCGAAGCGTCGCTTCTCCACCCGCAAGCCTTCGGCAACCACCGGCAGGACGATGGTGAAGGCGCCTTCCGGGATCTCGTAGGCTTCCAGCTGAGAGCGACTCATCGGTATGCGGTAGGTGCCATCCTCCGTGAGGGTCATGAGACCCTCGGGGATCGCCACTTGGTGACCGCTATCAAGCCGGATCAGGTAGCCCGGTTGCCCGTCGGGGCCGGCCTCAAGCCTGGCCTCGATAGCACCGCTCAGACCACCCTCGCCCACCACCATAGTGGGCTTCGAGTCGGTCATATGGCCTCCGATCTTGTGTGTGGGGAGTGCGCTCTAGAGCACGAACTGGATGAGGAGGAAGACGAGGATGACGAGTACCAGGAGGGCCAGTATGACAGCCAGTGCGCGTCCGCCGCCGCCCGAGGTGCTGGTCAGACCTCCGGGACGGTTGTAGACACCCACGGGCTCCTCATCCGTTCGGGGGAGGTCGGGGGGCGTGGGGCGCTGTGCGCGCCGCCGCTGACGTTCAGCATCGGACTCAGGTCGCTCTTCCATGCTTACCATCCTCCGGCTGGCATGTGGTGTGTCGCCAGCCTACTAACTGTTAATCTCTTCTAACACTACCGTAGTTTCACATCCTTGAGCCCGACATTAGCATATTCATGACACCGCGTCAAGACTCCGGCATCATGTAAATGCAGATGTTCTATCCGGGTACGGCCCGGGCCAGGTCCGGACGCTGCTTGCCCGTCTCGCCGGGGCGGTCACCGCTCCCCTACGGCAGAGGACAAAGAGCAGAGCGCGGGCGATGCCCGCGCTCTGCTCCGTCCAGCGAAGAGGTAGCCCTCATCCGCCTTTACGCTGCTTGGCCCCAGCAGGCTCTGCCTCCTGCCCGGTGTCCTTGCGCATGTGGCAGTGCTTGTACTTCTTGCCACTCCCGCACCAGCAGGGGTCGTTCCTGCCCACCTTGCTCTGGGCACTGGCCCGCGCCGGTGTCCGGGCCCCGCCACCGTCCCCTCGGTTGGTCCGTAGCCGC
>JBMNTK010000050.1:0-20069 GCA_050945695.1 Anaerolineae bacterium | reverse complement strand
CCTGACCGCGGTCGTCCTGGCCACCAGCTTGGCGCTGGCCCTGACCCCGCTGGCAGCGGCAGCCGACGAACCCCAGGAGCGAAAGCACGTTGTCTCCTGGGGTGAGACCCTAAGCAGCATTGCCCTACTCTACGACGTGTCGGTCGAGGAGCTGCTGCGGGTCAACGGTCTGGCCAACGCTCACCTCATCCAGGTAGGCCAGATCCTGGTCATTCCCCCCAGCGTGACGCCCACCCCGGACACCCCACCTTCGCCGCCCGCCGGTGGAGGGCGCACGCACGTGGTTACCTACGGGGAGTCGCTCTTCAGCATCGCCCTGCTATATGGCGTAGACCTGTACGAGCTGGCCGCCGCCAACGGCATCGCCAACCCCAACGTGATTCAGCCCGGCCAGACCCTCACCATTCCCAATGGACAGGAGCCGGTCGCTCCCGCCCCTTCCGGCGCGCGTGAGCACGTGGTACGGCCTGGTGAGACGCTCCTGTGGATCGCCCTGCAGTACGGTGTCTCCGTGGACAGCCTGAGTCAGGCCAACGGGATCGCTAACCCCTCGCTCATCTACCCGGGCCAGAAGCTGGTGGTCCCGGAGTCCAATGGCAACGGCAATCCCGTCACCTCCCCTCCGACACCGGCGCCCACCGCCGAACCGGTGGTGGTCGCCCCCAATGCCACGCCCGGCGCCTGCGTGCACCTCATCCACCAGGATACCGACGCCGTGCTTGGCGCCGTCCAGGACCTGGGGTTCGGCTGGGTAAAGCAGCAGGTGGAATGGAAGATCATGGAGCCGGAGAAGGGCAACATCCGCTGGGATCTACTGGACCCGGTGGTCGAGGCCGCTGCCTCGCGGGGGCTCAACCTCCTGCTCAGCGTGGTCAAGGCCCCGATTTGGGCCCGGCCAGCCGACAGTGACTTCACGGTGGACGGTCCACCGGCCAACCCGGCCGACTACGGCGACTTCATCGCCGCCGTAGCCTCTCGGTACAAGGGGCACGTGGCCGCCTACGAGATCTGGAACGAGCAGAACCTCTGGTACGAGTGGGGCGGGAAGGGACATCTGTCGGCCGGCCAGTACGTCGAGCTGCTCAGGGTGGCCTACCAGCGCATCAAGGAAGTCGATCCAGCCGCCATCGTGGTCAGCGGCGGGCTGACGCCCACCGGCGTCAATGACGGGTACCTCGCCTTCGACGACGTACACTACCTGGGCCAGATGTACGCGGCCGGGGCCGCTGCCTACTTCGACGTCCTGGGGGCCCACCCCAGCGGCTACAACAACCCGCCCGACGACACTCCGTCCTTTAACACTACCGAGACCACCGAGTTCAAGGGTCACTGGAGCTTCTACTATCGCCGGTTCGAGCAGCTGCGGGACGTGATGGCGCTCAACGGCGACGGTCACAAGCAGATCTGGTTCACCGAGTTCGGTTGGTCATCCCAGAAGGAGCCCCCGGCGGGCTACGAGTACGCCGCCGATAACACCGCGCCTTCGAGATCGCCAGACAGAAGGGCTATGTCGGGGTGATGTTCGTGTGGAACCTGAACTACGCCTCGGTGGCCGGTCCGGCGGACGAGAAGGCCGGTTTCAGCCTGATCCGCTCTGACGGCTATCCGCGACCCGCCTACTTCGCGCTCGCCAACATGACTAAGTAGCTCATGCCTATGACCTCTCGTCGGACCCGTCTTTTTTGCCTTGTTCTGCTACTCGCAGCGATCCTACTGGAGGCGTGCACTCCCTCGGCTAAGCCCACACCGGCCCCAAGGTCTTCTGCGCGCCTCCTGGCCGCCTACTCCGAGCGGAACCCGCCCAACACCCTGGGGCTGAGCCCGCGGCCGGCCGTACCGACCGCCACCCCTCGCCCTGAGCCTACGCCCGTTCCGGCTGCACCCAAGGGCGAGGAGCGCACCAACATCCTGCTCATGGGAGTGGACGAGCGCGAGACCTGGAGCGAGGGCCCGCCCCGTACCGACGCCATGATGCTGGTATCGGCCAACCGCGCCGATGGCACGGTGACGGTGCTCTCCATCCCCAGGGACCTGTGGGTTTACATCCCGGGCTTTGGCCAGGAACGCGTGAACGTCGCCTACCGGGTGGCCGAGCTCACCGAGCCGGGCACCGGCCCCCAGACGGCTGTGGACACCGTCTCCCAGTTCCTGGACGTGCCCATCAGCCGCTACGTGGTCGTCAACTTCCGGGCGGTCCGGAAGATCGTGGAGGCCCTAGGCGGGCTGGAGGTGGACGTCCCCTACGAGATCTGGGACTACCAGTTCCCCACCGAGGACAACCAATACATGACGGTGCACTTCCCGGCCGGCCGCCAGCTGCTCAACGGTGAACAGGTGCTGCAGTACGTGCGCACCCGCCACGGCTCCAGCGACTTCGAGCGTATGCGCCGGCAACAGCAGGTGCTGGAGGCCCTCCAGGATCGAGTGACCCGGCCTGACTTCATCCCCAAGGTTCCCGGGTTCCTCCTGCTGGCACGGGATTGCATCCAGACCAACCTCTCCGTGAGTGACATGTTCAGCCTGTGGTCAGCGTTCGGCGACCTGAACCGCGACGCTGTGTCACTGACCGTCCTGGACGAGACGTACAGCTACCCCTGGATCACGACGGCTGGCGCCGACGTGCTCCTTCCCAACGAAGCAGCCATACACGGGTTGGTAAGCGAGCTGGGCCTGCGAGATGAGGCCAGCGGCGAGGAGATGGCACAGGGATTGCAGGTAAGGCTCTTCAGCAACAGCAGTCAGGATGCCAACTTCGCCAGCGCTGCCGCGATCGTGGACCAGGCAGGCTTCACCGTGTGGCAGGGAGGCGTGGCGGATAACCCCACCGGCCACACCCTGGTCATTGACTACAGCGACGGGTCTGCCGGCGCCGCGTTGGCCGAGGCACTGGGTTTGGACGACCTGCAGGTCATTCCCCAGCCTAAACCACCGAACCTACCGGAGGATCTGGTGGCCGACGTCCTTCTCTGGGCTTCCGAGACTGCGGGCTGACATCAAGGCTGAGGGCCACAGAGGGCCGCCTGAGGGCAGGCGCCGGGCCCACGCCGGGTAACATCGCCAACCAGGCATCCGGAGGGATCAATGGCTAAGTCTGCGAAATCGGCATCAGGAGCGATCCGTCGCCTCCTACTCGTCATCGTCGCCACCGGCATCACCGTCGCCGGCTTGGCGCTGCTGGCCGGAGGCGGCTACATGCTCATTGCCTCGTCCGCGGACACCACCCCGCAACCTTCGCTCGGCCAGGTATCCGCCCAAGAGGCTGGCACACCGGACATCGCCGCCACCACCACCGCTGCGAGGGAAGAGGCTTCGCAGCTCACTGCGGACCTAGCCCGGCTGACCGGCAACCAGACGCCCACAGCCCCGGATGCATCGGCCACAGCCACACCCGCGGCTGAGCTCGTGGCGCAACAGGCAGTTTCGCCTACGCCCACCCGGGTAGTGAGGGCCACCGAAACCGCCACCCCCGTCCCCACCGGCGAACTGCCCGATACCGGGTTCGGCGGGTTCCTGCAGCCTCTGGCCGGCTTCGCCCTGGTCGGCGTCGCCTTCGCCGCCCGAGCCCTCAGGAATCGCAGCTAGAGGCCGCTGGCCATCCGGCCCTGGTACCGAAACAGGGGCGTCTGACGACGCCCCTGTGGACTTTGGCCTTTTGGGGGAGTGTGCTTGAGGTAGGGGTGCCTCTTGGGTTATGTTGACTTTGCAAAGAAGACATAACTGGAGGAGGCACCCCTATGGATAAGCATAGCGCAGCTCAGGCTGAGGTTCCAGTCCTGCTTGAGAGGCTCCTGGAGATCCTTCTGGCTCACCGCTCTGCCTTCCGCCAGGAGCGGCCCTACCAGCGGGCCATGGCCTTGGTCTTTGGTGAGCTCTTCTCCTTTGCCCGCCACACCCTAACCCAAGTGCTTCTTTCCCTGGGGCTCACCCAAGGGGACTGGAGCGGGTGGTATCGGCTCTTTAGTCATCCCCGCTTCGATGAGCAGAAGCTAAGCCGGTGCCTTCTGCAGGAGACCCTAGAGCATGTGGATAGAGACAGCCCCTATGTAGTGGGGGTGGATGTCACCCATATCCCCCGCTCTAGCCGCAAGATGCCGGGCACCGGCTGGACCCGAGCCCCAGGCACTGCCCCCTTCAGCAGAGGGTTAGGGCGGGCCCAGCGCTTCCTGCATGGGGCCTGGCTTCTAGGACCCCATGAGGGCTTCAGCCGGGCCATTCCCTTGCGCTTCCTGCCCGCCTTCCCCCCCAAGGCCGCCGCCGCAGAAGCGGCCCCGGCCAAGGAGTGGGAGGCGGGGATTGCCTTTGTGCGCTGGGTGCGGGGGGAGTTGGATAGGGCAGGCAGGGGCTCCCAAGAGGTGTTGGTGTTGGGGGATGGGGCCTATGACACGGTGGGGTTTTGGCGGGGCCTGCCTGAGGGTAGCCTGGCTTTGGTGCGCACTGCCTGCAACCGGCGGCTGCGGGAGCTGCCCCCGCCCTACCCCGGTCGAGGTCGGAGGCGCAAGTACGGTCCCCAAGAGGTGCCCAAGCCCGGTGAGTGGCTGCGGGTTCGGGGGGGCTGGGGAGGGGTGGAGGTGGGGGTGCGGGGTCGAAGCATCCGCATGCGCTATCGGGTGTTGGGTCCCTACCTTCGGGAGCTGGTGCCGGAGAGGCCCCTGTTTCTCATTGTGGTGGGTGGGGCAAGCTGGAAGGTGGGCAAGCGAGCGCCCCGGCGGGTGCGTCGAGAGCCCGCCTTCTACCTAGTGTCGGCCAAGTGGCAGGGAGGTAGGTGGGGCTTGCCCTACCCGGTGGGAGAGCTTCTGGGTTGGGTATGGCAGCGCTGGGAGCTGGAGGTGGCGCATCGGGAGATGAAGAGTGGGCTTGGGGTAGGGCAGAAGCAGTGCTGGAACCCCCGCTCAGCGGTAGTGTCGGTGCAGTGGGGGGCCTGGGTGTATGGGGTGCTAGTCTTGGCAGGCTACCGAGCCTGGGGGCTATTTGGGGGACCGCCCTGCCCGGGGCCCTGGTGGGCGGGGGCCAGGCGCTGGTCCCTGGCTACCCTTTGGCGAGGTTACCGGGCTGCCTTGTGGGGAACCGGGGACTTTAGAGCCCTTTGGAGTGGGACCGGGGCCGACTGGACCAAAAAGGAGCAGTGGCTGGCGGGTCTTGCCAATGCTGTAGGGGCTGCTTCCCGTGCTTAGGGCCCCTAGCAGCCCGATCTAGCCCCGCCTGGCCCGGTCAATATCCCAAGAAAGAGCCAAAGTCCAGGTTCGCAGCTCTGCTGCGAAACCCGGACGCCCGGCCGAAGGCCCCTTAGCCCCGACTTGAGTCGAGGGCTCTGCCCCAATCAAGACGACACGGGAGCGGGAGTGGACTCCTCGGAGGTGCACCTGACCTACCCTGCACCTTGTCTCGCGTTCGTGCGTAGCGCCCGCCCTCGCTGTATACTTGTCTAGTTGCATTTCGTTCAGCCCCGGCAGTGTTGCCCGCCGGGGCTGTTTCTGTGCCCCGGCGACGGGCGACCGTCGGCCGAGACCTGACATGGATGAGTGGATGCTTGAGCGTTCTGACCTGAGGAATATCGCCATTATCGCCCACGTGGACCACGGCAAGACCACGCTGGTGGATGCCATGCTGCGCCAGTCGCGCGTTTTCCGCGATAACGAGTTCGTGCCCGAACGGGTGCTGGACTCCAACGATCTGGAGCGCGAGCGCGGCATCACCATCCTGGCTAAGAACACCGCCGTGCGCTACGGGAGCGTGAAGATCAACATCGTAGACACGCCCGGCCACGCCGACTTCGGTGGCGAGGTCGAGCGGGTGCTCAACATGGTGGACGGGGTGCTGCTCTTGGTGGATGCCGCCGAGGGCCCCATGCCCCAGACTCGCTTCGTGCTGCGCAAGGCACTGGAGATGGGGCACCGCGCCATCGTGGTCATCAACAAGGTGGACCGCTCCCACGCTCGCCCCGATTGGGCCCTGAATGCCACCTTCGACCTCTTCGTGGACCTGGGTGCGACGGAGGAACAGGCGGACTTCCCGGTCATCTACACCGTGGCCAGCCAGGGCAGCGCCGGCCTGGCGCCGGACAAGCTGGTGGGGACCCTTCAGCCGCTGTTCGATGCCATCGTGAACTCGCTGCCCGCCCCCATGGTGGACCCTGAGGGCCCAACCCAGTTGCTGGTCACCAACCTGAGCTACGACCCCTATAAGGGCAAGATCGCCTTGGGTCGGCTGTCCGCCGGGCGGCTGCGGCCCGGCGTGCCGGTGGCGCGAGTAGATCGCAACGGGGAACTCCACCTGGAGAAGACGGCGCAGGTCTTCGTTCACGAGGGCCTGGAGCGCGTGGAAGTGGAGGAGGCGACCGCAGGCGAGATCGTGGCGGTCACCGGGCTCTCGCAGGTGGGCATCGGCGATACCATCACCGATCCGGAGGACCCCCAGCGGTTGCCGCCCATTGTGGTGGAGGCGCCCACGGTGCGGATGACCTTCGGCGTCAACACCTCACCGTTTGCTGGCCGAGAAGGGCAGTGGGTGACCAGTCGCAAGCTCAAGGAGCGGCTGGAGCGGGAGCTAGAGCGCAACGTGGCCTTGCGGGTGGAGCCTACGGATAGCGCGGATACGTTCGTGGTGAGCGGCAGGGGCGAGCTGCACCTGGCCATCCTCATCGAGACCATGCGCCGTGAAGGGTACGAGTTCCAGGTGAGCGCCCCGGAAGTGATCATGCGCCAGGACCCGGACACCGGCGAGCTCCTGGAGCCCGTGGATGAGGTCCAGATAGAAGTGCCCGAGGACTGCTGGGGCGTGGTGGTGGAGATGCTGGGCCAGCGCAAGGGCCAGCTCCAGGACATGCACACCGACGACAAGGGCGTGGTGCGCTGTACCTACCTCGTGCCCACCCGCGGGCTGCTGGGCTTCCGTCACGCGTTTCTGACCGCTACCCGGGGCATGGGACTGGTCACCAGTGTCTTCCACGGGTACGCGCCCTATGCCGGTGAGATCCGTCGCCGCAGCAATGGTTCTTTGGTGGCCTGGGAGGCAGGAGTGGCCACCGCCTACGCCCTCGAAAACGCCCAGCAGCGGGGCCGGCTGTTCATCGGGCCTGGGGTGGAGGTGTACGAGGGCATGATCGTGGGGATGACCTCGCGAGAGGATGACCTGGCGGTCAACGTCGCCAAGAAGAAGCACCTGACCAACCACCGCTCATCCAACGCCGATGTGCTGGTTCACCTGGAGACGCCCATCACCCTGTCTCTCGACGACGCCATCGAGTACATCGGCCCCGACGAGCTGGTGGAGGTGACCCCCACCAGCCATCGGCTACGCAAGCGCGTGCTGAACGCCGAGGACCGGCGCAAGATCAAGGCCCTGGCGTTGGAGGGCAACGGGCGCGCCTGACCCCAGCGCCCGGTTGCAGGTCGGGGGGCGCCTGCCCGCTAAACGGCGCCCCCGACCACCCCGATCACTTGGTCATCGAGACCAGCTCCCCGAGGTTGGCCTTGATCTTGGCCACCGCCTCCACGAAGTCGTCCATGGCGCGCTCGTCGGCCAGCATGACCTCCTGAGGGAAGCCGATCCAGCGGCCGGCAGTGGACTCGGCGTTGGGGCAGTGGACCTGGGTGTAGTCAATCCGCTTGGAGCTCTCGAAGCGGAAGCGGGACTCCGCGAACAACGGGTGCCGGTACAGCGTCCAGCCGGCGCCGGCTCCGCAAGGGATGCCCTCGGCGCGGAGGGCCTCGGTGAAGGCCTCTGCCGGGAGGCCATCGAAGGCCTCGGCGTGGTAGCGCAGGCGAGGGTACACGTAGCTTTGGGCGGTGATGCGCTCATCCTCTCGCGGCCACGCTAGCCCGCCGACCTGGGCCAGCCCTTGCCCCAACCGGTGGGCGTTTCTGTTCTTCCGTTTCAGCAGATCGTCGAGCCGTTCCAGTTGGGCCAGGAGCAGGGCGGCTTGGAACTCGCTCATGCGGAAGTTCCATCCCTGAGCCACGAAGAGGCTCCCCTGTTCCCCCAGTCCCCGGCCATCGTTGTGAAGGACGTAGCACTGCTCGTACAGGCTCTCGTCGTTGGTAGTGACGATGCCGCCCTCTCCCGATGTGATCTGCTTGTCCTGCTGGAAGCTAAAGGCGCTCAAGTGAGAGAGCGCCGCCACCTTCTTTCCCCGCCACTCCGTCCCGGCGGCGTGGCAGGCGTCCGCCACCACGCGCAGCCCGTGACGGTCGGCGATCTCCATGATGCGGTCCATGTCGGCCGGGTATCCGCCCAGGTGAAGGGGCACGATGACCCGAGTGCGCTCGGTGATGGCCTCCTCGACGGCGTCCGGATCCAGACAGAGCGTCTCCGGGTCCACGTCGGCGAAGACGGGAACGGCGCCCAGGTGCAGGGCGGGAGTGGCGGTGGCGATGAACGTATTTGGCGGCATGATGATCTCGTCACCGGGGCCCAGCCCCGCCGCGGCGTAGGCGATCTGGAGGGCATCGGTGCCGCTGCCGGTGGCCACACCGAACTGGCAGTCGTGGTAGGCGGCATAGGCGCGTTCCAGCTGGTAGGTCTTCGAGAGCGACATGTCCCCGCGGAAGACGTAGGGGGCGCTGGTCCAGCGACGGCTGATCAGGGTCTCTTGGAGAGCCTCCGCTTCCGTGTGGTCAAAGATGGGGCGCTCCGGGAAGGGAGCGGTCCGTACCGGCGTTCCACCGTTGATGGCGAGCTTGCTCATGACAACCCTCCTTATCACGGCCGAAGCCAGCAGCCGTGGCGGCATATCACAGGATGGCGAAGTCTGGCGGGGCGACGCAGGCATACTAGCTAACATGTAGCGATATGAAAAGAGCGGTTGACAGGCATGATAGGACCCGCCATACTCGCTGGCAGTTCGATTGACAGACGATATCGCGAAGGGAGGTGAAAACCACCGAGAAAAGCTGTCGCCCACGCATCGCTCGGCGATAGCTCGGGCTCGCTCGTTCCTGATGCCGACGAAGACAAGGAGGCGAGAGATGCACGGGACTAAGTTGACACGTCGTCGGGTGTTAGGACTCACCGCCGCCACCATCCTAGGAGCCGCTACTGCCGCCTGCGCCGGTGCCGCGACCCCAGCGGGACCGGCCCAGCCTGCCGGCGAGGAGGCAGCCCCTGCGGCTACGGCGGAGCAGCCAGCTGCCACCGCAGGGGAGAAGGTCACGGTCACTATCTTCGTGGGTATGGGCACCGGGACGGCGCCCGAACAGCAAGCGGCCCAGAACGCTTTGGCCGATGAGTGGAACGCTTCGCGTAACGACATAGCTATCGAGTACATGTACGTGCCCCACGACGAGAGCCGCACCAAGTGGGCGGCCATGTTGGCTGCCGGCACCCCACCGGCGATCAACATGCCTTCAGGCGTGGAGCAGACCGGCCGGTTCCGCGACACCAACCTGGACATCGGGCCGTACATCGAGCGGGACCAGTACGACCTCAGCGACTTCGGCGATCTCATCCCCGAGATCGGCAAGTACCAGGGGGTCATGTACGGCGTGGTCATGGGCGTCTACCCCAGCTTCCTCTACTACAACGAGGACCTGTTCGACGCGGCTGAGGTTGACTACCCGCCCCAGGAATGGGGGACGGAAGGCTGGGACTACGACGCCCTGGTAGAGATGGCGAGCAAGCTCAGCCTGGACGGCAGCGGTAGGGCGCCCGGTCAGGACGGCTTCGACCCCGCCGACCAGGTCCAGTGGGGGTACGATGAGGTCGCCTGCGGCCTCGGGTTCAACGCCCTCGCCGTGGCCTGGGGCGCCGAGAACATGGGGTGGAGCGATGACTTCCGGACCCTCTACTTCAACGCCCCTGCCTGGATAGAGCGTCTGCAGTGGGCCAGCGATGCCATCTGGAAATGGTACATCATGCCCTCGGCGCAGCAGACGCAGGCGGCGGCCCCTGGCTTCAACACCGGCAAGCTGGGCATTGACCAGTGCCACTCCTGGCTCATGGGCGAGATGGAGGAGCTGGGATTCCACTGGAACGTGGGTGCGATCCCGGCTAGCCCCGCGGGCATCGTCCTCGCTCAGTGCGACGTGGACGGCTTCCTCATCTGCAACCAGTTCGCGCACCTGGACGCAGCCTGGGAGGTGGCGAAGTGGATGATGGAGCCGGACCAGATGCTGCGGCTCGACCTGTGCTGGGGCGCCCTCCCTCCACGAGCCTCGCTGCAGGACCGCCACATGGAGGAGATGTCGGCCAGGTTCCCCGATCTTGAGCTGCAGGTCCTCTTCGACTCGCTCAACTACATAGACATACCCAACCACGAGACCTTCATCCCGCGCTACGGCGAGGTGTGGGATGCTTTCTGGGCCGGGTACGACCGGATCCAAACCGGGGAACAGAAGGACGCCCAGGTGGTCCTCGACGAGGTGCAGGCGACCGTCCAGGGCTACCTGGACGAGTACTGGGCAGAGCAGGGCTGAGCCCAATGAGGCTGGGGGAGCGCACTCCCCCAGCCTGACCCCCTTAGCACCGGCGAGGATGCACCGATGAAGCGGAAAGTCTTCTGGCTGAGTCCTTCGCCCGCGCGGCGAGAGGCTCTTTCGGCATATGCCCTGATCAGTCCCTGGCTGATTGGCTTCCTGGTGTGGACGGCAGGGCCCATGCTGGCTTCGTTCGTCCTGTCGTTCACCAACTACGACGTGGTCAGCCCGCTGTCCTGGCGGGGCGTCGGCAACTACCGTGAGGTCTTCTTCACGGATCCCCTGTTCTGGCAGTCGCTCCGGGTGACCTTCACCTACGCGGTGCTGTCTCTGCCGGCCGGGCTGGCGGTGGGTCTGGCGGTGGCCCTCCTGCTGAACCTGAAGGTGCCCGGCCTGTCGGTCTGGCGGGCCATCTACTACCTGCCCTCGGTCATCTCCGGGGTGGCGGTGGCGGTGCTGTGGCAGTACGTCCTCAACCCGCGCTTTGGTGTGCTCAACTGGGCCCTGCGCCTGGTGGGTATCAGCGGGCCGGGTTGGTTGGCCGACCCTCACTGGGCCCTGCCCTCGTTGGCTATCATGAGCCTGTGGGCGGCGGGTGGGGGGATGGTGCTATACCTGGCCGCCTTGCAGTCGGTGCCCACGGCGCTCTACGACGCCGCCAAGGTGGACGGGGCCTCGGCCTTGATTCGGCTGCGGTATATCACCCTGCCCATGATCTCGCCGGTGGTGTTCTTCAACCTGGTAATGGGCACCATCGCCACCTTTCAGTACTTCACCAACGCCTACGTGATGACCCAGGGCGGGCCCAACAACGCTACCCTCTTCTACAACCTGCATCTGTACAACAATGCCTTCCGGTACTTCCGGATGGGCTACGCCGCCGCCCTGGCCTGGGTGCTGTTCGTCATCATCCTGTTCCTGACGCTTCTCATCTTCCGTAGCTCGACGGCGTGGGTGTACTACGAGGGTCAACTGAGGGGAGGCAGAGCCTGATGGCGGTAGCAAAGGCTGCGGAGAAGCCCATCCGCCGGGCGAGGACGCTGCGGGTACGACGCGAGCTGGTGGGGCAGCTGGCCGCGCTCACAGCCCTGAGCCTGGGGGCAGTGGTCATGGTGTTCCCCTTGGTGTGGATGATCTCGTCGTCACTTAAGCCTCTGTCCCAGATAGACCTGTTCCCGCCGGTATGGATCCCTACCGAGCAGGTGAGGGTGACCGTGGACGAGGAGGAGTACCCTCTGTACGAGGTGCAGCTGGGCGAGGAGACGCGCCAGCTGGTGATGCTGGACAAGGTGCAGCGAACGGGGATCTTCGCCGAGCCGGACGATCTGTCGCGGACGGTAGAGGTGAACGTGAACCTGGCGCGGCCGGTGGAGCGGGTGCGGTTCCGCTGGGAGAACTACACCGAGGCCCTGACGTCGGTTCCCTTCGGCACCTATGCGGTCAACACCGCCAAGGTGGTCTTCGGGTCCATGGCGGGCATGCTCATCTCCACTTCGCTGGTGGCCTATGGTTTCTCTCGCTTCCGCGCTCCGGGCCTGAGCTTCCTATTCCTGTTGCTCCTCTCCACCACCATGCTCCCTAACCAGGTAACCCTGATCCCGACCTACATCCTGTTCAGCAAGTTGGGCTGGGTGGACACCCTCAAGCCGCTGATCGTGCCCTCGTTCTTCGCCGGGGCTTACGACGTCTTCCTGCTGCGGCAGTACTTCATGACCATACCGCTCGAGCTGGACGACGCGGCCAAGATGGACGGCTGCGGCACTATGGGCATCCTCTTTCGCATACTGCTTCCCCTGGCCAAGCCGGCCATCGCCACCCTGGCGATCTTCCACTTCATGTGGGCCTACAACGACTTCTTCGGTCCCCTGATCTACCTCCACCACCAGCGCAACTTCACCATCGCCCTGGGCCTGCAGAGCTTCAACGCCTTCCGGGCCACCCGCTACGACCTACTCATGGCCGCCTCACTGGTGACGGTGCTGCCCTGCATACTGCTGTTCTTCTTCGCCCAGCGCATCTTCATCCAGGGAGTGGTAGTGAGCGGGGTCAAGGGGTAAGGGATTCCACCGCAGAGATCGCAGAGAGCGCAGAGGAAGAACAGAGAAAACGACTGGGAAGGATAGGCTGTTTCATAGGCTTTGAACGGCCTTCAGAGTGTTGAAAGGAACACGAACTAGCCTGCCTCGTACTGGCTTGCTTTTCCATTCCATCCTTCCCTTCTCTGAGT
The DNA here is from genome assembly GCA_050945695.1 of Anaerolineae bacterium. Taxonomy (GTDB): domain Bacteria; phylum Chloroflexota; class Anaerolineae; order DRVO01; family DRVO01; genus Ch71. Next base: position 7,433 of record JBMNTK010000050.1, on the reverse strand, counting down.
TTTCCCCGCGGTCTCTGCGATCTCTGCGGTGAACTCCCTCCCGCTCTAGGCGGCAGGCCTCGCTTGCGCTAAGCTCTGGCTGACACGGCCCACATCGGCCAACAACACACTGAAGCGAGGGGTCCCATGAAGAAGGGCATCTGCCACGCCAGCTTTGCCGACAGCCTCTCCTTGGACGAACGGCTGGACCTTGCCCAGCAGGCCGGGTTCGACGGGTACGAGCTGATCGTTGACCGGCCTGGGCAGACTGAGCTCCACGCCGAGAGCCGCCCCGCCGACCTCGCCGAGATCGCCCGCCGGATATCGGCCCGCGGCATGGAGATCTGCTCCATGTTCGGCAGCCCCTACACCAACCAGTTCCCCATCACCAGCCCGGATGCCGGGGTCTGGGAGCAGGGGGTGAAAGCCCTGGAGCGGATGCTTGAAATCGCCAATGCCCTGGAGGTGAGCACCCTCCTGTACGTGCCCGGGCGGGTAGCGGAGGACATGCCCTACGACGTGGCCTATGACCGGGCGCTGGAGGCGCTGCGCCGGGCGGCGCCCCGGGCTGAGCAACTGGGCGTGTACATCTGCGTGGAGAACGTGGGCAACCGCTTCCTCCAGAGCCCGCTGGAGATGCGCGACTTCATCCTGGCGGCGGGCAGCGACTACGTGCGCGCCTACTTCGATGTCGGCAACGTCCTGCACCTGGGCCAGGGCTGGCCCGAGCAGTGGCTGCGCATCCTGGGGCCGGTGCTGCGGCAGATACACGTGAAGGACGTGAAGGTCGGCCCGCGGGGGCAGGCGGGGGTGATGCTGCTGCAAGGTGACGTCAACTGGCCTGCCGTCCTAGATGCCTGCCGAGAGCTCGGCTACGATGGTTACCTGGTCGCCGAGGTGGGGGCCTACCCGCACTACCCGGAGCGCACACCTTTCGACATCTCGTCTGCCCTGGATGTGCTGACGGGCCGCGGGCGCGCTTGACGCCCGGCCGACCGATCCTGCAGCAATGGGGCTCCTGCAACGGAGATCACATACACCTCGGAGGAGAGTATGTCCGATACGCTTCGGATCTTGGTGATCGGGGCTCATCCCGACGACTGCGACTACCATTTCGGCGGCTGCGCCGCCAAGTACGTGCGGCTGGGGCATCGGGTCAAGTTCGTCTCCCTCACTAACGGCGACGGTGGCCACTACTTTGAGGGGGGCGGGCCCCTGGCCAGGCGACGCTACCAGGAGGCACAGCGAGTGGCCGAGCTGGCCGGGATCGAGTACCAGATCCTGGACAACCACGACGCTGAGCTGATGCCGACGCTGGAGAACCGGTGGGCAGTGGTCAACATAATCCGCGAGTACGAGCCAGACCTGGTGGTCACCAACCGGCCCAACGACTACCACCCCGACCATCGCTACACCGCTCAGCTGGTGCAGGACGCCGCCTACACCGTGACCATCCCCAACGTGCAGGCGCTCACGCCCCACCTTAAGTACAACCCGGTGATCGCCTACTGGAACGACGACTTCATGCGTCCCTATCCGCACACGCCCGACGTGGCGGTGGATGTGGACGACGTGGCCGAAGTGAAGATAGATATGCTCGACTGCCATGAGTCCCAGTTCTACGAGTGGCTGCCCTATAACCACGGCACGCTGGACACCCTGCCCGAGGACCGGCAGGCGCGTCGCCAGTGGATGGCTGCTCAACGCCTGGGACGGATGGCTCGGGAGGCCGACCGCTGCCGGAAGCTGCTCAAGCGCCTGTATGGCGAGGAGAGGGGGGCGCAGGTGCGCTACTGCGAATCCTTCGAGCTCGGTGAGTACGGTGGGCGCGTGACCGAGGACGGCCTCTGGCGGCTGTTCCCGTTCTTCGATCGGTAAGGAGGCTGAGATGAAGGCTAAGCTCAGGGTTGGAGCGCTGGGACTGACCCACGACCACATCTGGAGTAACCTGGCTGACCTGCGGGCGTCCGACCTGGGTGAGCTAGTGGCGGTGGCGGACCCGAATCCGCCGCTCCTGGACAGGGTGCGCTCGGAGTACGGGGTCGCGGCCTATGACTCCTATGAGGCCATGCTGGAGCAGACGGAGCTGGACGCCGTCTACGTGTACGCCGACAACGCCGAGTCGGTGGAGCTGGTGGAGATGGCGGCAGACCGGGGGCTGCACTGCCTGGTGGAAAAGCCCCTGGCCGCGGACCTTCTGGGCGCGGACCGGATGCTGGCCGCCGTGAGGAGAGCGGGGGTCCAGCTGATGGTCAACTGGCCGTTTGCCTGGTGGCCGGGGTTCCAGCACGCCCTGACCATGGCCGAGTCGGGCCAGATCGGCCGCCTGTTCCAGACCCGGTACCGGGCGGCGCACGGGGGCCCTAAGGAGCTGGGTTGCTCGCCGTACTTCTACGACTGGCTCTACGACCCGGCGCGGAACGGAGCCGGGGCGCTGGCGGACTACTGCTCCTACGGCGCGGCCCTGGCGCGCCACCTCTTGGGCCAGCCCAGCCGGGTAACGGGCACGGTGGGCCGCCTGGTCAAGGAGTACGTCCTGGTGGACGACAACGCGGTGATCGTCATGCAGTGGCCGCGGGCCATCGCTATCGCGGAGGCCTCCTGGAGCCAGATCGGCCACCTGACCTCCTACGTGACCGCGATCTACGGCACTGAGGGGACGCTGCTGATAGAGCCCGGCCGTGACGGCAAGGTGCTCCTGGCCGACCGCGACCATGACCGGGGCAGGGAAGTTGAGGTGCCACCGCTGCCGCAGGACGCTGTGAACGCCACCGCCTACTTCCTCAGCCACATCGCGCGAGAGGAGCCCATCACGGGGCTGTGCAGCGCCGAGGTGGGGCGGGACGCTCAGGAGATACTAGAGGCAGGGCTGCTGTCGTCGGCGAGCGGGACTGCGGTCTCGCTGCCACTGCCGATGGCTTACGCCTGACGCTAGCTGGCCGGGACCAGTCCCGGGTTCGGAGGAATATTACATGAAGGTCAACACCGCCAAGCGCAAGATGCTCGAAGGCAAGCCTGCTCTAGGTGCGGCCATCACGTTGGGCAGCCCGATCGCCGGCGAGCTCTACTCGCTGCAGGGCTGGGACTTCGTCCTGGTGGACTGCCAGCACGGCAACTGGTCGCTCGATACCGCCACCGCCGCCTTCCGTTCCATCAGCCTGGGCCCGGCCATACCCATGGCTCGGGTGCGGGTCAATGAGTTCTACGCCATCGGCAGCCTTTTGGATCGGGGGGCGATGGGGCTGGTGATCCCCATGGTGAACAACGCCGAGCTGGCCCAGAGGGCGGCCTTTGCCGCCCGTTTCCCGCCCCGGGGAGGGCGCTCGCAGGGCGGCTTTGGCACCGGCTTCCACGGCGTGCCCAACTACGAGCGCTGGATTGACGAGGAGCTCTTCCTGGCGGTGCAGATCGAGACGGCTGAGGCCCTGGAGAACGTGGAGGCCATCCTCAGCACCGAGGGCATAGACGGGACCTGGATCGGGCCGGCCGACCTGGCCAACTCCCTGGGGCTCGACCTGACCACCGACTCGGGGCGCCAGAAGCACGAGGACGCCATCATGCGGGTGCTGGAGGCCTGCCACAAGACCGGCAAGGTCCCGGGGATCGCCGGGGGCGTAGCCGGTGAGCGCTGGCTGGACAAGGGGTTCCTGTTCGTCACCTGCGCCGCTGACAGCGCTGCCATCAACGTGACCGGCAGGCAGACGCTCGAGTTCCTCAGCAAGTACCGGTAGGCGTCGGCTCCGGCACACCAGCGAGCCCTCGTGGCCTGGCCACGGGGGCTCTTTCTGCGTCGGTAGGCCCCTGTCAGGGGCCGGGCTCCGGGCCTTCGCCCGGGGGCGGCGCTGCTCGCTCAGCAACGAACTTGGAGATGGGGGGAAGGAGTCCTCCGATCGCCAGGAAGGCGAGCCCCAACCACCAGAGTATGTCGGTGTTGCCGGTGGTTCCCAGGCTCACCAGCGGCAGCACCAGCAGCAGAAGCACGAATGCCAGTCCGAGAAACGTCAGCCTACTCATGCAGCCCCCTCTAGACTAGGTACCGGCCGTTGAGCAGTATCGTGGCCAGGCCGACCAGGGTGGCCACCGCGATCGTCCAGGGAAGGGCGCGGCGGAGCACTTCGCCTTCCCGGCCGATGATGCCGGCCGTTCCCGTGCCCAGGGCAAGGTTAGCCGGGGCGATGACGTTGCCGATGGCACCCCCCGCGTTCTGGGCGGCGATGATGGTGGGCTCGGTCAGCCCTTCCAGTTGAGCCACCGTCTGCTGGATGGGGGCGAAGAGGATGTTGGACGAGGTGCTGCTGGAGGTCATGAAGGCTCCCAGGACCCCGATCCAGTTGGCAGCGAAGGCGTATACAGTGGGCGGAGCCACCTCTCTGATGCCTAGGGCCAGTAGGTGGGTCTGGCCCGAGTGATCCATGAGCTTGCTCATCACCAGGAAGGCGATCACAGACACCGAGGACGGTACGGCGTCCTCGGCCAGGTCGGACCAGAATCCCTTCGGTCTCTCACCCAGCCCTTCCTGATACTGGGCGTAGTATCCCCGGGCGCGGTAGACCACCCAGCCGACGAGGGAGGCCACCAGCAGGAAGGTGCCCGGGTGGGTCAAGGGCGAGAAGGGCAGGTAGGGGTCTTCACCCTCGCGGACGACCCCGTAGCCTGTCTGCACCTGCGGGAAGGGCAGACCGATCTCGAACTGGGCCAGAGCGCTCTTGATCGGCGGGACGACCAAGACCAGGATGGCCACGAAGGTGAGCACGGCGTAGGGCAGGGCCGCCATCGCCAGCCCCATAGGTGCATGTTCCCCCTCGACGTCCGCCGCCTGGGCCGTTTCGGCCATCGCCGGCCGCTCCTCGATGTCCGCAGCCGGCTCGGAGTACCGCTTCCAGCGGGACAGCGGATACAGGGCGAGCAGGGCTACCGTGCCGGCCAGGAACGCCGACAGGACAGGATCCCAGAGGGTCAGCAACAGCTGCACACCGCCTTGTAGGAGCGAGATGATGAGCACCAGCGGCCAAGCGTGGGCGATTCCCCGGCCGCGGCCGTAGAACCAGGCGATGGTGAAGCCGGCGGCGAGGTTGGGTATCCACAGGAGGATGCCGGACTGGAATGCACTCTCGGTGGCGTTCTCTAGATCCACCACCGCCAGCGTGGCCAACCAGCCGACGGCCAGGGTTCCGAACATCTTGGCCCAGGCGTGTCCGATGAGGGGGATGACTACCGCGTATACGGGGCGGACCCGCAGGGCCACGAGCAGCGGTGCCACCACCGCTATGGGGGCGCCAAAGCCGGCTATTCCCTGCAGGAAGGAGGCAAAGACCCAGCCGAATGCCATCACCAGGAACAGCTCGTTGCGGCTGAAGTGCATGATCCCCTGCCGCAGGGCCGCGAACGCGCCCGCTCGCCGGGTGACCTGATACAGGATCAGGGCCGCCCACACCACGTACAGGATGAAGACGGCGTCCCATACGCCCTTGGCCCCGGCGACGGCGACCGTCATCCACGGCGTGCGAAAGGCCAGGAGAGAGATGACGGCGGCGGTGAACATCCCCAGGGCGCCGGCGTCAGGTGCCGCCCAGTGAAACACGGCCAGAAGCACCAGCAGCACCACTATCGGGGCCAGAACCAGAAGCCAGTTGAGCAGTGTTAACGGTATCCCTAACTGCGCTTGATCCACGGTTCTCTCCTAACAGCTGTCTGCCAAGGTCTAGGCAAGCACCTAGGGGTCTAGCAGGGGACCGCCAGCTGATCCACGGGGCGGTTCCCCTGCGGACCAGCCAGCTGATGGTCTGGCGTGCAAGTAAACAGCGGGGTAGGGGCTGAGGTGCTGGTCTACCTGCAGGGGCTATGGTCGGTCCCTAGGCAGATAGGAACGAACGTACTACCTGCATGTCAACGGCAGTGTCCACGCAGCCATCTCTCAGGAGAGAGATCTGTATGACCGGTGGGGGCGAAGAGGGCCAGTCCACGGTCTGCAGCGCCTCTACACCCTCTCTGAGTTCCTTGTCGCAGGCAACGGCGATGACTGCCTGGGGCTGGGTCTCTATGACGCGCCGCACTGCCAGGCGACCACCCGGGGCGACGCAGACGTTGGTGTAGCCAAGCGCGGTCGCCTCCTGGAGGATCCGCCAGATGGCGCAGTCCTCGCGCTCACAGCGGCTGCAGTCCAATCCCTGTTTGGTCATGCGCCCAGGGCAACCTTCGCTGGGTCGCAGGCAGTGAGGCAGGAGCAGCATACGCTCGTGCGGCGGTATGCCCGCCAGGACGTCGGGGGCCATGGCGCCCTGGGCGGCCGCGGTTGGCACCGGATCTCGCATCAAACCTGTCTCCAATGTCCAATCCTACCTCTGGGGCCACGCTCGGGCCCCTGCGTGTGGTTCTGCTCGGGTGGAGGCTGGCCCTCGACCAGGCCGGCGCCTCCTGTCCCGTTGGCGCCAACGCGCCGCTCCCGATTGTGCCGCTGTGCCGCCGTTCGGTCAACTCGAGCGGCCTGAGGCAGGTACCTGTCGCCCGGCAGCCCTCCAACTGCGTCCAGATGCCTGTTGACACGGGGCCATCTACGTGCTATTATCTAGTTGCGATATGCATCTAGTGGAACGCCACTAGTCGACCATAGGATCGAGGAGTTGGCCGGGTGAGGCGCAGAGGTGGATGGCGAGGTGGCAGAGGCGGAGGCCCTGGACAGATCAGAGGTTTCGTGCAGCCTGCCCTGTTGCTTCTGCTTCGGCGTGGAGCCGGCCATGGCTACGACCTCATGAACGGGCTGGCAAGCATCGGCTTCGACCAGTACCCGGTGGACGCCAGTACGGTCTACCGCACCCTCGACTCTCTTGAGGCCGAGGGCATGGTGGTTTCGGACCGAGAGACCGAGAGCTCACTCGGTCCCCCTCGACGAGTGTACCGTATCACCCGCCAGGGAGAGGAGTTGCTGCGCACCTGGGTGAGCCAGCTTCGGGCCACCGATCGTGTTCTACACCGGTTCCTGGAGGAGTACGACAAGTCGGTCGACGGGTGACGTTCTCTGACATTCGGGTTTGCTGACTGCTCATGGAGGTGAGTGACATGCCTGGTTTCGATGGTACTGGACCTAGAGGTAGTGGTCCCATGACTGGCGGGGCGCGGGGGTACTGCGCCGTACGCTTGCCGGACCAGCCGGGCCAGAGGCCGGCGGGGTATGCCGGACTCGGAGGCCGGTTCTTCAGTGGTGTGCCCCGGTTCTTCGGGCGTCTCGGGGCCGGTCTAGGCCTCGGGACGGGTCGTGGACGCGGCGGTGGCCGTGGTCGGAGACGTTGGTGATCTCAAGAGTCGAGATGGTGGAATTGGAGGTGCAACATGCCAAGAGGCGATAGAACAGGACCCCAGGGTATGGGGCCCATGACAGGCAGAGGGGCGGGCTACTGCGCCGGTTACGGCGTCCCTGGCTACGCCAACCCCGTGGGAGGTCGAGGATTCGGCTTCTG
>JBMNTK010000049.1:0-20197 GCA_050945695.1 Anaerolineae bacterium | reverse complement strand
ACAGGGGCACGGAGACACGGAGCAGCAGCTCACGGAGGTCGGCAATGAGAAGGAGCGGGGTGTTCTGGGGTGGTCTGTTGGTACTGGCCGGGCTTCTGCTGCTTCTGAGCAATCTGGGAATCATCCGGGTGGACGTCTGGTCGCTGTTCTGGCCCCTCTTCCTCATCGGCTTGGGCGTGTGGCTGCTGTGGGGGGTGCTGGTGAGCCCTGAGCAGATCCCGGTGGAGGAGGCTAGCATTCCTCTTCAGGGCGCGGCGCGGGCCACGGTGCGGATCAACCACGGGGCCGGGCAACTTCGAGTCGGAGCAGGCGCCGCTCCCGGCGTCCTGCTGGCGGGCCGGTTCAGCGGCGGTGTCAAGCAAGACTCCCGCCTCCAAGGGGATCTCCTTGACGTAGACCTGAGCGTACCCACCCAGGTCTACCCTCGGCTGGCAGTGCCCTGGCTGTGGACGGGACCGCGCGGCCTCCTGGATTGGGAGTTGGCCCTCAACCCGGAGGTACCTCTGGCCTTGGAGGTGAGGACGGGGGCCAGCTCCACGCGCTTGGACCTGTCCGAGCTCAATGTCACCGACTTGCGGCTGGACACCGGGGCCAGCTCCACCGAGGTCACCCTGCCCGCGGCCGCCGGCCACACCCGAGCTTCCGTGCGCTCGGGCGCGGCCTCGACCGTAGTGCGAATTCCGGAGGGGGTGGCCGCCCGCATTCAAACCAGCGCCGGGTTGGCCGAGATCAACGTCGCCCACCGCTTCCAGCGGGTGAGCGCGGGCACCTACGAGTCCCCAGACTATGCGATGGCCCCTAACCGGGTAGACCTGACCGTAGAGACGGGGGTGGGGGAGGTGAGCATCCGCTAGGAGCGGCCCGTCTACCCGGCCAGGAACCGCTCCGCGCTCAGCGCAGCCACAACCCCCGAGCCCACGCACGTGGCCACCTGGGACTCCGTCCCTCGGCGTACCGACCCGGCCACGAACACGCCGGGGACGGCGGTCACACCGAACTCGTCGGCCACGATGTACCCGCGCTCGTCCAGCTCCAGCTGACCGCCGAGAAAGCCGGTGTTAGGTGTGCGACCCCGATATACGAAGAGTCCCTGTGTCGGGATATCCCGCTCGGCGCCGGTGGCGCGGTCACGTACCCTTAGGCCGGCGACGGAGTCATCCCCCAACACCTCGATCACCTCGGCATTGGGCACCACTTCCACCTGCGGGTGCTGGGCGACCCGCTCTTGCAGCTCAGGCACCGCCCACAGGCCCTCTCTTTCCGGGACCATGGTGACGCGGGTGGCAAACCGGGTCAGGGCGAGCGCCTCCTCCACGGCGTAGTTGTTGCCGCCCACCACGACCACTTCCTTACCTCGGAAGAAGAACCCATCGCAGGTGGCGCAGTAGGAGATGCCCTGGCCCAGGAACTTGTCCTCGCCCGGCACCTGAAGCTTACGGGGGGCAGTGCCGGTGGCGATGATGAGAGCCTGCGTCTCGATATCGCCGGAATCGGTGGATAGAGCCAGAGGCCGGCGGGAAAAGTCCACACTGCGGGCGCGGCCGAAGCGGAACTCCATGCCGAAGCGCTCCGCCTGCTGCTGCATGAGCCCGGCCAGGACGGGGCCGCTTACGCCCTCGGGAAAGCCGGGGTAGTTGTCCAGCTGGGTGATGAGGGCCAGCTGGCCGCCCAACTCTTCAGTGAGCAGCACAGCATCGCGCCGATACCGGCCCGCGTAGATGGCGGCCGCCATGCCGGCAGGGCCCCCGCCCAAGATCACTAACTCCTTCATCAAAACGCCTCCAGACCCGGCCCGGTGCCTCAACTGGCACCGGGCCAGCACGGTTGCCTGTCACGCCGCCATCATACCCGAGGGCACGCCGCCCCCTCAAGGGCAGCGGGGCCGGCTTAGGCCAGGTAACGATCCCGAAGGCGGTGCAGGAGTTCGTGGAACTCCTCGTGCTTGCCGGCCCCCACGCGCTCCTCTTCCACCCGCTCGAACTCCTCCACCAGCCGCGCCTGCTCCTCATGGCTCAGCTGGGCATCGGCGATCTCGTAGAGGATGTTGTCTTCCTTGTTGATGTGCTCGCGCAGGAGATTGGCATATCCACGGGCATTGCGGACCACCTGGGCGGCCGCTCCTGTGTCACCCTGGCTCAGGCGCGAGATACCCTCGGCCAGACCACGGACGAACTCCCGGCCCCGGTCATGCTCGAACAACATCACCCCAACCGGGCCACCCTCCCTGGGGATGCCCGCCTTCTCCATGGCCGGGAAGAGGTGGTCCTCCTCCTTGGCGTGGTGGCAACGGTCGGCAAAGACCCGGATGAACTCCACCATCGCTTCCAGGTCACCCGTATCCACCGTCTCCCCGCGCTCCAACCGGTCGGAGACGTTGTCCAATATCCGCAGCATCAATTCGATGGCTCTGTGTTCTGTCTTCAGCACTTCGGTAGCCTGCACGACTGACCTCCTAACGCAATCGCTAACGTAAGTCCGCAATTCCTATCGGTTTGGTATTGTATAGGCTCCGGCGGTCCCCGTCAAGCCCCCATTTGGTATGAGATTCGCTCGCGCCCAGATGGCGCACTCCGCCTGTGGTGATCCTGGGCAGCCCACGGGGGACGGTGGAGCTGGACACCTACAACGACATCCGCCGCGGCGGCATCAGCGTGATCGGCGTCGACTCCCGCACGGCGGCAGAGCAGGAGAACTCGTACCACCCCTGGGACGACGGCCCGCAGCATCCAGGCCGGCTGGGAGCTGATCCGGCACGGGCGGTTGAGCTTCCAGGGAGCGGTGACGCACCAGGTGAAGGCGAGCGAGTGCGCGGAGATGTTCGAGCACCTGGCCAAAGAGCGGGACGAGTACCTGGGCGTGGTGGTGGACTGGCGGGAGTAGTCAGGAGCGGCGTAAAGCAAGGTGTAGCGGAGGGGAGCAGGCCGGGGCCTAAACCCCCCTGTGATCCGGAAGGGCGGGGCTCCGCCGGCAGAAAGACGCCGGCTTCGCACTACCCCTCACCCCGCCGCCTCGCCCAGCACCTCCTGCACCCTCCGGGCCAGGACCTCGCTGGTGAACGGCTTGGGCAGGAACTCGACCGACTCATCGAGCACCCCGTGGTGATGGATGTCGTTGTCGGTGTAGCCGGACACGTACAACACCTTGACCGCCGGCTGCCGGCGCCGCAGGGCTTCCGCCAACTCGCGCCCGCTCATGTGAGGCATCACCACGTCGGTGAGCAGCAGGTGTATAGGCCCGACGTACTGGTCGGCGATGCGCAGGGCCTCATCGCCATTGGACGCCACCATCACCCGGTACCCCAGTCTTTGCAGCATCCGCACGGTAACCGACCTGACGGCCGGCTCGTCCTCAGCTACGAGCACCACCTTCCCCTCAGTCGGCTTCAGCTCCTTCTTCTCCGTGCGGGGCTCTATCGGAACGTCTTCCTCCACCAGGGGCAAGTAGATCTTCACCGTAGTGCCCTTGCCCAACTCGCTGTAGACCCAGATGTGCCCGTTATGCTGCTTGACGATGCCGTAGACAGTAGCCAGCCCGAGCCCCGTCCCTTTGCCCAGCTCCTTGGTGGTGAAGAAGGGCTCGAAGAGGTGCGCCTTGACCTCGTCGCTCATCCCGACCCCGTTATCGCTCACGGCCAGCATCACGTACTCGCCCGGTATGACGTCCCGGTCCTTGAGAGTATCGCTCTTGTCCAGATGGGCCCGGGCAGTCTCGATGGTCAGGATACCGTTCGAGTCCATGGCATCTCGGGCATTGACTGCCAGGTTCAGGATCACCTGTGCCATCTGCCCCCGGTCCGCCCGCACCAGACCCAAGTTCTCCGCCAGGATGGTCACCAGCTCGATGTCCTCCCCGATGAGCCGGCGCAGCATCTTGTCCATGTCCAGTATCAGCGTGTTGAGGTCCAGGATCTCGGGCGTGATGATCTGGCGGCGGGAGAAGGCGAGCAGCTGCTGGGTGAGGTTCTTGGCTCGCTCCGCGGCTTTGAGGACCTCTTGCAGGTCTTCGCGCGCCTCGTCGGCGTTGCGACCAATCCCATCCAGGGCGAAGCCGGCGTTGCTGCCTATCACAGTGAGCAGGTTGTTCAGGTCGTGAGCGACACCGCCCGCCAGGCGTCCCACCACCTCCATCTTCTGCGCCTGCTGCAGCTGGGACTCCAGCAGCCGCGTCTCGGTGATGTCTTGGCCCACAGACTGATAGCCGAGTATCTCCCCATCGTCGCCCAGGATGACCCGATCGGACCAGCGATGCCAGCGGACGCTGCCGTCCCCGGCCACCACTCGGTGCTCAAAGGTGGCTACGGCCCGGTTGGGCCCCAGGGTGGCCAAGTGGTCCACCACGGTCTGATGGTCCTCCGGAGGAACGAACTCCAGGAAGTCGGTTCCCAGGATCTCTTCCTCCGTCCTGCCGAAGTAGGTGCAATAGTTCTGGCTGACGAAGGTGATCCGCCGGCCAGGCCCGAAGCGACATATCAGCACCGGCAGGTCTTCAATGATGGCCCGATACCGTTGCTCGCTTCGGGCTAGCTCCTCCGTTCTCTCCTTCACCCGCTGGTCAAGGTGGTCGCGTTCTGCCACCAACTGCGCCTGGGCCTCGGCGCTGCTTTCGATGGCCGAAGTCAGGGCGGTCGCCACCGTCTCGAACTCACTGAACCGGAGGGTGGGCGCCTTCCATTGGCCCGTACGAGCGAATCGGGCGATAGCACCCGATAGCTTCAGGAACGGAGCCACGAACACTACGTGGCAGATCACGAAGGTGGTCAGGATGGCGAGCACTATGGCGCCGATACTGAGGCGCGAAAGGTATCGCCACCGACTGAGCTGGTGCTCGGCCAGGGGCAGGTAGTTGTCGTAGCGCAGGACAACGCTCTGGGGCCCGATGTAATCCTCGAGGACGAGCGTATCCTGCAGCATCGCCTCCTCGACCCCGGGATCCCCCAAGTGGACCTTCAGCCCCCTAACCCCGGTAACAGCCTCAAGGTGGGCGAGGTCGGAATCCTCCATGGTGTCGCCAACGATAAAGTAACCGTTGTACGGGCCCGTTCGCGCCGAGTCCTCGGAATGCACTACCCTGGCGCCAGTTATCCAGTGGAGCTTGCCGTTCTCGGGCAGGTAGGCGATGAACTGCACTTCTGGCTGCTGCTGGAGCTGATCGAGCACCGGCTGCAGTAGGTCTTGGCGACGCCAGTCGGGGAAGCTCGCCAGCAGTCCGTCCTGGTAGACATAATCGCCCTCGCGATTGAGGAGGGCGACGTAGTCGAACTGGAGTTCGTCGTCTAGGTGGGCCAGGTTGTCGGCAGCCCACTCGGGATCAGGCCGCTCGATGAAATCCCACGCCTCGTCCCAGATGGAGTAGTCGGTGGCCAAGGTGATCGAGTGCTCACCGATGGAAGCCAGTGCTGCCGCCATTGCCGCCGAACGGTTGGACTTGAACTCGTGCACCAGCCCCGCAATCGCTTCCCGGGAGCGCAGGTAGAAGATGGCAACGCTGACACACGCTATCATGAGCACGATGCCGGCACCCAAGGCAGCGTGAACCCGCGCTGACCCCCGCTTGCGTCGCGGCATAGCGGCGCCTTCGACCGCTTTTCGGACCTCGCTCCCCAGGTTCACCCCTGCTTCCATAGCGCAATCCTTGACTGCAATGATATTACAAGGCGTAGGATGCGACCGGGTTAATATAGGCAGACTGCCGTCCCAGCTTTAGGGGTAGGCAGTCTGCAGCGAGGGGTCAGTTGGCTTGTTCGAGCTTGGCGTCCAGATACTCCTTCAGGGCGACGGCCTGGTTGTGCTCCTCATCCCGGGCGCCGAACAGAAGGGTCACGTCACCTTTCTTCGCTGCTTCCAGGATCGGTTGCCATACCTCGGGCATGGCATCGAGCTCGGCGAAGTAGCGGCGCCGAAACTCGTCCCACTTAGCCGGGTCGTGGCCGAACCAGCGGCGCAGCTCGTCGCTGGGCGCTACTTCCCTAATCCAGGCGTCCAAGTGGAGGCTTTCTTTCTTGAGGCCCCGAGGCCAAACGCGGTCCACCAGCAACCGTCTAGTGCCGTCAGCCTCCTTGCTAGCATAGACTCGTTTGCTAACGATCATGGTCTTCTCCTTGCCCCTTATCGGGGCTCAATCAGCCCCTGCTCATCCAGCCGCCACAGGAGCAGATGCATGTACACCAACCCGGCGTAGGGCTGCCAGGGCGCCACCATCCGCTGCACGCCCTCATAGTTCAGCGGTTCCTCCAGCCCCAACCAACGCTGGAGGTTGCCCCGCCCGCCCACGTCGTCACCGGGGAAGACGTGCAGTCGCCCCAGCCCCCGCAGCAGCACGTACTCCGCCGACCACCGGCCGATGCCCCGCAGGGCCGTAAGCCGCTCCATAACCGCGGCGTCATCTAACGCCTCCATCCCTTCCAGCAGCAGGCTCCCGTCGGCGGCGGCCTGGGCGATGCCGAGGATGGCGCGGGCCTTCTGGCGGCTGAAGCTGAGCTCGCGCAGGGCCTCCTCATCCACCCCCGCCAGGTCCTGAGGCTGGGGGAAGGCGCGGTGGCCGGTGGGTGCGGGCGCCCCGAATGCCTCGGTGAGCCGGTTGAGCAGGCGCAGGCCAAATGCCAGGGTGACCTGCTGGCAGGCGATGGCAGTGATCAGGGTCTCGAATATGCTGGGGAAGCGGGGCGGCTTGAGGCCCCGGAACTGCTCGGCCAGTGGCCCCAGCCGGGCGTCGGTGGAGGCAAGGGTGTAGAACGGAGCCAGGTCCACCGTCAGGCCCAGGACGCGGGTAAGGGTCGCTGCCGCCGCAACCACGTCCTGTGGGTGGGTCGGCGAGGGTGCCAGGTCCATCTCCAGGCGTGGCTCCTCGGGCGAGCCCCGTTGAGTTACGGCCACCTCGGTTGGACCGCCGGGAAGGTGGAAGACGCGCCGGTAGGTCTGCCCGTCCCAGCGATCCATCTCGTTGACGGGGCGCCGCCGCAGCGCCCAGACTGTTAGGTCAAGGCGGAAGGGGGGCACCGCCTCCAGGGGAACACCCACAGAGCCCACAGACGACCTCCAGCACCAGCCCAGAACGCATCTCGGGCACGGCTGCTTCAGCGCAGAGTTGCGCTAGGCCTGCATGAGTCCGGGCAGCTCGGCCAGCGAGCTGATCTCGTGTACGTCACGCCTCTCCTCGGGCAGCGCCGTGCCCTGCCGGTTCAGCCACACGGCGCGCAGGCCCGCATTCAGAGCTCCGATGACGTCGTTCTCCCAGGAGTCACCTACATGCAAGACGGCCTCCGGTCCACAGCCCGCCTGCTCGACGGCGACTCCGAAGAGCCTCGGATCCGGCTTCGCGTACCCGTACTCCTGGGCCACAACCACGAAGTGAAAGACACCGGCCAGCCCGCACCGGTCGGGATAGGTGTTGCCGTTAGTGAGCAGCCCTAGGCGGTAGCGGCCTCGCAGCCGGTCCAAGGCAGGGCGGACATCGTCGTACAGCTGGATATCCTGGAAGCGGTGGTGCAGGTAGAACGCGCACAAGCGACCGGCGAGGTCATCGTCCGGGCAGCCAATCTCCCACAGGGTCTGGCGAAACGCTTCTAGACGCACCTCCTCCAGTGATTGCCCCTTCGCCGAGGCCGCCACCCGATCTCGGATGCGTATCATCCGTTCCACGTCTAGACCGTCTGCGGCCGAGCCCACGTGGCGGCGCATCTCTTCCAAGGTCAGCGCCAGGGCGCGCCGCATCGCCCTGTCAAAGTCCCAGAGGGTACCGTCGGCATCGAAGGAGATGGCGCGGATACCGCAAAGACTCACGTGGCGGTCTCCCTCACCGGCGTCCGCTCCATGAAGGCGAGTGTCTCCTCCCAGGTGCCTATGGCCGTGGTGGCGCCCAGCCCGGTCACGCACATCGCGCCCACGGCGTTAGCCAGCCGGGCCGCACCAACCGCGCCAAAGCCGTTGAGGATGCCGGCGATGAACCCGGCGGTGAAGGTGTCGCCTGCGCCGCAGGTATCCACTGGCGTCACGGCGAAGGCGGGGACGAGGACGCCCTCACCCCCTGCCCCCTCTCCCGCTATCGCAGGAGAGGGGGAGCGCCGGTCGCCCGATCCCCGGCTCGCCTCCCCCTCTCCCATCCCGATGGGAGAGGGGGTTGGGGGGTGAGGGCTCTCCAGCTCCCCCGCCACGTAGCTGCCCCGCTCCCCCAGCTTGATGCAGACCGTCCTCACGCCGCGCCCAAGCAGGAAGGCGGCCATCTCCTCAGGCTCCTCCAGGCCCGTTATCCCTAGGGCCTCGGCCTCGCTGGGCAAGAAGTAGTCCAGGTAGGGAAGGATGGGATCCACTACCCCCAGCCGGTTGCCCTTGCCATCCACGGCGGTGTCCACGAAAGTGAGCGCCCCCGCCTCCTGCGCCTGGCGCAGAAGCTGGGCCATGGGCTCACCGTCCAGGCTGGGCAGGAGGAAAGCACCACCCACGTGCAGGGCACGGAGGGTAGCGGCCGGCTCCGGCCCCAGGAATGCCCTGCCCGCCTGAAGCACGTCATCCAGGGACAGGTTCTGAGTGGCGCCCGGGTGATGGATGAAGGAGCGCTCCCCGCGCTCGTTGATCACCACCACCGATAGCGAGGTAGACGCGGAAGGGTCCCGCACCATGAGGTCGGTGCACACGCCGTTGCGGGCCAGAAGGTCGAGCACGATGTCGCCCGTGCGGTCCTGGCCCACTCGCCCCACCGTCGCCACCGAGAGACCCAGACGAGCCAAGGCGATGGCGCAGTTGTTGCTGCACCCGCCCGTCTGCAGCTCATACTCCTCGATGATCTCCAGCCCGCCCGGCGGGGGCAGCTGTCGCACCGGCTTGACCAGCATGTCCACGCAGAAGTTCCCCACGCTCAGCACGTCGAGCGCGGGCGAAGCACAACCACGGGTTCTCCCCTCTCCCGACGAATGGGAGAGGGGGGCCGAGGGAGTGAGGGCCTCTCCCCTCTTCACGACAGCGCCGCCCGCAGTTCCTCGTGGGTGCGGGCGTACTCGTGCAGGCCCACACCCTGGCGGAAGGCCTCGGCCGCCTGCTGCATGGCCTTGGTGCCGGCGGAGATGCCCATGGGATGAGAGGTGATCCCCGTCCCCGCCAGGACCATGACGTCCATGCCGAAGATCCCCAGGTTCTGGGGCAGGTTCTCCGGCTTGAGCCCACCGGAGATGGCCGGGACCATGTCCTTAATGCCCGGCAGCGGCTCCACCATGACGTTCTTGAGGCTGAGCAGCTCTTCCCGGGTACCGCCCACCATGTAGCCGCCGACGGTGCTGATACGGAAGTAGTCACCACCCAAGAGGCGGGCGAACTTGGCCACCACGTTGGCGTCCACTCCCTGGTTGGGGGCCCGGCTGAAGGCCTCTTTGCCCCCGCAATGGGCATAGATGGGCACCATGAAGTCGGTGTCTCGGGCCAACGCCTCCAGAGACCAGAAGCCGGCGGCGAAGAAGTTGACCATGAGGGCATTGGCGCCATTGGCCAGGGCGATGCGGGCGTTTTCCTTTAGCCGGTCGGGGTTGGTAGTGATGTGCGGGGCATAGAGGACTTCCAGCCCCGTCTTGTCCTTGGCCCGCTCCAGGGCCGCCGACACCTTGCGCACCCGTTCTGCCAGTGGGCAGTAGGGCACGTTGAGCATCTTCTCGTCGTCCTTGATGAAGCGCACCCCGCCCAGAGCTGCCTGGTAGCAGATGTCGGCCACCTCATCGGCGGTGAGCCCGGCGGTAGGCTTGACGATCGTGCCCACGATGAGTTCGCCCGGCCGCACGCCCAGAAGCTCCCGAGTGCCCTCGATCCCGAACTGGGGACCAGGGAAGTAACGCAGCGCTTGCTCCGGTACCCGGAAGTCGAGCAGCCGCGACTTCTCGTAGGTGGTCAGGGCGTGGGTGCCACCGCCCACCATGGTGAGCCAGAGGCTGGGGTAGGCAGCCTCCTCCAGGTTCATGTTGATGAGGGGGAACAGCACCGAGACCGTGCCCTTGCCGGGCTCCACCTCGTTGACCTCGTAGACCTCACCGCGGCATTCCTTGAAGAGGGCGGTCGGTTCGCCGGCCCCCTGCCAGGCCCCGGTGGTCTCCAGCTCCACCATGTGCTCGGCTACCCGACGCAGGTCGCCTTCAGTCTCTATGTAGTAGGTGGCCAGAACGGCATCGCCCAGGCTATGAGGCATCGTGTCTCCTCCGGTCTCACTTAGCTGCGCCCCGCCAACGGCACGGGTACAAGGCCATTATACCCTCTCGACAGCGCGTATCGAAGGCTGACAGGGCGCATAGGGCGATTGCATCTTCTGCCTCGGCCGGCTGGGGCGCGCTACTGGGCGCACACTGGTGCGCCCAGGTCCCAGGCGCGCCGGTAAGGCCCTCGGTAGCACGTGACCCCTCGCCGCACTCCTCGGGGTGAGTGCCACTCCCAGCGCCTCTCCGTGTCATACCGTGCGCCCTTGTGTGTCATCCCGAGCGCCTCTCCATGTCATTCCGAGCGAAGCGAGGAATCTATGGCTCTCGGGAGGGGTAGATCCCTCGCTGCGCTCGGGATGACACAAGAGAGGAGTGCTCGCGCCCGGGCCCTGAGCGCTCATTCCCGCCATCCTTCCGCGTAGGACCCAAGAGGAACCGACCAGCGGCTGCGCTCGCTAACACCCCTTTCACTTTCGGTGGGGGTCTGGTATAAAAGGCCCGGGGACCAAGCCGACCACAAGTTGCAGGGTCTTGGCGGTAGGGCGCCGCCCCGTACCTAGCTTGATCCCACGCAAGCTCTTTCTATGACCAACAACCTACCTAGGAGGTGTGAAGATGGCCGAATACGGTGTTGGTATCGTCGGCACGGGTTGGGTCGCCGGGGAACACATGCGTGCCTGGTGCGCCAACCCGCACACAGAACTGCTGGGTGTGGTGAGCCGCACTCGTGCCGGGGCGGAGCGCAAGGTCCAGGAGGTAGGTGTCTCCTGCAAGGTCTACGATTCCTATGAGGAAATGCTTGCCGATCCCCGCATAGACATCGTCTCCATCTGCAGTCCACCCAACTTCCATGTGGAGCAGGCCGTGGCGGCCGCCAAGGCGGGCAAGCACATCTGCCTGGAGAAGGCCATAGCTACCGACCTCGAGGGGCTACGGCTCCTGCGCGATACTGTGGCCGAGACGAAGGTGAAGACGGTCGTCTCCTTCGTGCTGCGCTGGAACCCCATGTTCGAGACCGTCAAGGCCCAGATCGCCGACGGCACCATCGGCCGGATCTTCTACGCAGAATCCGACTACTACCATGGCATCGGCCCTTGGTATGCCCAGTTCCCCTGGAATATCAAGAAGTCGGTAGGCGTCAGCTCCCTGCTCTCGGCCGGTGTGCACGCAGTGGACGCTCTGCGCTGGTTCCTGGGCTCCGAGGCCACGGAGGTGACTGCCTACTCGGTGCGCAGCGACCATCCGCCCTTCGACCAGTACGAGTACCCGCCTACTCAGGTCCAGATCATCAAGTTCGCCAACGGTGCCGTCGGTAAGGTTGCCTCCAGCATCGAGAACGTGAGCCCTTACGTCTTCAACGTCTTCCTGCTGGGCGACAAGGGCACCATCAAGGACAACCTGATCTGGTCGCCCTCGAAGTTCCCGGGCCAGCGGGGTTGGGTCTCCTATCCCACCATCCTGCCCGATAGCGGCGACGTCACCCATCACCCGTTCCAGGCCGAGATTGACCACTTCGTGGACTGCATCATCAACGACCGCGAGTCGCACACCAACGTCGCCGATGCCGTCAAGACGCACGAGTTGGCCATGGCCGCCGACATGTCAGCGGAGCGAGGCGGCGAGCCGATCAAGCTTCCTCTGCTCGACTGAAGCTGACTTCGCTGCCATCAACGCGCCGGGACCCTGTCCCGGCGCGTTGATGGTCTAGATCTCTCTGTTGCTGCCAGGGACTCCGCCTAGCGGAGTCCTGATCCTCAAGGAGCGCACCCATGAGCGATGAACGCCAAGCCCGCATCGCCTTCATCGGCGCCGGCCGCCACGCCACCAACCTCCTCTACCCCTGCCTGGCCCAGATCCCAGAGATAGACCTGGTGGCCGTGT
This sequence comes from Anaerolineae bacterium, assembly GCA_050945695.1. Lineage (GTDB taxonomy): Bacteria > Chloroflexota > Anaerolineae > DRVO01 > DRVO01 > Ch71. Next base: position 8,148 of record JBMNTK010000049.1, on the reverse strand, counting down.
GCGACCTACAGGAGGACCTGGCCCGGCGCAACGCCCGCACCTTCGGTGCCCGGCGCTGGTACACCGACGCCGACCGGATGCTCGATGAGGAAAAGGACCTGGACGGCGTGGCCGTAATAGGCATACCCCAGATGATGAAAGAACTGGGGGAGAAGGTGCTGCGCCGGCGCGGCCTGCCCATCTTCGTGGAGAAGCCTCCGGCCATCAATGTCCACGAGGCTGAGGCCTTCGCGGCCACCGCCGCCGAGGCCGGCGCCTGGGGCCAGGTGGCCTTCATGAAGCGCTTCGCTGCCGCCTACGTCCTTGCCAAACAGACCGTGGACTCCGACTGGTTCGGGCCCGTGTCTACTGTTGCCGCCAAGTTCACCAATGGCGACTATCCGCCCATCTGGGGGATAGAGAGCGGCGGGCTGAGCTTCCTCACCGGCCAAGCCGTGCACATGTTTGACCTCATCCAGTATTTTGCCGGGCCAGTGAAGGAAGTCTATGCTCGTTACCTGGAGCGCTCTTCCGCCAGCCATGGGTTCGCCGTCACTGTCGTCTTCGAGAGCGGAGCCCTGGGCACCCTCAACCTCAACTCCTTCGAGTCCTGGCAGTGCTTCGACGAGTACCTGAGCATCAGCGGGGAGCACAACTACCTGACGGTAGATGACATGCTCTACGTCAACGTCTACCGCGAGGAGCCCTGGGCCGAACTGGACCGGCCCGGCCTGGTGCGCAACTTCAGCCAGAGCTGGCGCCCGGCCGGTTCGGTGGCACCCGACATGCGCATGCTCATCGGCTACCGGGACGAGCTGAAGGAGTTCGCCCGCTGCCTGCTCGAGGGCCAGCGCCCAGGGCCAGACCTCGAGGCCGGTGCTGCCGCCATGCGGGTAGGCCAGGCCATCTGGGATAGCTCCCAATCGGGCAAACCGGTGACTCTGCCTTAGCCCCGACGGATTGCCGCCCGTCGGGGCGGTTCCTCCAAACCAGAGGAGCAGCTCCCTAGCACATGTACCACCGGGCAGGCACGGGAGCGGCGACCGCTGCCAGGCCTCCACTCCTTCCGGAGGGTCACGTATGGGTCGTTCGACCGTAGAGGCACCCGTGCCTGCCCAGTGGGTACCCCGCTTGGCCTTGCTCCTATCCCTGGCCCTGGCCGTGTGGGTAGGGACGCTTAGCCTGCACCCACCGGCCCCGCCGAGCGCCGCCGCGCCCCCTGCGGACTTCTCCGCCACCAGGACCATTCCTCACCTGGCCGCCATCGCCAGGGAGAGCCGGGCCATTGGCACCCCCGGGCATGCCACCGCCCGCCAGTACCTGCTGGATCAGCTCCGAGCCCTGGGCCTCGAGCCCGAGGTGCAAGTGGCCTCGGCCAACTTGCGCTTCTCCGGCGCCGATTACTTCCGGGCGGGCACGGTCACCAACCTGATGGCCCGCATACCGGGCACCGCCAGCACCGGCACTATTGCCCTCAATGCCCACTACGACTCCGGCCCCACCGGGCCCGGTGCCAGCGACTGCGGCTCCTGCGTGGTCACGGTCCTGGAGACAGTCCGAGCCATCCTGGCCGGCCCCGCCCTGCGCAACGACGTCCTGGTGGTCTTCACCGATGCGGAAGAGGAAGGCGACCTGGGGGCCGTGGCCTTCAACCGAGAACACCCCTGGGCCAGTGACGTCCGCGTGGCCATAAACTACGAGGCCCAGGGCACCAGCGGCCCGGCCCTGCTCTACGCCACCGGCAGCGGGAACGGCTGGCTGGTGAACGAGTTCCTGAGGGTCGCCCCGGCTCCGGCGGCAGCCTCCCTCGGCCCGGAGCTCACTCGCCTTCTGGGGGGCCAGCGGCTTGCCTGCGACCTGCAGGACTACCTGGACAGGGGTGCAGCCGGCCTCGGGTTCGTCTACGTCCAGGACGCATTTCACTACCACACCGTCCTGGACAACGTCGCCAACACCAGCCTGAACAGCATCCAACAGGAGGGGGCTAACACCCTCGCCCTGGTCCGCCACCTGGGCGACCTCGACCTGGCCGCCACACCCTCTACGGGCGATCGTGTCTTCATCAACCTCCTGCCCAATCTGGTGTTGCACTACCCGCAGGCGTGGGTCGTGCCCCTGGCCGCCCTCCTATCCGCTCTCACCGTCGCCCTCCTCACCATCGGCCTTCGTCGCCGGCGGCTGACGGGGCGGGGGCTGCTGGCAGGCACCCTGGCCTACATACTGGGGACGCTCGCCAGCGTGGCCTTCGCCGAGGCCATCTGGATCGCGGTGCGGGCCGCCAATCCCAGCTATCAGGTCAGCTTGGTGGGCAACTACCAGATGTACCTCTACGTCACCGCTCTGCCCCTGGCCGCGCTTGCCTTCATGGCCGGCCTCTACGCCCTCCTGGGGCGCACGCGCCCGCTGAACCTGGTGGCCGGGGCGCTACTGGGAGGGGCCATCCTACAGTGGCCCTTGAGCCTGATCATGCCCGGCGCCAGCTACCTAGCCTTCTGGCCCCTGCTCTTGGCCCTCCTGCCTCTGGCCCTCGACCTCTTGGCGCCGCGGCAGGCCGGGCAACCCTGGGTGCGAGCGGCAGCCTTGGCCATCGCGGCCGTCCCCGGGTTGCTCTTGCTCCCGATCACGCTCTACCTCATGGTGGCGCTCTTGGCCCGGGTCGAGCTGATAGGCACGCCCACACTCGGCCTGGCAGCCCTGTTCGTGGCCCCTCTGGCCGGGCTCCTGTTGCCCCACCTGGACTTCCTGACCGGGGGTCGTCGCTGGCGGGCCGCGGCCGTCCTGGCCGCCGCGGCCCGGGCCCTGATTGTCTGGGGCACCGCGGCCTCCGGCTACAGCCCGGCTCAGCCCCGCCCCAGCCGCCTCGCCTACGAGCTGGACGCCGATGCCGGCTCTGCCCGGTGGGTCAGCCCCGATGCCCGGCTGGATCACTGGACCCGCCAGTTCATCCCGGCGGCAGAGCCAACGGGGACCTTCGAGGTGACGCTGGGCACCAGCGGCCCCGCCTTCGTGGGTCCCGCCCCCCGGCTCGAGCTGGCACCGCCGGAAGTCGTGGTTGAGAGCGAGGCAGTGCAGGGAGATGAGCGCCGGCTGAGGCTCCGGCTTCTCTCCCCCCGCGGCGCCCCCCGCTTGGAGGTGCTGGTGGTGGCCCAAGGCGAGATCGTCTCTGCCCAGCTGGACGGCAGGCCGCTGGACCTGGCGGGCTACGAGCCGGCCGCTCAGGGGCGACTGCTGGTGAGTTACGCTGGGGTGCCGGAAGGGGGAGTGGAACTGGAGTTGAGCGTGCGCTCGGCCGGGCCCCTCACCATTACCTTGCGGGACACCAGCGACGGGCTGCCGGACCTGGACATCGTGCCCCGCCCGGAGGACACCATGCCCGCCCCCGGCTTCCCCCGCGACCCCACCATGGTGAGGCGAACCCAGGATATCTAGGTAGGCCACCGATTCCGCTGATCGGACGAACGAGCTCGGGCTAGGTCAGGCTCATCCGAGGTCCGCCAGCCTCGAAAACGCCGAGGGCGCCGGGCCCCGCTCGAGGGGCTCTCGGATGGCGGCAGCGCACTCCTCCGGGGTCTGCACCGAGGTGTCCACCTCGAGGTCGTAGATGCCGGGGCGGTGAACCTCCCGCTGCCATCGGAGCACCGGCTCCGGCACCGGGTCCCCGGGCGATCCGCCCGCGAGGTAGCCAGACGCCCGGCGCCGCTCCATGATGACCTCAATGGGGCAGCGCACCCCCACCAGCCACGCCGGCAACCCCGCCAGCCGGCGGGCACAGTCGGGCAAGATCCCTCGGGGGACGGAATAGTAGTCGTGGTGGCCCACGTCCACCACCACGTTGAGCCCCAGCCGGCTGTGGGCGGCGATGGAATCGTACAACGCCGCGTACATGGCCACGACCAGCGGCTCCAGGTCAGGTCGCTCCCCGCCCGGCCGCAGGCCGATCCCGGGCAGGTACCGGGCCGGCGTCATCGCCATGTACCGGTCCACCCCCAGGTTCACCCAGACCCCGTCGAAGCTCTCCTGGATGGCGGCCACGATGCTGGACTTGCCGGACCGCGGGGCACCGTTGAGCACGACGATCTGCCCGGCCGATGAGGTCGGCTCCATCATCCCTCCAGAGCGGAATGGCGATGTGGTCGGCCCGCTCTATTGCCTCTGCGGCCAGGACACGGGGTCCAGAGGATACACCGGTCGCCGCAGGCGCTCGTACCTATAGGCAGAGAAGTCGGGGCGGTGCACACCGGGCGTGTCCATGTCGAAGATGCGTTCGGCCAGGTCCTGGTAGGTGCTGCGGAAGTGCACGGCCGACTTCAGGGCCACGAGCCGGCGCCTGGTGGGCTCGATGCCCACGCTGCGCAGAAGCTCCGCGTCCAACGGCTGCAGCCGCTGCTCAGTGACCACCACTTCCACGCCCCCCACAACCAGCACCACGGTCCGGCCCATACGGGACGTCACCCCGCGAGACATGGGGCCTTGCCCGACGAAGGTGCCATCGGAGATGAGCCGCACGTATCCGGTCAGGTGCACCGGTGCGCCGTGGCGGTCGTCCGTCTTGCCGCCCAGGTCCAGGGTGACGGTGTTGCCCACCCCCGCCTCGATGGCCAGGGCCACTGCCTCGGGATCGGCGATGATGGCTACCACGGCGCCCTGCACGTCCTTCTCGATCAGCTCGCGCAGGATCACCGTGCCATCACACGGTCCTCCGCCGCCGGGGTTATCCGAGCCGTCGGCCAGGACCACCAGGCCCTTGGCCTGGGAGCGAGCGTACTCGACGGCCTCGGCCACCGGGGTCAGCTCCACCTGGAACTCGTCGCGGCGGTCCCAGATGGCCTGGGCCATCTCGTTCGCCGTCGCCTGGGCCAGCGCCTGGTCACCATCGGCGGTGACCAGCACCGACACGCCGGCGTCCCGGATGTCGGCGAAGGGGAAGCCCATGGCCAGGGTGACGTTAGCGATGCCGGGCCGCGTCTCCATCTCGTGAGCTAGAGCCAGCAGCGAGGTCATGGGCTCGCGCAGGGTGCACTGCCTGGGCGGCATGGTCACCAGGGGCAGTTGCACCTGGGCCATAGCGGCGGTGAGGCGCCCCTCGAGGATGGCGGCCAGCAGGCCCGCTGCCTCTACGCCCCGCTCGTAGATGTCACTGTGAGGGTACTCGTCGTAGCCCACGATCACGTCGGCCCAGCGCACCATGTCCGCCGTGACGTTGGCGTGCAGGTCTAGTGTCACCACTATGGGCACATCTGGACCCACGGCTTCCCGCACCCCGGCCAGCAGGTCACCCTCCACGTCCTCGATGCCCTCGCTGACCATGGCGCCATGCAGATGGAGCAAGACCCCGTCGCACTTCCCTGCCTCTTTCATTCGGCGCAGAAGCAGGTCGCGCATGTACTGATACGCGTCCTGCCGCACCGTGCCGCCCGGGGTGGCGAAGGTCCACATGAGCAGATCGAGGTCCAGGCCATGCTCTCGGGCCCCGTCCAGGAAACCGCCCGCCATGGAGCGGGTGCCCTGGTATGCCCGGACGATAGCCTCGCCCGAGCCGAAGCCGGAGCCATCGCCGGGGTCAGGCCCGGGTGAGGCACGCCGGAAGTCCTCCAGGGTGGTGGGCACGGCGGAGAAGGTGTTGGTCTCGTGGGCGACACAGCCGCTCAGCACGCGCATGTCTTGCTCCTCACGGATGCACAGATGACGCTGATGGCGCCGACCCTTCTACCCGCGGGACCGGCGCCATCAGCATCATTCGCGTTCTACCTACCTACTTGGGCAGATCCACCCACTGGTCGCGGGCGTCCAGGGCCTTCACCCCCGCTTCCACCAGGGCCATGATCTCCAGGGTCTGCTCCTTGGGCACGACCGGCTCGCGGGTGTTGAAGAAGTTGAGGATGGCCTCGATGAGGCGCGGGAAGAAGTCGCCCATCTCGTTGATGACCACGGCCTGGTTGTCCCCGTAGGTGGCCACGAACTGGAAGGGATAGGGCGTGCTCTGGTTGATGCAGCCACGCCGGCCATCGGGGTAGTCCACGATGGTGACCTTGGATGCGTCGTTGCCCACCTGCATGAGACGGGTCGCACCGGTGCCCAGGGCCATGACCATCATCTCGAACTGGTGCACTGCGTACTCGTCGTAGGTGCGCCCGCCGCCGCGGGTGGCGACGTAGTGCACCGGCTGGCCGGCCATGGTCTCATGCACCGCCTTCTCGATTTCGCTGCCAAAGCGCAGGGCCGAGGACGACCACATGGGCGTGCCGTGCGCCTCTGCCTTGTCGAACATGCGCTTGGCCGCGGCCAGGCTGGGCGCGAAGGTCTTGTCCACGTAGACGGGCTTGCCCGAACGCAGAGGCAGGTCGGCCAGTTCCTCGTGCACCTCGGGGTTGCTGGGGGCCAGGACGATGATGCCGTCCACCTCTTCGATGAGCTGCTCCAGGCTCTCAGCCACGCCCACGTCGTACTTCTGGCACCACTCGGCCAGGGGCATCCTTCCCGGCAGGGTCAGCTTCTCCCAGGCCAGGGCGATCTCGAACTGGTCGGCGAGGGAGGACTCCCGGATCCAGCGGGGGTAGTTGTTGGCATGCCACTCGTCTATGGAAAGGTCCACAAAGCCGATCTTCTTCATAGCTGCGCTCTCCTTAGGTTGGGGTCGCCCGGCGATGATAGCACCCATCTGCCCGGCGGTGAAACTGGAGGGTGGGGAGGCCCTCACCCCCCAACCCCCTTGTATGTCCCAGTGGGGTATAGAATGGTGCTGGCTTAGTGGGCGCAGCAGACCGTGGTCCCCAGGGTCAGCCTAAGGCCGAGGGAGAGCTTGGGTCGCTGCGCCCCCACTAAGCGACGATCCCGGACAGTTGCCTGGGCCAAGAGAGCCCGCATCTTGCAAGGTCGGGACGATCGCTTCTTCCTAAAGAGGGCTTTATGGGGCAAGAAGGGGTATTTGTCGGCATCGATGTGTCCTCGCAGAGGCTGGATGTGGCCTGGCATGGCAGGGAGGAGGTCCGCTCCACCACCAACGACGAGGCGGGCATTAGTGAGCTGGTGGGCTGGCTGCAGGAGTCTGGAGCAGACTTAGTGGTGCTTGAGGCTACCGGTGGCTATGAGACGGCGGTAGGGATAGCACTGGGGGTTGCGGGCTTGCCGGTAGCGCTAGTAAACGCCCGCCAGGTGCGAGACTTTGCCAAGGCCATGGGCAAGCTTGCCAAGTCCGATGCCATTGATGCTCGGGTGATAGCTCACTTTGGGGCAGCAGTAAGGCCCAAGCCCCGACCCCTAGGTGATGAGCTGAGCAGGGAGCTTCGAGCCATCGTGGTGCGCCGCCGCCAGCTTCAGGAGATGCTGGTGGCCGAGCGCAACCGGCTTCGCCTGGCAGGGCGGGCAGTGCGGCCGGGGCTGGAGGCCCACATCCAGTGGCTGGAGAGTGAGCTAAAGGACATAGACCGGCGGCTAAGCCGAATGCTTCGGGACAGTCCCCTTTGGCGGGAGAAGGAGGAGCTCTACCGCAGTGTGCCTGGGGTGGGGCCAGTGCTTGCTGCAAGCCTCATGGCAGACCTGCCGGAGCTGGGCAGTCTCAACCGCAAGAAGATAGCCGCCCTGGTAGGGGTGGCACCCTTCAACCGAGACAGTGGCCGCTTTCGGGGCAGAAGGTGCATTTGGGGAGGAAGAGGGGGGCTTCGGGCCACCCTCTACATGGCTACCCTTGCTGCCCGGCGCTGCAATCCGGTGATCCGAGCCTTCTTCGAGCGTCTTGAGGCCCAGGGCAAGCCCTACAAGGTGGCCATGACCGCCTGCATGCGCAAGCTCCTAGTGATACTCAACGCCATAGCCGCAAGCGGCAAGCCCTGGTCACCGCTGAAGGCCTAGGTCCCTGGGCCAACAACAACACAGTTGCTCTCCCATGGAATGGGAGAGGGGGCCGGGGGGGTGAGGGCTTCCCCTCACTCACCCCCAACTCTCCCACGCTGATGATTGAGCGAACCTCTCTGGGAAACACACCTCCCCCTCTCCTATGAAATGGGAGAGGGGGTCGGGGGGTGAGGGCTTCCCCTCACTCACCCACAACTCACCCACGCCTGCACCCCGGCCGGACGCAGCGCCCTGAGCCGCTCTCGGAACAAAGCCAGCATAGACTGCCCCCAGTCGCTCATCACTCGGGCCGCACCCGTGGGCCACGAGTATTCCCGT
>JBMNTK010000048.1:0-20816 GCA_050945695.1 Anaerolineae bacterium | reverse complement strand
CCGAGACAGCTACCGCAAGCTGCTGCCCAAGCTCGGCCCAATGGCCCTGGCCGGCGTGCTCCCCACGCTGGTGCTCCTCGGGATCGCGTGGGCGCTGGACCAGTTCGCCGGCCGGGCCGGCGCGCTGGGCCCGTGGGTGGGCCACGCCCTCTACATCGGGGCACCGATGGCCCTTTTCGACGTGGTCACGATCTTCTTCCCCTTCGCCAGCTTCAACGGGCGGCGGATCTGGGACTGGAACCGCCCATTGTGGGTGCTGCTGGCAGCCGCCGCCCTGGTCATGTTCTTCGTCTAGGGCGGCCGTTCGGCTGAGTAACGTTCGGCTGAGTAAGGAGAATCCCGGCCCCCGCCGGGATTCTCCATTGACGGTAAGAACATACGTTCGTATACTGGGTGCATGGCGCGCTGTCTGGACGTGGACGAGAAGCTGGAGTTGCTGGTCGGGGCGGCCTGTATGGAGGCCAGCTCGGCCGAGCCCTCCCGCGCGCCTGCGCCCGACCTGACCGGTGCCATCTACCGAGCGGCGGCCGGCGGTCGCAAGGTGCCCCTGCTCAAGGTGCTGCAGAGCAATGCTTGCCAGAACGACTGCGCCTACTGCGCCACCAGGGCCAGCGCCAGCGTGCGCCGCTGCACCCTCGGTCCCGACGAGCTGGCGCGGACGTTCGATCAGATGCACCGCAGCGGGCTGGTGGACGGGCTGTTCCTGAGCTCGGGGCTGTGCGGTGATTCGGTGCGCACCATGGACCGGCTCCTGGCTACCGTGGAGATCGTGCGGCAGCGCTATGGGTTTACCGGCTACGTTCACCTCAAGGTGATGCCGGGAGCCACCGACGACCAGGTGGAGCGGGCCGGGCTCATAGCTGACCGCATCTCGGTCAACCTCGAGGCGCCCAACCCCTTCCGGCTCGCCAGGATCGCCCCGGACAAGGACTTCGGCACTCTGGTGGGGCTGATAGGTCGGATGCGGTCCCTGAGCGGACGCATCCCCGGCTTCTCGCCCGCCGGGCCCACCACCCAGTTCGTGGCCGGTGCCGCCGGCGAGAGCGACCGAGAGCTGTTGACCTGCGCCGGCACCCTCTACCGCTCCTATGGCCTGCGCCGAGCCTACTACAGCGGTTTCCGGCCGGTAACGGGGTCGCCCCTTGAGGACGTCCCACCGATGCCTGCCCTCCGGGAGTGCCGCCTCTACCAGGCAGATGCCCTCCTGCGCGAGTACGGGTTCGCGGCCGAGGAGATACCCTTCGACGGCGAGGGGCACCTGGATGACGCCACCGATCCCAAGCTGGCCTGGGCCCTCCGTCACCCCGAGCGATTCCCGGTAGAGGTCAACACGGCCAGCCGACAGATGCTCCTCCGGGTGCCTGGCATCGGGCCCACGGGCGCCCGCCGCCTGCTAGAGGTTCGCCGACACACCAAGCTGCGTGACCTCACCCAGCTCTCGCGCCTAGGGATACGCGCCGAGCAGTGCGCCCCCTTCGTGCTCCTCGCCGGCCGGCGCCCGCCGGTGCAGATGTCCCTTCCCCTTACCGGCTGAGCCTCCGCTTGTAGGCCGAGGTTGACATAGGTATCATCGGCCCCATTAGGATGGCATCTTGTTGTTGGCAGGTGAGTAAGGGTGAAGAGGCTAGCGGTCGTGCTGCTCCTGGCCCTTCTGGTTCTGGGCGCATCCGCCTATACGGCGGTGGACATCCTGGAGGGCATGCCTCACTGCCAAGACGAGGTGGCCTACCTCTTCCAGGCTCGCATCCTCGGCGCAGGACGCCTGTACCTTCCCTCGCTACCAGAGGACGTGCGCGGCTTCTTCGACCATGAGTTCATCGTCAACAACGGCAAGTGGTACGGGAAGTACTCGCCCGGCACCTCGGCGCTACTGGCGGCAGGGGAGGCGGTCTCGGCGCCCTGGGCGGTGAACCCGCTCCTGGGAGCAGCCTCCGTGGTCCTGGTCTACCGGCTGGGGGAGAGGCTGTTCTCCTGGCGAACGGGCCTGCTGACGGCGGTCGCGTTTGCGGTCAGCCCGTTCACCCTGCTGATGTCGGCCAGCTTCATGAGCCACGCCCCGGCTCTCATGGCCACGTTGCTGTTCTTCCTGGGCGCGTTCGCCCCCCGACAAGGAGTCACGCCAGAGCGGCTCGCACGTGGCTACCGACTGGCCGGGGTGGGGCTGGGGCTTCTCTTCCTCATCCGTCCCTTCAACGTCCTGCCCGTCTCCCTGATCGGCGCGGTGGCGATCGTGGACGGGCTGAGGGCCCTGAGGGTAAGCCGCCGGGAACGGCTGCGGACCCTAGCTCACCTCGCGGTGCCGGCGGGGGTGCTCGTCCTCCTGGGCCTGGGCTACAACCTGGCGCTCACGGGTGATCCCCTGCAGTTCCCTCACCAGGCCTACTCCCGTTGGGACTTCGTCGGCTTTGGCCGCCGGGGGGTGGAATGGGGCCGGGAGTTCACCACTGAGGACTCGGTGGAGAACCTGAGCGAGAACTTCCAGGCCCTCAAGGACAGACTGATAGCCTGGCCGGGGATAGCGCTCCTTGCGCCCGCGGTGCTGGCCTTCCGGGGGTCTCGGCGCTGGGAGTCTCTGGTACTGGGGCTCCTGTTCGGGGCCCAGGTGTTGGCCTACGCGCTCTACTTCCATCCGGGCACCTACATGGGACCCCGCTACTGGTACGAGGTGGCCTGGGCACCGCTGATGGTGGCGGCGGAGGGAGTGGTCGTACTCTCGGGGTGGCTGGAGAGGCGGCTGAACCGTCGTGTGGTAGGCGTTATCTTGGTCGGGGCGGTGCTGACCTTTGCGGGTATGTCCCTGCGCGCCGACTGGCACCTCCTTCCGGGGTACCGGGGGTACAACCGGATGTATCGCCCCCACATCCCGGCGGTGAATACGCCGGCGCTGGTGTTCGTGCCCGGCCAGGAGAACTGGCAGGCCTACGGGCGCTACTTCGCCCTCCAGTCACCATTCCTGGACTCGCAGGAGATCGTGTTCGCCCGCCATCTGGCCAAGCACAACGTCTGGAAAGACCGGCCGCCAGTGCCAAACGAAGCACTGACGGCCTACTTCGCTGATCGCCACGTCTATCGGCTGGACTAGGCTGGTTGCGGGGGCCCAGAGCTGTTTCCGCGGCCTCCCACGGCCTGAGCCACCAGGTCCTGCTTGAGGTCCCAGAGCCTCTGTGACAGGGACACGTGATAGATGTGAGGGTTGATGAGACGCCGCACGCCCACATCCAGCCGCTCCAGGTCTCGTATGCGCAGCTGGCGCATTTCCTCGATGGTCGGAGTCTCGTGGAGGCGCTTGCCCTCCCGGAGCACCGGGACCAGCAGGGGCTCTATGGCCGAGACATCGGTGCGGGCTAGGGTGCGGAAGGCGGTATGGTCCACGGGATGACGCAGCAGTATCGAGTCCATCTGGCGTGGGTCCTCATCGGCCAGGGCGAGGAGATCGGCAGTGGCGTGGCCCCGTTGGTCGTATAGGCGCCACAGGCGCTTGTCCCCGGGGTTGGGCACCTTCGCGGGGGTATCCGAGACCTTGATGGCCGGGACCAGTTCGCCGGCATCGTTCTCCACAGCGACGAGCTTGTAGACACCACCCAATGCCGGCTGGCCCTCCGAGGTGATGAGTCGCGTGCCCACGCCGAAGGTGAGCCGGCCGATGACAGCGTCTGCGTCCATGCCCTCCCGACCGCACTCCTCCTCGATCTGCCTCAGAATCTGCCAGATCACCAGCTCATCGAGGTCGCCCGAGAGCACGATGGTGGCCTTGGGAAAGCCGGCCTTATCCAGCATCTGCGCCGTCTTCACGCTGAGGTAGGCCAGGTCGCCAGAGTCCAGCCGGACGCCGACGGGCTCGTGGCCGCGGCGGCGCAGTTCCTCGAAGACCCTGATAGCGTTCGGGACGCCGCTGCCCAGGGTGTCAATGGTGTCGACGAGGAGCATGCAGTCATCGGGGTAGATCTCGGCGTAGGCGCGAAAGGCGCCCAGTTCGCCTTCGCCCATGGCCATGAAGGCCTGCACCATGCTGTGAGCGTGGGTGCCCTTGGGCGGATAGCCAAGGATGTGGGAGAGGCCGGTATTGGAGGTGAAGTCGGCCCCGCCGATGAGGGTGGCCCGAGCGCCGGCGTTGCCCCCTTTCCCCTGCGCCCGCCTGAGCCCAAACTCCAGCAAGGGGCGGCCACGGGCGCTCTCGCGCACGCGAGCGGCCTTGGTGGCGATGAGCGTCTGATAGTTGAGCTGGTTCAGGAGAGGCGTCTCCAGGACCTGGGCCATGGCCAGGGGCCCACGCACCACGGTGAGGGGGGTGTTGGGGTGCACCACCCGACCCTCAGGGACGGCGTCCATGTTGATGCAGTCAAACGAGCCGTTGCGACGCAGCCAGGCCAGGAAGTCATCGCCGAAGAGCTGGTCACCGGTGGAGGTGCGCTGGAGCCGCAGGTACTCGATGTCCTCATCCCGGAAGCGAGCTTCGTGCATCCAGTCCAGAAGCCAAGCGAGGCCAGCGTTGATGCAGTACCCGGCCTGATGGGCGCCGTAGTCGGGGTACTGCCGGAAGAAGTGGTCGAACTGGGCCGGGCGCTCGTGAATCCCCATGCGGAAGTACAGCTGGGCCATGGTGAGCTGGTACTCGTCGGTCATGAGGATTCCCTCGGCGGTGGCCCGCTGGGAAGGAGTCATGAAGCACCTCGCATTCTGGGGCTAACGCTGCAACGCCCACGTGGGGGCCGTGGACGTTATGGTACCGTGTTGCTGGGGGCAAGCCAAGTGAGGCTGAAAACAAAGAAGCACGGGGTGAACCCCGTGCTTCTTTGTTAGCGTATGAGTGCAGGGCTTCTAGACGGGCACCAAAGTCACGATCAGGAAGCCCAGGATGGCGATCCCCAGCTCGATGGCGGTCACGCGGCCGAATCGGCTAGGTAGGCGATTGCGCGCCGCCCCTTCACGGTAGTAGGTCTCCGTGAAGATGGCCCCGATGAGCCAGACCAGCCCCAGGAGGAGCATGGACCAGTTGACGAGGGCCGAACGCGCCCACTTGCCCACGAACGCCACCGCAATGGTCATGATAGCCTGCCGGGATAACGCGAAAGCCAACAGGCCCAGGGCGCAGGTCACCAACCAGGCCCCGTATATCGCTACGTACTTGCCTATGTTCCTAGCCACAATTGCAACCATTAAGACTCCACAGCTACTACTTCGTCAGCTCCACCACTCCTCGCAGGGAGAGCTCGCCCGCGAAGTGGCAGGCGGCGAAGTGCCCGGGCCGGACCTCGCGCAAGGCCGGCTCCTCCTGGGAGCAGATGGCCTGAGCGTAGCGGCACCGAGGATGGAAGTAGCAGCCGCTGGGCGGGTTAGCCGGGTCGGGGACTTCGCCCTCGAGGATGATCCGGTTCTTCTCCATCCGAGGGTCAGGCCGCGGCACGGCTGACAGGAGGGCTTCGGTGTAGGGCATGAGCGGGTTGGCGTAGAGCTCCTCGGTCTCTGCCGTCTCCACCAGCTTGCCCACGTACATCACGGCCACAGCGTCGCTGACGTGCTCGACCACGCTGAGGTCGTGGGCCACGAAGAGGTAGGAGAGGTTGAGCCGCTGCTGCAGGTCCTGCAGCAGGTTGAGCGTCTGAGCCTGGATGGACACGTCCAGCGCCGAGACGGGCTCGTCGCAGACGATGAGCTGAGGGTTCAGGGCCAGGGCGCGGGCGATACCGATTCTCTGGCGCTGACCACCGCTAAAGGCGTGCGGGTAGCGGCGCATGTACTCGGGTCGGAGACCCACCAGGCGCAGAAGCTCGGCCACCCGGTCTTCCAGTTCGGAGCCCTTGGACACCTTGTTGACCACCAGTGGCTCGCCGACGATATCCAGGAGGGTCATGCGCGGGTTCAGGGAGGAGTAGGGGTCCTGGAAGATCATCTGCATGTTACGGCGAAGCTGGCGGAGGGTGTCCTTGTCGGCCTGGACCACGTCCACCGGGCCCAGGTCTTGGTCGTGGAAGATCACCTCGCCGCTGGTGGGCTCGATGGCGCGCAGGATGCAGCGACCGGTAGTGGTCTTGCCGCAACCGGACTCTCCCACCAGGCCCAGGGTCTTGGCCTCGGGCACTGAGAAGGTAACGCCATCAACGGCCCGCACGTGGCCGATGACACGACGCATGAAGCCGCGGACGATGGGGAAGTGCTTCTTGAGGTTACGGACCTCAAGAATGGGCTTATTGCTGTTCCCGTTGCTCTGTGATGCAGCCATCTCTCGCTCTCTCTCCCTTACTGACCGTTGTGCAGCAGGCAACTCACCAGATGCCCGTTGCCCACGTCCACCATCTTCGGCTCAGTCACGTCGCAGACACCCGGCATGTAGCTGGGGCAGCGAGTGTGGAAGGTGCATCCCGGCGGGATGTTGTACGGGTCCGGCACCATGCCCTTGATGGTGTCAAGCTTCTGGCGGCTGCGCCGGCCGATCTTGGGGATCGAGCGGAGCAGTGCACGCGTGTAGGGATGCTTGGGGTCATGGAACAGGTCGTCAATGGAGGCTCGCTCCACCACCTTGCCCAGGTACATGACGATGACTTCTTCGGCCATCTCCGCGATCACACCCAGGTTGTGGGTGATGTACATGATGGCCATGCCCATCTCCTCCTGAAGGCTGCGCATCAGGGTGAGGATCTGGGCTTCGGTGGTGACGTCCAGGGCAGTGGTAGGCTCGTCGGCGATGAGGAGGCTGGGCTGGCACGAGAGAGCCATAGCGATCATGGAACGCTGGCGCATACCGCCGGAGAGCTCCCAGGGGTAACGGTTGATAACGTCGTTGGCCCGGGGCAGACCGCAGTGACGAAGCATGTCGACGGCGATCTCTTCCGCCTCTTTCTTGGTCACATCCTGGTGCAGGAGGATGGCTTCCATGATCTGGTTGCCGATGGTGTGTACAGGAGAGAACGAGGTCATGGGCTCCTGGAAGATCAGGGCGATCTCCGCTCCGCGGATCGAGCGTATCTCGTCCCCCATCGGGTCCAGCTTGGTCAGGTCTATGACGGATTCGGTCTTGCTGGAGCCATTCCCGCTGTAGCGGTGATAGAGGATATTGCCCTCAACGATGCGGCCGGGACTGGGTACGATCCTGAGGATGGACTGGCCGGTCACACTCTTGCCGCAACCGGACTCTCCCACTACGCCAAGCGTCTGGCCGCGCTTGATGTCGAACTGCACCCCGTCAATCGCCCGTACTGTTCCCTCGTCCAGGAAGAAGTACGTCTTGAGATTGTTGACCTCGATTAGGAGGTCTCTCTCCCTCTGTGCCGTCGCCATCTCTTCTACCTCGCTTAAGGATCGGAAGCGTCCTTGCAGAGCCGCCCGTGCCCGGAAGCAACTGTTAACCGCCCCGGCCAACAATCCGGTCCAGATGTCCCTGAGGCCTGTGGCCCCGAAGGCAGGTCTGCGCCCAGAGCGGTACCCCCCAACTGATGGACGACAGAGACAAGCCTGTGGAACAGGAACGGCTTGTTCGCCGTAGTATCACGCCTCAGGAACCCAATGTCAAGGAATGAGCGGTAAGTCGGGCTGTCGCTCCTCACGGGCCCCGCTCTGGCGCAGCCGATGCCTCGTAGGGACTGAGCGCTGAGGGCCGTGGCTTCCTGCAGGGCGTCTAATGCGGCTCAGCCACTGACCAGGCGGTGCCACCGGTCGGGTTACACGGTCTCTGGTCACAATTATGACGTAAAGCCCTTCGCTACGCAAGCAAACCGCTGCTCTTCCTCTATTTGGGGGCGAAGCTACGCCTCCAGGCGGGTGCACCGCCGGCTCTGAGCCCTACTCCACGCTTCGCTGCCGGAGGGCCTCGAACAAAACGATAGCTCCCGCCACGGCGGCATTGAGGCTGGTGACCCGGCCGCGCATGGGAAGCTCTATCAGGACATCACAGGTCTCGCGGGTAAGGCGGCGCAGACCCTCGCCCTCGCTGCCCACCACCAGGACCACCCGACCCGTGAGGTCGGCCTGATGGTAGGGGAGGCTGGTAGGGGTGCGCTCGAGCCCGTGGACGAAAAAGCCGGCGCCCTGCATCTGCTGCAGGGCCCGGCGAAGATTGACTACTGTGGCTACTTTCAGGTGCTCGGCTGCACCGGCCGAGGCATGGCTCACGGCAGGGGTGACCCCCACCTGCCGGCGTTCCTGGATGAGCACCAGGTCTACGCCGGCCGCCTCTGCCGAGCGCAGAAGGGAACCCAGGTTCTGAGGATCCTGCAGTAGGTCGGGCGCCAGCACCAGGGACTCCCGCCTGCCGGCCAGACCACCCAGTGCCTCCTCAAAGTCGACATAAGGGTAGTCGCCCACCTCCAGGGCCACGCCCTGGTGCCGGGTAGAGACGCGGTCCAGTTCGCGGCGGTCAACCCGCCTCAGGGGCACTCCCCGGTCGGCAGCCAGGCGGGTGATGTCCTGGAGGATGGGCGCGGGCTTGAGGCCCTCGGCCAGGAGCAGAGCCCGGAAGGAGCGCCTCCCGGCGGCGAGGGCTTCCCGCACACACTGGCGGCCGTAGAGCAGTTCTGTCATTCGGCGCTGACTAGCCGGTACGTGGTCCCCTCCGGCTTGTCTTCCAGCTGAACCCCAAGCGCGGCCAAGCGGTCACGGATAGCGTCGGCCTGGGCCCACTGCCGCTCGGCGCGGAACTGGCGGCGCAGGTCAATGAGCAGCTCGATTAGCTGCTGTTCGAGGCCGGCGACGCTTTCCTGAGTCAGCTCATCGGGCACGACACCGAGCACCTCGCCGCCCAGCTCCCGGAAGGGAGCCTCGAGCGTCTCCAGCTCCTGCCGGTTCAGCTTCCGCTGAGCCAGTAGGGTGTTGCTGGCCCGGGCCAGGTCGAAGAGGGCGGCTAGAGCGCCGGCGGTGTTGAAGTCATCGTCCATGGCAGCGGTGAACTGCGCGCGCGCCCCTTCCGCCACCTGGCGCACTTCCTCGGAGACCTCGCCCTCTGGGGCCTGGGCCATGGCGGCGCGCAGGGCCCGGACACCGTTGTGCAGGCGCTGCAGGCCACGCTCCGCGGCCGTGAGCGCCTCGTCGGTGAAGTCCAGCGGCGAGCGGTAGTGGCTGTTGAGGATGAAGTAGCGCACCACCAGGGGGTCGAAGCGCCGGAACAGGTCCTTGAGGTAGATGGCATTCCCCAAAGACTTGCCCATCTTCTGGCCGCCCACCGTCACCATGTTGTTGTGCAGCCAGTACCGGGCTAGCGGGACGCCCCTAGCGGCCTCGCTCTGGGCGATCTCGGACTCGTGATGCGGGAACTGGTTCTCGAGCCCCCCGCCGTGAATGTCGAAGGGCTGCCCCAGGTACTTGGTGCCCATGGCGGAGCACTCCAGGTGCCAGCCGGGGAACCCCCATCCCCACGGGCTCCGCCAGCGCAGGATGTGACCGGGTTCCGCCTTCTTCCAGAGGGCAAAGTCCAGGGGGTTGCGCTTGTCGGGGTTGACTTCTACTCGAGCCCCTTCCATCAGGTCTTCCGTGCGGCGACCGGAGAGCTTCCCGTATTCGGGGAACTTCTCCACTGAGAAGTACACGGAGCCGTTCACCTCGTAGGCGTAGCCGCGGTCCAACAGCTCCTGGACGAGCTCGATCTGCTCGGGGATGTGGCCGCTGGCGCGGGGCGATATGTCCGGCCGCCTGTTGCCCAGGGCATCCATGTCCTCGAAGAAGCTGCGGACGTAGGTCTCGACCAGCTCCATGGGCTCGACTCGCTCGGCGCCGGCTCGGCGCAGGATCTTGTCCTCGCCCTCATCGGCGTCGTCGGTGAGGTGCCCCACGTCGGTGATGTTCTGTACATAGCGCACCCGGTAGCCCAGATAGCGCAGGTAGCGCACGATTACGTCGAAAGACACGTAGGACTTGGCGTGCCCGACGTGCGCATGGTCGTACACTGTTGGGCCGCAGACGTAGATGCCCACGAAGCCATCGTGCAGGGGCTGGAAAACCTCCTTCTTGCGGCCAAGTGTGTTGAAGACAGTCAAAGGCATCCGTCTGCCTCCGGAGCATAGGTGGTAGGGACGAGCAGTAGGCGGCGCGCCGCCTACTGCTCCCACTCCCTATAACGTACCACCTATTGGGGCAATTGTGCGAAGATCATGCGGCCGGCAGCGGTTTGCAGGACCTTGGTGACCACCACTTCTAGCGTCTGATTCAGGTGCCGGCGGCCGTTCTCGACCACTACCATGGTGCCATCGTCCAGATAGCCGACCCCCTGGCCCTGCTCCTTGCCCTCCTGGATGATGCGCACCTTCACGGTCTCGCCGGGCAGGAGGACTGTCTTCACGGCGTTGGCCAGCTCGTTGATGTTGAGGACGGTGACGCCCTGGAGTTGGGCCACGCGGTTGAGGTTGATGTCGTTGGTGATGACGGGCCAGTGGCTCTGCTTGGCCAGCGTCACCAGGCGGTCGTCCACAGCCTCGGGTCCGTCGGGCTCGTAGTCCACGATGCGAACGGGGGTCACAGACTCCTTTTGCAACTTGCTGAGCATCTCCAGCCCCCGGCGGCCGCGGTTGCGGCGCAGGGGGTCGGAGGAGTCGGCGATGTGCTGGAGCTCGTTGAGGACGAAGCGAGGCACCACGATGGTGCCGAAGATGAAGCCGGTGCGGGTGATGTCGGCAATGCGGCCATCAATGATGGCGCTGGTATCGAGCAGTATGCTCCGCTCGTTACCGTTGGCGGACGGATCGTGCTCCTGGTCGTCGCCGCTGGACTTGGGTCGCACGTACCCGATGAGGCGACCGAGCTCACGACGACGCATGAGCATGATGGCTACGCCGGTGTAGCACAGGGTGAAGGTCACCACCAAGGTGAGTCCTTCGCGTAGCGGAGAAGGAAGCAGACTGATCGGGATGGACAGCAGGGACGCCAGAATCAGGCCGGTGATAAGGCCGATGATGGCCGAGGCCAGCTCCTCTGCCGGCATGGAGCGAAGGGTATCGCGCAAGCGCCTGTACGGGTGAATGGTGAGCCAGGGGGTGATAACCACGCCAAACCCTGATGAGAGCAGTGCTAGTGCAAGTACGTCCCGCAAGGCGCTTTCGCTACTACCGGCGAGGAAGAGTCCCAACTGCCAGCCCAGTACGCCGAATACCACCATCCCTACGAGGCGGATGAGCAACTGGACTGCCACTGTACCCTCCACGGCGTGATCGCGACACGTTACATGCCGTACTCCTGGACTGGGTGACCCGGGACGAGAACAGCACAAGTGTGGGCTCGGTGTCCGGCAATGACAGCCGGATGCTAGCATGGGCGTTTACGCAGTGTCAACAGCCGGGCTGAGCTTAGGGAGGGCTTGCCGGCCCAGGCGCTTATGTTTAGCATACGTGGTAATACTAGCCTCTATGGGGTGATCTGCTTGAGCAATATACCGCCCAAAGGCAACTACCTGAACGAGCTGGTGCTGCACCTGCGGCTGTGGTGGCGCCTGCTGCAGGACCCCCGGGTCCCCACCGTGCTCAAACTGGCCGTGCCGGCACTGGTGCTGGCTTACCTGCTCTGGCCGGCAGACGCATTGCTGGACCTGATACCCGTTCTGGGGCAGGTGGACGATGTCCTGGTGCTCATGCTGGGGCTGCGGCTGTTTGAGTCCTGGGCACCGCGACCGGTGGTGATGGAGCACCTGGCTCACCTGCGGCATAGTCCCATGGGCCCCCGCCCAGCCGAAGACGGCGAGGTGATTGACGGGGAGTACCGCATCCTCTAGCCGGGCTGGGCCACGGCCCCACTGCCGAGCGGCTACCTGAGCCCGGCACCCTCGCTCTTCCTGTCCACCCCCCGGGCCTCAAAGGCAGGCTCCTGGTCATTGGCCCCGAGCAAGGGCACCGAGCCACGAGCATCTGCCCATTGAAAACGCGCGGTCCGTTTACTAAAATCCCAGACACAATATCGGCGCGCTCCTATACCGAGGACTACTAACGGCTTCACGTCCGCCATCGATAGACCTAGGAGGGTCAACGGATGAAACGGGTGACACGTCGTGAGATGCTCAAGGTATCCGCCGCTATCGGGTTGGGGGTCTTTGGGGCCGGAGCCCTAGGAGGTTGTGGGGCGGCACCCTCCCCCTCGGGTGGGGCCCAGCAGGCTGGGCAGGCAGCAGAAGGACCGGCTGAGCCGGCAGCCGCCGAGGAGAAGTTCACCCTCGAGATGATGGTGGACTTCCAAGATGACTACATCACCTACACCAAAGAGAACCTGGACCCCCGCCTGAAAGAGATCTACCCCGGATCCACGGTAGAGATCATCCCGCTGGACTGGAGCCGCCTGGAAGAGCAGCTGCTGACCTCCAAAGCTGCCGGGGCCATGCCCGACCTCTTCCGCATGGGCGCCACCTTCGTCCCCATCGCTGCCGACAACGAGCTCTCCATGACCCTCAACGAGAGAATGGACGAGTGGGGACAGGAGGACGACTTCTACCCGGCCTCCATCAACAACTGCAAGTGGAGAGGCAAGACCTGGGGTCTGCCTCAGCTCACGAGCCCCCGCCATTACTGCTACCGCAAGGACATCACCGACGCAGAGGGCATTCAGATCTCAGACGAATGGACCTGGGACGACATGCTCGAGGCGGCCATCAAGCTGACCATCATCGAGGACGGCAAGATGGTCCGTATGGGCTCCTCCTGCTACATGGACATGCAAGAGTGGTGGGGGATCCTGGCTGCAGCCGGCGGTGAGCTGATCATGAACGCCAAGGCCGCCTTCAACAATGAGGCCGGGCTTTGGGCTATGAACTTCGTCAAGGAGCGCAACAACTCCATCGCTCCCGAGGGCACCGCGCCTCTGGCGGAATCTCCCATCCCCTACTTCGCCACCGGCCAGTGGGTCATCGCGTACGGGCACCCCGGCGTACACTGGACCAACGTCAAGCGCTACGCGGCTGAGCACATCGACAACGTCGTAGTTCCGCAGCCGCCTCTCAAAGAGCGACGCGTCTGTAAGATGAACACCGACTGGCTCGCCATCGCCGTGACCACCAAGTACCCGGATGCAGCCTGGGAGTACATGAAGCTGCACATGGACGTGGATGCTCTAGCCGCGTTCAACGAGAGCTTCGGCTTCATCCCGCCTCGCAAGTCGGCGGCTGCCAAGGCGGAGTACATGAAGCATCCGGTGATGCAGAAGGTCGAGTCGAACATGGCCTCCTACGGCGAGCCCTTCAAGATCATTCCGGTGTGGCAGAAGTTCGACCGGGTTATCCAGCCCGCGATCGAGGCGGCCGTCCTGGGTGTGAAGACGGTGGAAGAAGCGCTGGCCGAGATGGAAGCGGGCTGCAACGAGATCATGAAGGACTACCCCGACTGGCCCGATACTGCCATCTAGGACCCTGGCCGCAGCATGCTAGGTGGCTAGTCGGCAGACCCACGCTTGGGGCGGTGCTTCTGTGCCGCCCCGTTCCCCCCGCCCATACCCCTTTGGGCGGCGAGCAGCATGAGGTCAAGTATGAGATCCGGGCGTTCTCAGAAATGGGGCTACATCATGGCCTCGCCCTGGCTTATCGGGTTCTTCCTTCTCACCTTAGCGCCGATATTCGCCTCCATGTACTTCAGCTTCACCAAGTATACCGTCCTTCAGCCACCGGAGTGGGTGGGCCTTCAGAACTACCGCACCATGCTGACGGACGATCCGCGCTTCATGACCGCTCTGTACAACACCTTTTACTACACCATCTTCCAGGTGCCCCTCTCCCTCGTCTTGGCCCTCACGGTGGCCATCCTCCTTAACCAGGGGATGCCGGGGGAGAATCTATTCCGGACTGTGTATTACATGCCGTCGGTCGTCTCCGGCGTGGCTATGGCCATGCTCTGGCTATGGCTCTTCGACCCGAACTTGGGGCTGGTCAATGAGGTGCTTAGTTGGTTCGGGATTCGGGGGCCGCTGTGGATGCAGAGCCCGTCGTGGTCCAAGCCGGCGCTCATTCTGATGAGCATGTGGGGCATAGGCGGACAGATGGTCATCTTCCTCGCCGGCCTGCAGGGGGTGCCCCAGGAGATGTACGAGGCGGCGGAGGTGGACGGAGCCGGATGGTTCCGGAAGATCCGGGCGGTGACGGTCCCGCTGATCACCCCGACCATCTTCTTCAACCTGATCATGGGCATGATCGGCTCCTTCCAGGTGTTCACCTCGGCTTACGTGATGACTAACGGCAATGGCGGGCCGGTGAATTCGACCCTTTTCTACGTCCTCTACCTCTACCAGAACGCGTTCCGGTTCTTCGAGATGGGCTACGCCTCGGGTATGGCTTGGATCCTTTTCCTCATCATCATGGTGTTCACCCTCATTCAGTTCGGGGTGGCCGGCCGCTGGGTGTACTATGAGACGCCGACTCCGGCTGCGGGGAGGCTGTAGCCATGGCCGCGAGCACCAGCACTTCCAGGACGGCGGTGGCGACCAGAGTAGCTAGGGCGGTGGCCGGCAAGCGAACACGAGGCCGGGGCGCCAGGTGGACGACGTTTGCCCTGATCCGGGCGATCGTGCTCTACGTCCTGATGGCCCTTTTCGGCGTGACCTTCCTGTTCCCCTTCCTGTGGATGCTGTCTACATCGCTCAAGCTCCCAGAGCAGGTGTTCGCTCAGCCGCCGGTCTGGATACCAAATCCGATCGTGTTGGAGAACTACGTAGAGGTGGTCACTGAGGTGCCGATGGGGCGGTACCTCAGGAACACGCTCATCATCACGCTCATCCCGACGATGGCGACAGTGGTCTCCTCGTCGTCGGTGGCCTACGCCTTTGCGCGGTTGGAGTGGAAGGGGCGCACGCAGTTCTTCGCGATCCTCATGGCCACGATGATGCTCCCGTGGCAGGTGACGATGATCCCGGTCTTCGTGATGTTCCACAAGATCGGGTGGGTGAACACGTTCTACCCGTTGGTGTTGCCGCCGTTCTTCGGGAGCGCCTTCTACATCTTCCTGCTCCGTCAGTTCTTCATGAGCATACCTAAGGAGATGGACGAGGCGGCTATCATGGACGGGGCCAGCCCGCCACTCATATGGTGGAAGATCATACTGCCCTTGTCCGGGCCGGCGCTGGCGGCCGTGGCCATCTTCTCCTTCATCGGACACTGGAACGATTTCCTGGCGCCGCTGATCTACCTGCAGCGCGCTTCGATGTGGCCACTCTCCCTTGGGCTCATCGGCTTCCGGCTCCAGTACCTGACCGAGTGGGAGCTGGTCATGGCGTATTCCACCCTGGTCATGTTACCCTGCCTGGCTGTGTTCTTCTTCTTCCAGCGTTACTTCATCCAGGGTATTACCCTGTCTGGGCTAAAGGGCTGATCTTGGGCCAATCCCGACGCGAATTTGTCCGAGGGCGCCGCTTTCTCCTGGGCGCCCTCCTCTCTGGCTTGGCCGGCTGCGCGCCCATCCCGGCGCCACCCCCCGTGCCTGCCGACCTTGCGCCCCCGGCCAACACCCCCGACCCGGTGGAGGCACTGCTGGCTGGGATGTCACTCGAGGCCAAGATCGGTCAGCTCTTCCTGGTCTTCTTCGAGGGCCCTGAGCTCTCACCTGCCCTCAGGGAGATGATCGAGACCTACCGGGTGGGCGGGATCGTCCTCTTCGCCAGCACCGGCAACGTGGTCAGCCCCCAGCAGCTGGCTACCCTCATCAACGACGTGCAGCGGGCGGCGGTAGACGCGGGCAGCGTGCCTCTCCTGGTGGCAGTGGACCAGGAAGGGGGAACGGTGGCCCGGCTCCAGGATGGCTTCACCCCCCTGCCCGGCGGCATGGCTCTGGGGGCCACGGGCTCCCCGGAAAGGGCTCGCCAGGTGGGCGGGGTGATCGCCCGCGAGCTGCGGGCGGTGGGCATCAACATGAACCTGGCCCCGGTCCTGGACGTCAACAGCAACCCCGCCAACCCCGTCATCGGTTTGCGCTCCTATGGCTCCTCACCCGATCTGGTCGCCTCCCTGGGCCTGGAGGTGATCCGCGCCCACCGCGACGAGAACGTGATCGCCACCGCCAAGCACTTCCCCGGCCACGGGGACACGGCGGTGGACTCTCACTTCGGGCTCCCGGTGGTGCCCCATGACCGAAGCCACCTGGAGGCGGTGGAGTTGGCGCCCTTCCGGGCAGCCATCGCCGACGGGGTGGACGCGATCATGACGGCGCACGTGGAGCTGCCGGCGGTCGAGCCGACGGAGGGTCTGCCCGCCACGCTCTCGGCGGCGGTGCTGCAAGGGTTGCTGCGCCAGGAGATGGGCTTCCCGGGCGTCATCGTGACCGACTCGCTGGGAATGGGCGCGCTGATGGAGCGCTACACCCTCGCCGAGGCGGCCTTGGCGGCGCTCCTGGCCGGGGCGGACATCCTGGCCTTTGGGGCCGATGCCGGGCACACGCCGGCGGAGCAGAAGGAGGTCCACGCTGCCTTGGTGGAGGCATGCGGGGCGGGTGTCATCACCCCGGAGCGGCTGGATGAGTCGGTCCGGCGCATCCTTCGCCTGAAGGCGCGGTATGGGCTGCTGGAGTGGGAGCCGGTCGCACTGGAGGGGTTGGCCGAGCGGGTGGGCACCGCCGAGCACCGGGCTCTGGTCGAGGCCGTAGCGGAGGAGGCCATCACCCTGGTGCGAGACGATGCCGACCTCGTGCCCCTGCCCTCCGAGGGGGCGCTGCTGGTGATTGCTCCCGAGCCCGCCGCCGACCTGATCGGCGCCGTGCAGGAACACCGGCCTCTGGCGCAGGGCCTCGTCGTGGCCGAGGACCCGTCCGCGGATGAGATCGCCGGAGCGGTAGCGGGCGCCGAGGGCGTCGCGGCAGTTCTGGTTGCTACCCGGAACGCCTGGCAGCACCCGGGGCAGGTGGAACTGGTGCGGGCGCTGGCCGGGCGGCCTCTGGCGGTCCTGGCCGTGGGGACGCCCTACGACCTGCTGAGCTTCCCCGATGTGTGGACCTACGCCGCCTCGTACGGGGCAGGCGGGCCGGCTCTGCGGGGGGCGGCGCGGGTGCTGTGTGGGGTGGTGCCCCCGCGGGGCAAGCTGCCCGTGGACCTTCCTGGCCTGTACCCTCTGGGCCACGGGTTAGCAGAGTAGGAGTCTCACGCAAAGACGCAGAGGCGCAAAGCGAGATAAGGTGACGAAGGAGTGCCTGTATCTTCGCGTCTTTGCGCCTTTGCGTGAGATCTCTTAGCCGGTGGTGATGGGGTCCATGAGCAAGTCGTACTCCATCGCCTGCCGGACCCGGGCCCGGATGATCTGCCCCGGCTGGAGCTCCCCGGTGATGATGGCTAGCCCGTCCACCTCCGGTGCATCCCGGTAGGTGCGCCCGACGCTGATGCCGTCGCCGGCACCCTCCAGCAGCACCTCCATCTCCCGGCCCACTAGCGACTGATGGATGCTCAGGGAGATGGCCTGCTGGCGTTCCAGCAAGGTGTCGCGCCGCTTCTCCTTGACCTCATCGGGGATCCAAGGCTGCAACCCGTAGCCGTAGGTGCCGGGCTCCGGGGAGTAGACGAACGCCCCCACGTGATCGAAGCGCATCTCCTCCACGAACCGGACCAAGGCCTCGAACTCGTCGTCCGTCTCGCCCGGGTAGCCCACGATGAAGGCGGTGCGCAGGGCCACGTCCGGCATGGCGGCCCGGATCTGCTCCAGGAGGCGGGCCACCGCGTCCACGTCGGAAGGTCGGCGCATCCGGCGCAAGACGTCCGGATGGGCGTGTTGCAGGGGCAGGTCCACGTAGTGGCAGACCTGCGGATGGTTCGCCATCACCTCGATGAGCCGGTCAGTGATGTGCTGGGGGTAGGTGTACATGAGCCGCAGCCAGGGAAGCTCGGGAGCAGCCTGCAGGATCGCCTCCAGCAGGTCGGCCAGCCCCTCCCGCTCACCCCGGTCTCGCCCGTAGGCGGTGGTGTCCTGCGCCACCAGGATGACCTCTTGGTAGCCATCCGCGGCTAGGGCAGCGACCTCATCCACGACCGCCTGAGCGGGCCGACTGCGATAGGGCCCCTTGATGCGGGGGATGGTGCAGAACCCGCAGGGACCAGAGCACCCCTCCGCGATCTTGACATAAGCGGAGGCCCCGCTCGGGCGACGGGGAAGGTCAGGGGCTTCAGTGGTGCTGTCGCCCGTCCAGACCAGCGACTGGCGCCGCTGGCGCAGGAGGGAGAGGAAGGTCCCCACCTCGTGCCACCGTCTGGTGCTGAGGATCCCATCCAGGCCGGGGACGTTCTCCAGGAGCAGGTCCGAGTTGAGTTCGGCCAGGCAGCCAGCTGCCACTAGGACCTGGCGCCGGCGCTTGTTGGCGGCCAGAGCGCGCAGTTCCTCCAGGGACTCCTCGCGGGCGGGCTCGATGAAGCCGCAGGTATTGACGATGATAGCGTCGGCGTGGGCCGGGTCGTCGGTCAGCTGGTAGCCCTGGGCCGCCAGATGCACGGCCATGGATTCGCTATCTACTTGGTTCTTGGGACATCCAAGGGTCACGATCGCGACCTTGGGCATTGTTCACGCTCCTGGGTCTAGTGCGATGCGCGCTCCCTCAGGCAGGCTCGGGAGCGCCGAGGCCCGCATGGCGGGCGAAGCCTTGACGACTTATGTGGTCAAGTGTATGCTCGGCTAAGGTTTATTGTCCAAGTGTGCCGTAAGGTGGGGAAAGCTTGAAGAGTATCTCCGTTTCGTGGTCGTCGGAGGTACAAGACGACGAGGCGGTCCAGAGCCTGGCGGCCATAGTGGGCGTGATAACCTCGCTCTACTACTCCCGCTGGCCCTGGGGTCTCATCTCGCCCATCATCGGCCTGCGCCCCTTTGGCAACTGGGTCATCCCGGCGTTGGAAGAGGGCTCAGACTACTCCAGCTTCGACTGGTACGTGGAGACCGCCACCGATCCCGCATCGGATGGGGTGGACGCGGAGCGGTTCCTGGAGCTGGTGGAGCAGGAGCCCTGGCAGCAAGACTCCCGGCACTACGACTTCTCCGTCGTCAGTGGCCCCTTGCGCTTGGAGGGCATGCCTGAGGCGGTGCCCCTGGCTTGCCGGCCGGGCATAGCCACGGTGATCTCCACCGACTGGGTGCGGGAGTATGACAGCCCGGAGGCACAGAGGTTGGCGTTGCGTCGCCTGAGCATGTTTGGCATCGGCCGGGCCATGGGCCTGGAGCCGCACACGGGCGACTCGCCGGTATGCGCCATGCGATCGTTCCACGGCCGGACCGACCTGCTGGCCAAGGCGCTGGAGGAGCACTCTCACAGCGTCATCTACTGCGATGAGCACCTCTCCGCCCTCCTGAGCACCCTGCTGAGCGGCCGCGCCCCTCTCAACTAGTCCCTGCAGGACTACACAACTGAGGTCGTCCTCCTAACCCGTTTAATGGTACAGTAGGGAACCGGACCATTCGACGCGGTGTGGGGGGCCTATGAACACGCGGCTTGCCGGAGCGACCGACGTGCCCCAGCGGGGCGCCAAGTGTGCAGCAGGGGACCTGGGATGAGCGCAACGAGGAGCTACGAGCCTTCGGCAGAGCTGGCAGTTGACTTCGTGGGGCTTCGCCTTCGGACTCCGGTGATCGCCGGCTCGGCCGGAATCACGGGCACGGTGGAGGGCATGAAGCGCTCCGAGGACGCGGGCGCGGGCGCCATCGTGATGAAGAGCCTCTTTGCCAAGGAGGTGTGCCGCGTTGCCCCAACCCCACGGTTCCGGGTGTTGCGTCAGGCTTCCGGCCGGGAGCGCAGTTTCGCCCTCTACTCCTACGAGCAGGCCAGCGAGTGGGGGCCCGACCGCTATGCCGAGGAGGTACGGCGGGCCAAGGAAGCGCTCGCTATCCCCATCATCCCCAGCATCAACTGCCTCACCCCTGAGCAGTGGCTCGACTACTCGGCCCTGATGGAGGAGGCGGGGGCAGACGCGGTGGAGCTCAACCTGTCGTGCCCGCATGGCCCACACCTGATGGAAGGGCACGACGTCACCCGGGAGATGATCGAGATGACCCGGCTGGTCAAGAGCGCTCGCTCCATCCCGGTCATACCCAAGATGACGCCCCAGCTCAACAACCCGCCCGGTGTGGCCGTAGCTCTAGAGCGAGCCGGCGCTGACGCCATAGTGGCTTTCAACCGCTTCACCGGGCTGGACATAGACATCGAGACGGAGCGACCCGTGATGCACGGCGGGTATGCCGGACACGGGGGCCCCTGGTCGCTGTACTACACGCTGCGCTGGCTCACGGCCATCTACCCGGCAGTGACGGTGCCTCTGTCCATGAGCGGTGGCCTGGCCACCTGGCAGGACGTGGTCAAGTCCATACTGGCCGGGGCTACCGTGACCCAGACGGTGACGGCGGTGGTCATGCGCGGCTACGGTGAGATCACCCGCTTCAACGAGGGGCTGGCCCGGTGGATGGGCGAGAAGGGCCATACCGGCATCTCCGACTTCCGGGGCGCCGTCTGCTCTCGCATCGTGCCTATGGAGGAGGTCTTCCGCGATCACGTCCTCCGAGCCACGATCGCGCCGGCTGAATGCACGGCCTGTGGCCTCTGCGAGCGCGTGTGCATCTACGATGCGGCCGTGGAGAGCGATGGGGCGTACGCTGTCCTGGCTGAGCGCTGCGACGGGTGCGGTCTGTGCGTGGAAGTGTGCCCGGTGGGGGCCATCAGCATGGTGAACCGGTAGCGGATCGCGCGCCGGATCGCTGCCTCCGCCTGGCTGCCATGGGGTGTCATTCCGAGCGACACGAGTTGTCATCGCGAGTGATATCGGGCGTCATCCCGAGCGAAGCGACGGATCTCGTACCCTAGCCGGGGGATGCCCGTGCGCGCGTGGGCGCGCGCACTCCTCGGGGCAGTTGTCATTCCGAGCGAAGCGAGGAATCTCTGGCTGCCGGGAGGAGTAGGGTCCTCGCTTCGCTCGGAATGACG
>JBMNTK010000047.1:0-21041 GCA_050945695.1 Anaerolineae bacterium | reverse complement strand
TCAATAACGAAGGCCGCGTTGAAGCCGGTCAATATGCCCCTGTAGAACCGGCCGTGCACGTGCTTGCCCAGAGGTTGCCCACTCGCGCGCAGCTTGTCCATCAGAGCGAGAACGGCGGGCCTGGCGAGCGACCAACCCTGAGGCCTCATGCTGGCCTGGGGCTGCTGCCATGCCCGGAATCCTACCTCTTCGGCGAGCCGCTGAACCGCACTGATGTCGGTCACGGTCAATGCCTGGATGGTATGTTGGGGAGAAGGCTTCTCCTTCCGCGCTAGCACGATGCAGGGATACGCCGTCGCCGTGAATACCGGCAAGTCGCCGAAGTCTATGATGGTCTGGACCGTGGTGTCCTGGGAAAGGTGGCGCCGCAGCCGTTCCCCATACGCGGCACGCATCCACTTGTTGGATGAGATGAAGCATAGCACCCCGCCCGGCTTGAGCAGCTGCAGAGCGCGAAGATAGAAGTAGACGTACAGGTCAGCGGTACCACTGTAGACGTCGGGATAGAGGCGCTTGAGGACGGGCTTGGCGTCGCGAATGAGCTCCTGGCGCACGTAAGGGGGGTTGGTGATCACGATGTCGAAGCCCCCGCTGCTGAACACCTCCGCGAACTCCACCGCCCAGTCGAAGCCCTCGGCCTCCGGCCCCCTGCCTGCCCAGGCCCGGATGTCAGCGGTCAAGCTCTGTATCTCCTCGCGGAGTCGGAGCTTGGCCCCACCGTGAGCCATCAAGTACTGAGCTTTGAGCTCGAAGACACGCTCGACCAATTCCTTGCGGAAGCCGGCCGCCAGGCCCGCCGACGGATCGGGTGCCGTCAGGCTATCCCCCGGCTCGACCTTGAGGTCTAGGTTGGGCAACGGAGGTGGCGCACCATCGTCGAAATCCACAATGAGCGAGAGCCATAGCCTCAGCCGGGCTATGTTCACCGCGAAAGGGTCGAGATCCACCCCATAGAGGTTCTCTTGAATAACGTCGAGCTTCCGGCGGTAGGCGCTGAGAGGATCCAGGCCCCGAGACACGAAAAGCGCGTCTCTGAGATCGATCAGTTCGTGCAGCATACCCACCAGATATGCCCCACTGCCACAGGCGGGATCGCAGACACGTACGGACCGAAGAGCAGCCAAAACTGCCTCAGCGTTGCGCAGCCTCGTGCCGTCGCGATCATCAACGAAGGAGGCGATGGCGGTGTGATCCTCGCGTGCACACCGGACAGCGAGGTAGTCTTTCAGCGCCTCGCGGCACATGAACGCCACCACTTGCTTGGGCGTGTAGTAGCTGCCGGACTCGTGACGCCCTGTGACCAGTTCCTCGAATATGCGGCCCAGCATCTCCGGATCGACCGCCACCTCGATATCGAGAGGGGTGCTCTCGGTGACGGTGAAGTTGTAGTGGTACAGCAACTCCTGAATCACCGGCTCAAGGGCGGCATCGGGCACGGAGATGTCGGGATCCCTATCGGACTCGCTCTCCTCGAAGAGGCCACCGTTGAGGTAGGGTACGTGTCCTATACGCGACTGGAGGAAGCCGTTGCGCGCGATGCCTACGACATCTACTTCATGAGGTGTATTCAGACCGGCGAAGAACAACAGCTTGAGTCGGTCTCGGTAGAAGCTGGAGGGTTCGCCTCGGCTCTTCTCTCGTAGGTGATCCACCCACAGCGCCCGGAGGTAGTCTCGGCTCCCTTGGAAGGTGAGCCATCCCTTGCGTTCGAGGAAGACGATGAACAGAAGGCGGTTGAACAGACTCTGTACGAATAAGCGCCGGGTCGCGGTGTCGGCCACCCCGTCCACCTGGCACTCCACCTCCTCGAACAGGCGGCGGTAATCAGTGAAGAACTGCTTGGTGACCGCTTCCACATCGAAGGCGCGGTCGAGACGGTCCAGGACCTGGATCGTGGGCACTCCGTGCCGCCCTACCTCGTCGAGGCTGAACCCCAGGAGGGCGAGGCGCTCCACCGTGGTGCGGGCAGGCTCGCCGCGCGTATAGGGGAGGGCGCGCAGCTCGACGCGGGCGGTTCGCCCCTCGCCTACGGTCTTGGGCCACACGAAAAGGAGTTGGTCTTTGTTCTGGGTGACGTACACGAGCAGGTGCTCGTGGTAGGCCTGGTGCAGGGCCCGAAGGACGGCCCGACGCTCGGCTATGGTAGGAGGCTTGTCCTTGGGCCAGTGCACTCGGAAGACCGGCAGGTCTCCCATCTGTGCCAGGGGCGTGAGCTTTATCTCTTGGTTCACCGGTGCCCCGACCGGACGCAGGAGCGGAGGATGAGTGAGCCGGCCCCACCCGAGGGTCTCGGCAAACAGGTCCTCCAGTTCGCCGCTGGCAAGCCGGCGCTCGATGTCCTCTAGCTTCCCCGTTGTCATCTCTCCCCCACATAAACGCGGAACGTAGGCGGTTGTGCCGGGCGGCCTAGGATAGCAGAGATCGTGCTCTCAGTCAGGGGAGTATCGGCAGGTAGGGAATCATCTTGAGGCTGGCGCTTTGGTCGGAGTGTGGCCGGAAGCTAGGCGCCCGCCAGGGGCCGAGGACACCGCCCCGGCCCCTGACGCCCTACTTGGCGACCACGGGCAGGTACAGTAGCGCCACCGGGCTCACCGTGTCGGCGCTGACGATGGCCAGGATGTCTTCGCGCCACGAGTGGGAGTAGATGAGGCTCCCCAGGCCCCGCCACCGAGCACGTGCATCGGCGCGTGGGTGAGGCCGCCGGAGCCGTCGGAGATGAGCTGGTAGACGGCAGAGGAAGCAGCGCCATAGGCAGCAGACGCAAAGACATAACACTGTCGGCACTGTAGCCCGGCCGTGCGCGCTCACAGGGCAGCTGCCGGACGGCAGCAACGAAGAAGGCCCGGACCATACAGTCCGGGCCTTCGTGTGGTGAGCCGCAGAGGAATCGAACCTCTAACCTACTGATTAAGAGTCAGTTGCTCTGCCAGTTGAGCTAGCGGCCCCTGATCTCGGGCGCTGACTTACACCGCCACGGTGATCACTTGACAACACACTCATTCTACGCCAGCTGGGCCCCTTGGTCAAATCACGATGGGGGAGGTTCACCGCAGAGACCGCAGAGACCGCTGAGAAGCCGCAGAGGGAAGGGCCAAATACCAGAATGGTGCTCGGTCGTCTGAAGGCCGATCGCCTTGAGCCGGACACCCTTTTCCTCCTTTCCCTTCTTACTCCTTCTCCTTTCTCTCTCCGCGCTCTCAGCGATCTCTGCGGTTAGTCCCTTCCGGTTTGCCACCGCCGGCCGCCCGTGGTAGACTCTGCCCGTCCTAGATAGTCCACCAGACAGGTGCGCAGAATGACCCAGTACGTGGTCCTCGCCAAGCGCATAAAGGCCAAGGAGCCAGACCGCCGGTCTGGATAGGCCTGTTGCCTGTCTGCAACACGCGGCTAGCCAAACCGAGCGGTGAAGGCTAGCCGTTTTTGTTTGCCTGTCTCACGACCATATCCGGGTCCAGGGCGCTCGATGCTGAGCCGTGCCACGATTACCGGCATGGAGGTTAGTATGCCGCTGAACGATTTCGCCATCATCGAGTCCACCTTGCGCGAGGGGGAGCAGTTCGTTGGTGCCAACTTCACCCCCGAACAGAAGGTGGAGATCGCCCAGGCGCTGGACGAGTTCGGGGTGGAGTACATCGAACTCACTTCCCCCGCTGCCAGCCCCCAGAGCCGCGAGGACTGCCGACGAGTGGCCAGCCTCGGGCTCAAGGCCAAGGTGCTCACCCACATCCGCTGTGCCATGGAGGACGCTCGGATGGCGGTGGATACGGGCGTGGACGGCATTGACGTGGTGTTCGGCACCTCGGCGCTGCTCCAGCAGTACTCGCACGGCAAGAGCATCTCCCAGATCACCGACGCCGCCATCAAGGTGGTCTCCTACATCAAGGAGCAGGGGCTCGAGGTCCGGTTCAGCTCCGAGGACACCTTCCGCAGCGACTCCAAGGACCTCTACCACATCTACAGCGCCGTGGATCAGATCGGTGTGAACCGGGTGGGCCTGGCGGACACGGTGGGCGTGGCCACCCCTATGCAGGTGCACCGCCTGGTGAGCACCCTGCGGGATGTCGTCTATGCCGACATCGAGTTCCACGCCCATAACGACACCGGCTGCGCCATCGCCAACAGCTTCGCCGCCCTCGATGCCGGCGCCACCCACATTGACACTAGCGTCCTCGGCATCGGTGAGCGCAACGGCATCACCCCCCTGGGCGGCTTCGTGGCCCGTATGTACACGCTGAACCAGGAGCTGGTAAAGCAGAAGTACCGCCTAGAGATGCTGCGCCACCTGGACCGGATGGTGGCGGAGTTCGTGGGGATCTCGGTGCCCTTCAACAACTACATCACCGGCATCACCGCCTTCACCCACAAGGCCGGCATCCACGCCAAGGCGGTGCTCAACCGCCCGGAGACCTACGAGATCCTCAACCCTCAGGACTTCGGCATGACCCGGTACATCTCCATCGCCCATCGGCTCACGGGCTGGAACGCGATCAAAGACCGGGCCGAGCAGTTGGGCCTCGCCCTCAGCGACGAGGACGTCAAGACGATTACAGCGCACATCAAGGCACTGGCCGATGCCAGACCACTCCACCTGGCAGACGTGGATGACCTGCTGCGCCAGTGGGTGGAGAATGGCGGCCGGCTGGAACAAGACTCCCCTCAGGAGGACGGCGTTGAATAGGGGCTTCACTCTGGCGGAGAAGACCATCGGACGGGCGGCCGGCCAAGAGGTGCGCGCCGGCGACCTGACGGTGGTGAACGTGGGCATGGCCATGAGCGTGGACAGCATCGCTCCCAGCGTCATCAAGGCCATGCGCGAGGACTTCCGGGTGCCCCGCGTGGCCGACCCCGAACGGGTGGCGCTCTTCGTGGACCACGTCGCCCCGGCCTGCAACCTCTCCACTGCCGAGGGGCAGGCGGAGGTCCGCCGGTTCGTCGCCGAACAGGGGATTCGCCACTTCTACGACGTGGGAACCGGCGTCTGCCACCAGCTCATGATCGAGAAGGGCCTGGCCCGCCCGGGCGAAGTGGTGGTGGGGTCCGACTCTCACTCCACCGCTTACGGGGCCATTGGCGCCTTCGGCACCGGCATGGGCGCCACCGACATCGCTCTGGCCTTCGCCACCGGCAAGACCTGGCTCAAGGTGCCCGAGTCCATGCGGGTGAACCTGGTGGGCAGCCTGCCCGATGGGGTGATGTCTAAGGACGCCATCCTGCACCTGATCGGCCGGTTGGGGATAGACGGGGCCACCTACCGCGCGGTGGAGTTCCACGGGGCCCACGATCTCACGTTGGCCTCTCGCATCACCCTTTGCTCTATGACCACGGAGCTGGGGGCCAAGGCCGGTATGGTCGTCTTCCCCCGCGAGGCCCTGGCTGACCTAGGCCTGCCTGAGTGGCTGTACCCGGACCCCGACGCCCAGTACGTTCAGACTGAAGAGGTGAACCTATCGGCGCTGGCGCCACAAGTGTCCTCGCCCGACGACGTGGACAACGTCAGTGACGTGACCGAGGTCCTCGGCATCCACATAGACCAGGTCCTGATCGGCACGTGCACCAACGGGCGCCTGGAAGACATTCACGCCGCCGCTCGCATCCTCAAGGGCAAGCGGGTGGCGCCCCACGTGCGCATGATCGTGATCCCGGCCTCGGACCAGACGCTGCGGGATGCGGTGGCGGACGGGAGCCTGGCCGTCCTGCTCGATGCCGGCGCCACCATCAGCACCCCCGGGTGCGGCCCCTGCATCGGCCGCCACCAGGGCGTGCTCGCGGCCGGCGAGGCGTGCTTCTCGACCGCAAACCGCAACTTCCGCGGCCGGATGGGCTCACCCCAGGCGGACATCTACCTGGGCTCCCCTCTGACGGCAGCCGCGACCGCCCTCGAGGGCAAGATCGCCGACCCGAGGAACTACCTGTAAGGAGAGGGGGATCTCACCGCAGAGATCGCGGAGAACGCAGAGGATAGATAGAGGAGAAGGACAAAGGGATGGCTTGTTGCGGAGGCAGGGGGAACACCGTAGCGCCCTCAGTTCCCTTCGATCACCATCCTCAGCGTGGTCTTCCCTGCGCTCGCAGCGATCTCTGCGGTGAATCCCCAACCTAGGAGTGCACATGGCTAGGGTATGGAAGTTCGGGGACGATGTAGATACGGACCAGATTGTGCCGGGGCGGTACTCGCCCTACATGACCAGCGAGGCGGAGCTGCCCAAGTTCGCTTTCATCGAGTTCCGGCCCGAGTTCCCCAAGGAAGTGCAGCCGGGCGATATCATCGTGGCGGGGGACAACTTCGGCTGCGGCTCGTCGCGCGAGTACGCTCCCCTGGCCCTGAAGAAGTGCGGCATTGCCGCCATCATCGCCAACAGCTTCGCTCGCATCTTCTTCCGCAACGCCATCAACCTGGGTATCCCCCTCTTCGAGGATCCGGAGGCAGTGCGGCAGCTGGAGGACGGGGACCAGGTCGAGCTGGATGCGCCGGCGGGCAGGGTCACGGTGGGCGGCAAGACGATCAGCCTGCGCCAGCCGCCCCGCTTCGTGCAGGACATACTGGCGGCCGGCACCATCGCCGACTACATCCGCGAGTACGGCCACTTCCCGGGGGAGTAGGTGGAGACAGCTGACCTAACCCCCAGCCCCCTTCCCTGACAGGGAAGGGGGAGCCTGACACCCCTCCCTTCGCAGGGGAGGGGCTCGGGGAGGGGTCTGCGCCCTCAGCGATCTCCGCGGTCTCTGCGGTGAGAACCTGGATGCGAGATGGACATAACTGAGCTGCAAAGGGAAGTGAATGAGTTCGTGCGGGAGATGGGGTGGTATGACGAGGGTTCGCCCCATCCGCAGACGCCGCGCAACCTGGCCATCTCGCTTACTCTGGAAGCGGCCGAGGTGCTGGAGCACTTCCAGTGGAGCGACGATTTCGACCGGGACGAGGTGGCGTTGGAACTAGCCGACGTATTTCACTACGTGCTACAGTTGTCTGCCATCCTGGGCGTGGACCTGGAGCAGGCGGTGATGACCAAGCTGGCCCAGAACCGGGGGAGACGCTGGTGAAGCGGGTAGTGCTCATAGAAGGAGACGGGATCGGCCACGAGGTGATCCCGGCCGCCGCCGAGGTGGTGCGAGCCACGGGCCTGGAGGTGGAGTTCGTCTCTGCCGAGGCTGGGTGGGACTGCTTCCAGAGTACGGGCACGGCCCTGCCGGTGGAGACACTGGCCCTGGTCCGGGAGAGCGACGCGACCCTGTTCGGTGCCGTTTCCTCGCCCTTGCACCGGGTGGAGGGGTACCGTAGCCCCATCGTAGCCCTGCGGCGGGCACTGGACCTCTACGCAAACCTGCGGCCGGTGTTCTCTATGCCCGTCCCGGGCAGCCGTGAGGGCATTGACCTGCTGGTGGTGCGGGAGAACAGCGAGGGGCTCTACTCCGGCCGCGAGCGGCGCGAGGGCGACACCGTCATCGCCGAGCGGGTGATCAGCCGCCAGGGAAGCGAGCGCATCGTCCGGCTGGCCTGCGAGCAGGCCCTGCGCCGACGGCGACACCTGACCATCGTGCACAAGGCCAACGTCCTGCGGGAGAGCGATGGGCTGTTCCGCGAGGTCGCCTTCGAAGTGGCCGGGGCCTACCCTGACCTGACGGTTGACGAGATGCTGGTGGACACGGCCGCGCTCCGGCTGGTCACCGACCCGGAACGGTTCGACGTGATGGTGACCACCAACCTGTTCGGCGACATCCTCTCCGACGAGGCAGCCGGACTGGTGGGCGGGCTGGGCCTGGCCCCCTCGGCCAACGTGGGCCAGACGCACGGGGTGTTCGAGCCCGTGCATGGCTCCGCGCCCGACATCGCCGGGAAGGGCATCGCCAATCCCAGCGCTGCCATTCTGGCCGCCGGGATGATGCTGGATTACCTGGGTGAACCCGACGCCGCCCGCCGGGTGCGGCAGGCGGTGCTGGACGTCCTTCGGGATGGCCCACGCACACCGGACTTGGGCGGTGATGCCAGTACGGAGGATGTCACCAAGGCCGTTGTCGATCGGATGTCGGATTAGCGACATCAAGGAGTCTGAGAGCTCATGGCCACTGTTCCGCAACGAGATCGTCTGAAGCGTCTGGTGGAGCTCTTGCCAGAGGATGAGCTGCAGACCGCAGAGAGAGGGTCTTGGAGGGCCTGTTGGCTCTGCAGCAGGACCCGTTTCTCAAGGCGCTAGCCTCAGCTCCGCTGGATGACGAACCAATGGATGAGGAGGACCTGGCCGCAGAGGAGGAGGCTGATAGGGCCATCGCCGAGGGCCGTCTGCACTCGCATGATGAGGTCATGCGACGGTTCTGCAGATGACGTGAGAACTCACGTGGACCAGCCCGGCTCTGAAGGACCTTGACCACCTCGATCCTCAAGTGGCCCAACGAGTGATCGCCGCCCTAGACCGATTGGTAAACGAGGGCGTGGGCGATGTGGTAAGGCTGCGCCCGCCTCTCCAAGGGTATCGCCTAGGGTGGGGGAATAGCGCGTCTCGCTTGACCGGGATGCAAGCACCCGAACTGTGGTTATTCGGCGAGTGCGACATAGGCGCGAGGCGTATCGGTAGAGGCGCTAGTGAAGACACCAGGAGCGATGTCGAGAGTTGCTCTACCGATCGAAGGCGCCACGGGAGGGGCGGAACGATGGCGATGCTAGGAATGGTTGTGCTTCTGCTGATACTAGGGCTCTGTGTCGTGCCCCTGGTGCTGGCAGCCATAGCGGTAGTAGTGATCCTGGCCGTGAGGGCCGGCCGGCCGCCGGCCAGCGCGGACGATACAAGTGGAGGAGAGAATGGCTAAGGAAGTGGAATGCCCTGAGTGTGGGGCTGTTGTGGAGCTGGATGACGACGTCATCAGCGGCGAGATCATCGAGTGCCCCGACTGCGCGGTGGAGCTGGAAGTGACCAGCGTGGACCCGCTCGAGGTTGAGGTGGCACCGGAAGAAGACGAGGACTGGGGCGAGTAGGCCCGAGTATGCGCATCGGCTTCCTGTATTCGCGGGTTCGAGTGGAGGAGAAGCTACTCCTGGAGGCGCTGGATCGCCGAGGGGTGGCCTACGACCTGGTGGATGACCGGGACCTCGTGTTCAACGTGACCGAGGGCCCGGGTCGCCTGGGCTATGACGTGGTGCTGGAGCGCTGCGTCAACCAGTCCCACGCCCTATATGCCCTCAAGATCCTCAACGACTGGGGCGTGCCCACGGTGAACCGGTTCGAGGTGGTGCGGGACTGCGGTGACAAGCTCTTCACCACCTCGCAGCTCGCCGCCGCCGGGGTGCCACAGCCACGGGTGAAGCTGGCCCTCACGCCCGAGTCGGCGCTGGCAGCCATCGAGGAGTTCGGCTACCCGGTGGTGCTCAAGCCGGTAGTGGGCTCCTGGGGGCGGCTGCTGGCCAAGATCAACGACCGCGAAGCTGCGGAAGCCCTGATCGAGCACAAAGAGGTGCTGGGCAGCTACCAGCACGGGATCTTCTACGTACAGGAGTTCGTGGACAAGGGGGGCCGGGACATCCGGGCCTTCGTGGTGGGCGATGAGGCCATCTGCGCCATCTACCGCGAGTCTCCGCACTGGATCACCAACACCGCCCGGGGTGGCAAAGCCAGCAACTGCCCGGTGACGCCGGAGCTCAACGACATCTGCGTGCGGGCGGCGCGGGCCGTCGGCGGCGGGGTGGTGGCAGTAGACGTGTTTGAGAGCGAGGACCGGGGCTACCTGGTGAACGAGGTCAACCACACGATGGAGTTCCGTAACAGTATCGCCCCCACGGGCGTTGACATACCGGGGCGCATCGTGGACTACGTGGTGGCCGTGGGGGAGGGACGAGCGTCATGAAGGTCTCCATCGCTGGTGGGTCAGGATACGCGGGTGGCGAGCTGCTTCGCCTTCTGCTCGGCCACCCCGAGGTGGAAATCGGGCAGGTGACGGCGGAGAGCTCGGCCGGCCGCTACGTCTACAGCGTGCACCCCAACCTGCGGGGCGCGACGTCGCTCAAGTTCGTCCCTCTGAGCGAGCTGGAGCCGTGCGATCTGCTCTTCCTGGCCTTGCCCCACGGCATGGCGATGGACCGGGTGGAGGAGTTCGCCAAGCTGGCACCCCGCCTCATTGACCTGAGCGCGGATCACCGCCTGCGCGATCCCGCCGCCTACCCCCGCTGGTATGAGCGCGAGCACCCGCATCCCGAGTGGCTGTCCAAGTTCGTCTACGGAATCCCCGAGCTGCACCGAGAGGAGATCCGAGCCTCCAACTACGCCACCGGCGCCGGCTGCAACGCCACCGTGACCATTCTGGGGCTCAAGCCCCTGTTCGAGCGGGGTCTGGTGGAGCGGGCGGTGGTAGAGGTGAAGGTGGGCTCGTCCGAGGGCGGCAACACTCCCTCGCTGGCCTCGCATCACCCCGAGCGCAGTGGAGCCGTGCGCTCCTTTGCGCCCACCGGGCACCGGCACCAGGCCGAGATGCACCAGGAACTGGCCTTCCATGGCCAACCCGAGATCCACTTCAGTGCCACGGCCATCGAGCTGGTGCGGGGTATCCTGCTCACCGCTCACTGCTTCCTCAAGGAGCGCCTCGCGGAGCGGGACCTCTGGGGGATCTACCGCGAGGCCTACGGAAACGAGCCTTTCATCCGGCTGGTGCGCGATCGCCGCGGGGTCTATCGCTACCCCGAGCCGAAGATCCTGGCGGGCAGCAACTACTGCGACGTCGGGTTCGAGATAGACCCGGATAGCAACCGGGTGGTGATCATGGCCGCCATAGACAACCTGATGAAGGGGGCGGCGGGCAACGCGGTGCAGGCCATGAACGTGATGTGCGGCTTCGACGAACGGGCGGGGCTGGAGTTCACCGGACTGCACCCGATATAGGGTGACGAGTGACACGTGAAGCGTGAAGAGAGAATCGCAGCCATCACGTGTCACGCTTCACGGGTCACGTATCACGGTTCACGTGTCACGTTTCACGCATCAGGCTGGAGCTGATTTGCGCATCCTAGCGATTGCGGACGAGGTAGACCAGCGGCTCTATGGGCCGGTGCTCAAGCAGCGATTCGGGGATGTCTCGCTGGTCCTAAGCTGTGGCGACCTGCCCATCTACTACCTCGAGTACATCGTCAGCTCGCTGGATGTGCCGCTGCTCTATGTGCGGGGCAACCACGCTCAGGAACAGGTCTCGGCCTCGGGAGAGGTCAAGACTGAGCCAGAAGGGTGCGTGGACATAGACGGTCGCGTAGTCAAGGAGCGCGGCCTGCTGATCGCCGGGCTGGAGGGCTCCATGCGCTACAGCGGCGGCCCCCACCAGTACACTGAGACCGAGATGCGCCTAAAGGCGTGGTGGCGACTGGTTCCTCGGCTGCTGCTCAACCGGTGGCGCTATGGTCGGTACCTGGACATCTTGGTGACACATGCGGCCCCGTACGGGGTCCAGGACGGCACCGACCTGTGTCACCGGGGGTTCCGGACCTTCCTCTGGCTGATGGACCGGTTCCGGCCGCGTTACCTGCTGCATGGGCATATCCACGCCTACACGCCCAGCGTGGTAACGGAGAGCCGGTACCGGGATACCCAGGTCCTGAATGCATTCCGCTACAGGGTGATCGAGGTGACGAGTGAAACGTGAAGCGTGACACGTGATGCGTGACACGTGAGGAGTTAAGACTGCCGTCACGGTTCACGCATCACGCTTCACGTGTCACTCGTCACGTATCACGCTTCGATTGCGGGAGGTAGGGTATGGCCGCCTACGATCGGGACGCTCGCATCCAGGCGCGGCAGCACTTCCGCGAGGCTCGCAAGGAAGCCTTCGTCAACGAGATCCGGAGCTTGCTCTCCGGTGAACCGGTGGACCTGCTGTCCTTCAAGGAGGTGCAGCGGCGACTGGGCGTGCAGACCTGCGCCATGGGGCGGCTGGAGACCGTTCCCGTGAGCAAGATCGTGGGCAGCGAGGGGCGCTACCAGGACTTCGACCGGGCCTTCCTGCCCCTCCGCAGCGATACCGAAGGCCGCTGGGAGAGCCTGGATGCGGCCTTCAGCCGCATGGAGAACATCCCCGCCATCGAGCTCTATAGGGTGGGGGATGCCTACTTCGTCCGCGATGGCAATCATAGGGTCAGCGTGGCCCGCCGACATGGGGTGGAGTTCATTGACGCCTGGGTGATGGATTGCTCCTCGCGGGTCCGGCTGGACCCGGGAGTGGACGTCAAGCGTCTGCTGGTGGAGGAGGAACACCTCGAATTCCTGAAGCGCACGCGGCTGGACGAGATCCTGGGCACCGACATCAGCCTCACCGCCCCTGGCGCCTACGATGCCCTGGAGCGACACCTGCACGGGCACCAGTACTTCCTGGGGCAGGAGCGCAATGGGCCGGTGAGCTTCGAGGAGGCGGTGCGCTCCTGGTACGAGCGGGTGTATCTGCCCACGATTGGCGTCATCCGCCGCAGTGGCATCATGAGTCGCTTCCCCGGCAGGACTGAGGGGGACCTATACCTGTGGGTGCAGGAGCACCACTACTACCTGCGGGAGAAGCAGGGCGACCAGATATCGCTAGAGCAGGCGGCGGAGTCCTTCGCCCACCGGTACGGGATCAAGCCCTACCACCGAGTCAGGGACTGGCTGGTGGGGACAGTGGCTAGGGTAGTGGGAGCGGTATTGTCATGGCTGAAACGCTAGTGGTGGTGAAGGTCGGCGGCAGCGCCGGCATAGATTACGACGCCGTGTGCGCCGACCTGGCCCACCTGGTCCAGGAAGGGCGGCGGGTAATACTGGTGCACGGTGGCTCGGCGGAGACGAACCGGGTGGCCGAGGCGCTGGGACACCCGCCCGAGTTCATCACCTCTGAGTCGGGGTTTGAGAGCCGGCGCACCGACCGGCAGACCATCGAGATCTTCGAGATGGTCTACTGCGGCAAGATGAACAAGATGATCGTGGAGAAGCTGCAGGGCCTCGGGGTCAACGCCGTGGGCCTTTCCGGGCTGGACGGTCGGCTGCTGGAAGGGCCGCGCAAGAAGGCCATCCGGGCGATGTCGGGGGGCAAGCGGGTCCTCATACGGGATGACCTCTCGGGCAAGGTGGAGAAGATCAACACCGGCTTGCTCACCCTGCTCCTGGATGCTGGCTACACCCCGGTGGTGTCGCCCCCGGCGGTCTCATACGAGAACGAGGCCATCAACGTAGACGGCGACCGGGCTGCTGCCGCCATCGCCGAGGCCATGGGGGCGGAGGCACTGGTGCTCCTCTCCAACGTGCCCGGGCTGCTGCGCTCCTTCCCCGACGAAAGCTCGCTCATACGCAACGTGGACGTAGCGGACGCTGACGAGTACCTGGAGCTGGCCCAGGGACGGATGAAGGTCAAGGTCCTGGGGGCCGTGGAAGCAGTACGGGCCGGGGTAGGGCGCGTGGTGCTGGCTGATGCCCGGGTGGGCGAGCCCATCCGGCGGGCGCTGGCCGGCGAGGGCACGACAGTGGCGTAGAGGCGCCGCCGACAGTCGGGCCCGCTCCTGGGCCCATGGCGGTTTCGACCAACCAAGATGGCGCGAACGCCCTCCGTTCGCGCGACCTGTAACTGAGATCGGAGCAGATGATGCAGCCGCGAGTGGATTACGCCGCCCTAGAGGATCAGTACACCGCCGGGGTCTACCCCAAGCGACCAATCACCATAGTGCGCGGCGTGGGTGCCCGTGTCTGGGACGACCGGGACCGGGAGTACATTGACTGCGTCGGTGGCCACGGGGTGGCAAACCTGGGCCACTGCCATCCGGACGTGGTGCAGGCCATCCAGGACCAGAGCCGGGCTCTGCTCACCTGCCCAGAGGTCTTCCACAACGACAAGCGCGCCCTTCTGCTCGAGCGCCTGGCCCAGGTGACGCCTCCAGGGCTCGACCACGCCTTCCTCTGCAACTCGGGCACCGAGGCCATCGAGGCGGCCATCAAGTTCGCCCGGGTCACCACTGGGCGGACCGGGATCGTGGCCACCATGCGCGGCTTCCACGGGCGCACGCTGGGCAGCCTGAGCCTCACTTGGGAGAAGAACTACCGCGAGCCCTTCCAGCCCCTCATTCCCGACATCAAGCACGTCCCCTATGACAACCTGGAGGCCATGGCCGGGGCGATAGACGACAGCACGGCGGCCGTGGTGGTGGAGGTGGTACAGGGTGAGGGTGGCGTGCGGCCCGGCAGCCCCGAGTTCTTCCACGGCCTGCGCGCCCTCTGCACGGAGCGCGGGGCGCTGCTGGTGGTGGACGAGGTACAGACCGGGTTCGGTCGCACCGGCCGCACCTTCGCCTGTGAGCACCACGACTTGATCCCCGACATCATGGCCATGGGCAAGGCCATCGCCGGGGGCGTTCCTATGGGGGCGGTGTCCTTCACCCAGCAGGTTCGCGACGCGCTACACCCTGGGCTCCACGGCTCCACCTTTGGGGGCAACCCGCTGGCCTGTGCGGCTGCCATTGCCACCCTGGACTACCTGGAGCGGACGGGCCTGCCCCGGCAGGCGGCGGAGAAGGGCCACTACTTCCGGGACCGTCTGAGCGCCATCAACGCCCGGGCCATACGCGAGGTCCGCGGCCTGGGATTGATGGTGGGGGTGGAGTGCCGGACCAAGGTGCAGCCCTACCTGGAGGCCTTGATGGAGCGCGGTGTGCTTGCGCTTCCGGCCGGCAGCACGGTACTGCGCTTCCTGCCGCCGCTGGTGATCGAGCTCGAAGACCTGGACCGGGTGGCGGAGGCCGTAGCCGAGGTTCTGCAGTGAGCCTGGAGCCAGCCGCCCTGCTGGAGCGGATGCTGAGCATCCCCAGCCTCTCCGGGCAGGAGGGGGAGCTGGCCTCGTACCTGGTGCGGGAGATGAGCGCGCTGGGCTACCGTGCCCGGGTGGATGAGGCCGGCAATGCGGTGGGCGAGCGGGGCG
The DNA here is from genome assembly GCA_050945695.1 of Anaerolineae bacterium. GTDB lineage: Bacteria > Chloroflexota > Anaerolineae > DRVO01 > DRVO01 > Ch71. The sequence continues at coordinate 6,143 of JBMNTK010000047.1, read as the reverse complement.
AGGGCCCGATCCAGGTGGTGTTGCTCGGCCACATGGACACCGTCCCCGGTGAGGTGCCGGTGCGCCGTGACGGCGATCTGCTCTACGGCCGGGGGGCGGTGGACGCCAAGGGGCCGCTGGCAACCTTCATCGCCGCCGCAGCCCAAGCCGAGGTCCCTGAAGGCGTCAAGCTGGTCGTAGTGGGTGCCGTGGAGGAGGAGGCCGCCACGTCTGCCGGGGCCCGGCACATCCTGGGGCGCTACTCTCCTGCCGCCGTGGTCATCGGTGAACCCAGCGGCTGGGACCGGGTGACGGTGGGGTACAAGGGCCGGCTGCTCCTCGACTACCGGCTGGAGCTGGAGGCTGCCCACAGCGCCCGGCAGGAGGAGACGGCCTGCGAGCGGGCGGTGAACTTCTGGCTGTGGGTGCGGGGGTTTGCCGATGCTTACGGGGCACTGGAGCCGCGCCAGTTCGACCGCGTGGACAGCGCCCTAAGGCGAATGAACTCGGGCAGTGATGGCCTGCGCGATTGGGTGAGCATGGAAGTGGCGCTGCGACTTCCCCCGGGCTTCCCCCTTGAGCCTTTCCGGGAGGCGGCCACGGCAGCCGCGGGCCCCGCACGGCTGAGCCTGCGCGGATACGAGCCGGCCTACCGGGCCGAGAAGAACACCCCCCTGGTTCGCGCTTTCCTGGCCGCCATTCGCGCCGAGGGCGGCCAGCCTCGCTTCACGGTCAAGACCGGCACCTCTGACATGAACGTGGTGGGGCCGGCCTGGAATTGCCCCATCATCGCCTATGGCCCAGGTGACTCCGATCTGGACCACACTCCGAACGAGCACATAGACGTCCGAGAGCTCCAACGGGGGGTGTCGGTGCTGACGCGCGCCCTGGACGCACTGATGAAGGAGCTCATCGGATAGGCCGCGCCCCCGGCGGGCGCGGCGCCCCCTCTCACAGGCTCTCCCCATCCCCAGACGGCAAGACGCTGCCCGCTGAGCGTGTACTTGCCATAACTGAACTCCTATTCCCGAAAGAAGGCGTTGAACCGGCCGGCTGAGCCGGCTATAATAGGTTGGCCAGCACCCAGGGAATCACACATCACCTACTGGAAACGCCCCCGCGTTCCGTCCTGCCCGGGCGAGCGCGATCAGAAGGAGGTGTCGAGAACCGGGAGAAGCTTGAGAGGTATTGTCCTGTCGGGCCGACATGTGGCAGCCTGCCGAGTGGCTGGCTGCGCCAACGTTGCCGAGGGAGGCAATCATGTCCGAGAACAGACTGTCGCGTCGTAGCTTCATCACCGTAGCTGGTCTGGCCACCGGCGCCAGCCTAGCGGCAGCTTGTGGCGGGGGCGCCCCGGCTCAGCCCACCGCCGTTCCCGCCCAGGCTACCACCGCGCCCGAGCCCACTGCGGCTCCGACCGCCGCGCCTGAGCAGGCGACCACTGCTCCCGAGACCTCAGCCCCGGCATCCAAGTACCAGGAAGCTCCCAGCCTGGCCGAGAAGGTGGCCGCGGGCGAGCTGCCTCCGGTGGAGGAGCGCCTGCCGCTGGAGCCTCTGGTGGTCGAGTGCGTAGAGCGGCCGGGTCAGTACTGCGGAGACCTGCACCGTGTCCTCACCGGGCCCACGGACATGGGTGGCTACACGGCCATCATGCGCGAGAGCCTGGCTGGCTGGGACTTCCGCAGTGGCAGCATCCAGGTCATCCCGAACATCGCCAAGGGCTGGGACATCAGCGACGACGGCAAGACCTACACCTTCTACCTGCGTGAGGGCATGCGGTGGTCAGACGGTGAGCCCTTCACCGCTGATGACTTGGTGTTCTGGTATGAAGACGTCGCCCTCAACCAGGACCTGACCCCTTCCTTCCCGGCCTGGCTGACCGTGGCCGGTGAGCCGGTGGTGATCGAGAAGGTGGACGACTACACCGTCAACTTCAAGTTCGCCGCCCCTTACGGCATCCTGCTGGAGTACTTGGCCTTCCGGGGTGAGGCGCTGATGACCCCCAAGCACTACCTGTCTCAGTTCCACCCCAAGTACACCGACGCCGACAAGCTGGCCGCGATGGCGGAGGAAGCGGAGTTCGAAGAGTGGTACCAGCTCTTCGCCGACCGCAACTCCTACACCACCAACCCAGACCTGCCGGTGCTCTGGTGCTGGAAGCTGGAGGTTCCCTTCCCCGGCCAGCGCATGATCTCGGTCCGCAACCCGTACTACTGGAAGGTGGACACCGAGGGCAAGCAGCTGCCTTATTTCGATCGCTTGGTCAACGACCTGGCTGAGAACAACGAAGTGATCATGATGAAGACCATCGCCGGTGAGGTGGACTACCAGTACCGGCACATGGGCTTCGCCAACTACTCGTTGCTCAAGGAGAACGAAGAGAGCGGCGGGTATCAGGTCCTGGAGTGGATCGGCGGCCCGTTCCCTTGCGTCTACGTGAACCAGAGCTACCCGGATCTGCCGGTGCGGGAGATCCTGCAGAAGACCGAGTTCCGTCACGCCCTCTCCTATGGCATCAACCGGGAGGAGATGAACGACCTGTTCTGGTATGGGCTGGCGGTGCCCGGGAACCCGGTGGCTGGTTCCCGCGACCCGTACTGGATGGAGGGCTTCGGTACCACGGCCGTCGAGTACAACCCGGAGAAGGCCAACGAGCTTCTGGACAGCATCGGGCTGGACAAGAAGGACGGCGATGGCTTCCGTCTACGGCCCGACGGCCAGCGGCTGCAGCTGATCCTGGAGTGCTACCCCAGTGAGATGGGTGTGCCGGCCATCGATATCTTCAGTCAGGTGGCCATGTACTGGAAGGAGCTGGGGATCGACGCGCAGGCCAAGGAGATCGAGCGGTCGCTGTGGTCGCAGCGGGCCCTGGCCAACGAGTGCATGATGCCCTCGTACGACATCGCCAAGATCCTCTGGGTGATTGACCCGGTCTGGTTCGTGCCCTTCGGCAGCTGCTACTGGGGCCAGGCCTATGCGGTGTGGGCCACCAGCGACGGCACCGCGGGTGAGGAGCCGCCCGAGAAGATCAAGGAGATCATCGACTGGTACAAGGCCATGTGCATGGAGACCGATGAGGCCAAGCGGCTCGAGCTGGGCCAGGCCATCCTCCGGCGGCACCACGAGGAGGTGTTCATCATCGGTACCTGCACCATTGACCTGCAGCCCTTCATCAAGAAGAACGACCTGGTCAACGTTATCGACAAGGCCGTGGCTGAGAACCGCACCAACCACGAGCAGATCAGCTGGCCTTGGCAGGTCTGGCGGCCGACGGCCTAACGTGAGGTGGGCAGGCCCAGTGGCCTGCCCCTACGCAGGATCGGGCAGGACGGACCTGCCCCTATGCATCGTGCCCACAGGTGGGGGCAGGCTACTGTGCCTGCCCCCACGCGTCGTTCTAGCTCACCCAAACGCCGCCCCCATTGATATACCCCATCCCCTTCCGTTATACTCTACCAATCACCACACATCACGCCGCGGCCTGTCGAGAGATCGGCGCATGGGCCGTGTGCACCATCAGGAGGAGGTGTCTCTAGAGCCACAGACACGAGAGGCTTCGGTGCTATCGGGCCGACGCGTACAGCATAGCCCTTCGGGGCTACTGTCCCCCCAGTCCTCAGGGAGGCTACGATGTCTGAGACCAGACTGTCGCGACGCGGATTCCTGGCCGTAGCCGGGCTGGCCACCGGCGCCACCATTGCCACCGCCTGCGGCGGTGCCGCTCCCACCACCGCCCCTGCCCCTGCTCAGGCGACTACCGCCCCAGAGCCTACCACCGCTCCCGCCGAGGCCACTGCTGCCCCTGAAGGTGGCGCTGCTCCTGCCTCCAAGTACCAGGAAGCTCCCATGCTGGCTGCGAAGGTTGCTGCCGGCGAGCTCCCCCCAGTAGAGGAGCGCCTGCCCGCCGAGCCCCTGGTCATCGCCCCCGTGTACTCGGTGGGGCAGTACTCCGGTGACCTGCGCCGGTGCAACACCACCATCGCTGATGCCGGCGACTACAACACCCAAGTGCGTGAGAGCCTGGTCTGCTGGGACTATCGGACCGGCGCTGTCACCATCTCGCCCAACCTGGCCAAGAGCTGGGACATCTCCGACGACGGCAAGACCTACACCTTCTACCTGCGGCCTGGGCTCAAGTGGTCGGACGGGGCGCCCTTCACGGCCGACGACCTGGTCTTCTGGTACGAGGACATCGCCCTCAACGAGGAGCTGAGCCCGACCTTCCCCTCCTGGCTGACGGTGGCTGGTGAGCCGGTGGTGATCGAGAAGGTGGACGACTACACCGTCAACTTCAAGTTCGCCGCCCCCTACGGCATCCTGTTGGAGTTCCTTTGCTTCACGGGCTCAGGCATCATCACCCCCAAGCACTACCTGTCGCAGTTCCACCCGAAGTACGCCGACGCGGACGAGCTGGCGGCCAAGGTCAAGGAAGCCAACTTCGAGTTCTGGTACGAGCTCTTTGCCAACCGTAACCAGCTCTGGACCAACCCCGACCTACCGGTGATCACCGCCTGGAAGCTGGATGTGGACCCCGCCACGGGCCGGTTGCAGGCCAGCCGTAACCCCTACTACTGGAAGGTTGATACCGAGGGCAAGCAGCTGCCGTACTTCGATCGGCTCGTGAGCGACCTGGTGCAGGACGGGCAGGTGGTCCTGATGCGGGCCATCGCCGGTGAGATTGACTACCAGTACCGGCACATGGGCTTCGCCAACTTCAGCCTGCTGCGCGAGAACGAGGAAAAGGGCGACTACCGGACGCTGGAGTGGATCGGCGGTCCCTTCTCCTGTGTCTACGTTAACCAGAGCGTGCCCGACCTGGAGAAGCGCAAGATCTTCCAGACCAAGGAATTCCGTCATGCCCTGTCCCACGCGCTGAACCGTGAGGAAATGAACGACCTGTTCTGGTTCAGCCTGGCCACCCCCGGCAACCCGGCGGGCAGCCCGCGCGATCCCTACTGGATGGACGGCTTCGGCACTACCGCCATCGAGTACGACTTGGATCGGGCCAACGAGTTGCTGGACAGCATCGGGCTGGACCAGCGCGATTCTGAGGGCTTCCGACTGCGGCCAGATGGTCAGCGGCTGTCTATCCTGCTGGAGTGCTACCCCAGCGAGATGGGAGTGCCGGCCATTGACATCTTCGAGCAGGTGGCCGGGTACTGGCGGGAGCTCGACATTGACGCCCAGGCCAAGGAGATCGAGCGATCGCTGTGGAGCCAGCGGGCTCTAGCCAATGAGATGGACATGCCCGCCTACGACATCGCCAAGGTGCTCTGGGTGATTGACCCCAGCTGGTTCGTGCCCTATGGCAGCTGCTACTGGGGCCAGGCCTATGCCCAGTGGGCCACGAGCGGCGGCACCGCAGGTGAGGAGCCTCCCACCGAGATCAGGGAGATCATCGAGTGGTACGAGGCGCTCAAGGCCGAGCCCGACCCGGATGTGAGACTGGAACTGGGGCAGAAGATCCTGAGCCGGCACAACGAGAACGTCTACATCATCGGCACCTGCTCCATTGACATCCTACCCATGATCGCCAAGAACGGGGTGGAGAACATCTACGAGCAGGCGGTGGGTGAGTACCGTACCCTGCACGAGAACCTCACCTGGCCGTATCAGCTCTGGCGGCGAGAAGCCTAAGGGACCTATCAGCGTGAGACGGGCTCCGGCCGGTGCTTTGCCGGAGCCCGCTTATCATCTGCAGCTGGGGACCTGGTTAGACAGGACTCGTCAGTGTAGCGGCAGCTGTCCCCAGGCTGCGTTTGAGAGGAGGTGGATCCAGAACAACTGAGTCTGCCGGGCCGGCACTTTGCGGTCTTCCCGTCGGGGAGCGGCCGCGCACCATCCGCCCAGGGAGGCAACGATGTCTGAGTACAAGCTGTCGCGACGCGGATTTCTGACCGTAGCCGGTCTAGCTACCGGCGCCAGCATTGCGACCGCCTGCGGTGGCGGCGCTCCCGCCGAGCCTACCGAGGTCCCTGTTCAGGCGACCACCGCTCCGGAGCCCACCGCTGCCCCGACGACCGCCCCCGAACCCACCACGGCTCCAGCCGAGGCCACTGCCGCCCCGGAACCGACCACTGCCCCTGCTGCGCCCGTCTCCAAGTACATCGAGGCTCCCATGTTGGCCGAGATGGTGGCGGCGGGAGAACTACCTCCGGTGGAAG
>JBMNTK010000046.1:0-21143 GCA_050945695.1 Anaerolineae bacterium | reverse complement strand
CCAGGTCATGGTGGCCGAGCAGGAAGGCGCCGATGCGGTGGCGCACGGGGCCACCGGCAAGGGCAACGACCAAGTGCGCTTCGAGCTTACCTACAAGGCTCTCAACCCGCGGCTCAAGGTGATCGCGCCCTGGCGAGAGTGGAACCTGTCCTCGCGCGAGGACTGCCTTCAGTACGCGGCCGAGCGCAACATCCCCTTGCACGTCACGGCCAAGAAGATCTTCAGCCGCGATGGCAACCTCTGGCACCTGAGCCACGAGGGCGGCAACCTGGAAGACCCCTGGTCAGAGCCGCAGGAAGACATGTTCGTGCGCACCGTGTCCCCCGAGGCGGCGCCCGACACCCCAGAATACCTGGTGGTAGACTTCGAGAAGGGCGTCCCCGTGGCCTTGAACGGCGAACGGACGGGGCTGGTGTCCCTCCTGGAGCAGCTCAATGAGATCGGTGGCCGGCACGGAGTGGGCCGTTGTGACATGGTGGAGAACCGCCTGGTGGGCATGAAGTCGCGGGGCGTCTACGAGACCCCGGGCGGCACCATACTGCTTACCGCCCACCGGGAGCTGGAGTCGCTGGTGCTGGATCGGGAGACGATGCACTACAAGGACGTGGTGGCCCAGCGCTATGCCGAGCTGGTCTACTACGGTCTCTGGTACTCACCGCTCCGGGAGGCGCTCGACGCCTTCGTCCAGAAGACCCAGGAGAAGATGACCGGTTCCGTGCGGCTCAAGCTCTACAAGGGCAACGCTTGGCCAGTCGGCCGGCGCTCTCCTTACAGCCTCTACCGCGAGGACTTCGCCACCTTCGGTCGCGACGACGTCTACGATCAGACGGACGCCAAGGGTTTCATCAACCTCTTCGGCCTGCCCCTGCAGGTCAAGGCCTTGCTCGAGGCGGATGGCCGGGTCGAGGATCTGCCCCAGCCGGATTACACGCAGTTCAAGCGCGACTGACAGTCACGGGAGCCGCTCTATGGAGCACACCATACTGCTTGACGCCAGCATCACAAACGTGCCTGGCTTCACCGCTGCCGGGGTCCACTGTGGTCTCAAGAAGGACGGCGCCTTGGACTTGGCCCTCGTCCTGAGCGAGCGACCGGCCGCCTGTGCCGGCGTGTTCACCACCAACCGCTTCCAGGCGGCGCCGGTCCTCTTCGACCGGGCCGCCATCCACGCCGATCCCCGCGGCATGAGGGCGGTGGCCATCAACAGCGGCTGCGCTAACGCCTGCACTGGCCCAGAGGGGATCGAAGACGCGCGGCAGATGGCCAGGCTGGCTGGGCAGGCAGCAGGGGTGGATGCCAACTGCGTCCTGGTGATGTCCACCGGGGTCATAGGCCAGCGGCTCGATATGGACAAGATCGGTTTCGGGTTGGCCCAGGCGGCGAAGGCGCTCAGCGACCAGGGCGGGCACGATGCCGCCCGGGCTATCATGACTACCGACACCCGCCCCAAGGAGTACGCCGTCAAGGCGATGGTGGCGGGCAAAGAGGTGACGGTGGCTGGCATGGCTAAGGGGGCCGGCATGATCAGCCCCAACATGGCCACCATGCTCTCCCTGATCGTCACCGATGCGCAGGTGACCCCCGCCGCCCTGGAGCAGATCCTGGTCTATGCCACCGACCGCAGCTTCAACTGCGTCACGGTGGACGGGGATATGAGCACCAACGACACCCTCATCATCATGGCCAATGGCCTGGCCGACAACCCGGTGATCGAGGGGCCGGAGAGCGAGGGATACGACCAGCTGCGCGACGCGGTGACGGCCACGGCCACTGAACTGGCCAAGATGGTGGCCTTCGACGGTGAGGGGGCGACCAAGCGCGTCACCATCGAGGTCAAGGGCGCCCGCACCCGGGACGAGGGCCGCACGGCCGCTATGTCCGTGGCCAACTCTCCCTTGGTGAAGACCGCCATCTACGGCCGAGACGCCAACTGGGGCCGTATTCTCTGCGCCGTAGGCTACAGCGGCGTGCCGGTGGATCCCAACCGGGTAGACCTGTGGCTGGGAGACGTGCATCTTGTGCACCAGGGCAGGCCCTACGACGTGAACGAGGAGAGAGCAGCGCAGATCCTGGCCCAGGAGTACGTGGATATCACCGTGGACCTGGGTATGGGCGACGAGTCGGTGACGGTGTGGACGTGCGACCTGTCGCACGAGTACGTCTCCATCAACGCGCATTACCGCACCTAGCGGGAGCACGCGAAGACACCGGGGCGCAAGGGTGCCTCGGCGTGAGACCGTGGTTGCCTGAGCGTGAGGCTTGGGAGGGATGAGGATATGCCAACGAAGGTAGGGTTCATCGGAGTCGGACTCATCGCCACCTCGCACCTGGAGAACCTCTCGACCATGGATGGGGTGGAGATTGCCGCCCTGTGCGACGTGTCGCCCGCAGCCCTGGAAAAGGCCCAGCAGCGCTTTGGTGGTCGGACCTACAGCGACCACCGGCAGATGCTCGACGACCAGAAGCTGGACGCCGTCTACGTCTGCATCCCGCCCTTTGCCCATAGCGGCCAGGAGCTGGACGTGCTGGCTTCGGGGGCGGCGCTATTCGTGGAAAAGCCCGTGACGCTCGACCTGGAGCTGGGCCGCAAGGTGGCCCAGGAGATCGAGCGGCGGGGCGCAGTGGCCTGCTGCGGCTACCACTGGCGCTATGCCGACACCACCCGCCGGGTGCGGGAGCTTCTCCCGGCATCGGAAATCGCCCAGGTGTTGGGCCGCTGGCTGGGCGGCATCTGGATGGCTCCCTGGTGGAAGGTCAAGGAGCTCTCCGGCGGCCAGATCGTGGAGCAGGTCACCCACCTGTTCGACCTCTCGCGCTACCTGGTAGGCGACATAACCGAGGTCACGGCGTTCGCTGCCGGCGGCCACGTCCACGACGTGGAGGGCTACACCCTGGATGACGCCAGCGTCGCCAACGTGCGCTTCGCCACCGGGGCAGTGGGCAACTTCTCCCAGACCTGCATCCTCGACCGGGGATTGGGGTCGGACCTCACCCTCATCGGGCGCAACCGTGCCGCCCTCTTCAGCACCTCCTCTCTGCGCGTGACCGAGCCTGACCGGATCACCGAGTATCCGGCCCGAGACCCAGCCCTGAAGCTAGAGGACGAGGCCTTCATCCGGGCGGTGCGTGCCGGGGATCCCTCGGGGCTGCTCTCCACCTACGCCGACGCGCTGCAGACTGTCACCACCACCCTGGCGGCGGAGGCATCGCTCCAGCAGGGCGGAAGGCTGCAGAAGGTAGGCCGCTGGTCGTTCGAGGCGGCATGAGAGTAGAGCTGGCGGAGGGGAGGCGATGAGCAAGCTCTGGGGCGGTCGTTTCACTAGCGATGTGGACGCGCTCATGGAGCGCTTCAACGCCTCCTTCCCGTTCGATCGTCGCCTGTACCGAGAGGATATCGAGGGCAGCCTGGCCTACGCCCGGGCCATCGAGCGGGCGGGGGTGCTCACTCCCGAGGAGAGCAGGGCCATCCAGGAAGGGCTGCGGCAGGTCCTGGCCGAGTTCGAGGCGGGCACCTTCGTCGAGGGCCCCGGCGATGAGGACATCCACACGGCGGTGGAGCGGCGCCTGCGCGAACTGATCGGGCCGGTGGCGGGCAAGCTCCACACCGGGCGCAGCCGCAACGACCAAGTGGCCACGGACCTGCGGCTCTACCTGCGCCGAGAGCTGGACGCGCGGCGGGAAGAGCTGCGCCGGCTCCAGCGGGCTGCGCTTGAGCTTGCCGAGCGGCATCGAGACGTGCTCATGCCGGGGTATACTCACGTGCAGAGGGCGCAGCCGGTCCGCTTCAGCCACTGGGTCCTTTCCTGGTTCTGGGCCTGGCAGAGGGACGTGGAGCGGCTGGATGAGTGCCGGGCGCGGGCTAACGTCATGCCTCTGGGCAGCGGTGCCCTGGCAGGCACCCCTCTGGCCCTGGACCGCGACGCCCTGGCGGATGACCTGGGGTTCCGGCGGCCCTCGGAGAACAGCATGGACGCCGTACGCGACCGGGACTTCGTGGCCGAGGCGCTCAGCTGGGCGGCCCTGCTGTCGGTGCACCTGAGCCAGATGGCCGAGGACCTGGTCATGTGGTCTTCGGCCGAGTTTGGGTTCGTGCGAGTGGCTGATGCCTATTCCACCGGCTCCAGCCTCATGCCCCAGAAGCGCAACCCCGACTCCCTGGAGCTCATCCGGGGCAAGGCCGGGCGCGTGGTGGGCCACCTGACCGGGCTTCTCACTACCCTGAAAGGGCTGCCCTCCACCTATAACAAGGACCTCCAGGAGGACAAGGAGCCCCTGTTTGACGCCATGGACACGCTGGCCCTCACTGTGCCGGTGGCGGCCGGGGTCCTGGAGACGCTGGAGGTGCGCCCGGAGCGGATGCGCACCGCGCTGGATGAGGCTATGCTGGCCACCGACCTGGCCGACTACCTGGTGAGGAAAGGGGTGCCGTTCCGGCAAGCTCACGAGGTGGTGGGAAGGGCGGTGCGGCTGGCCGAAGAACGCGGCGTGGGCCTGAGTAAGCTGGACCGCGACGACTGGGCAGGGATATCGGAGCTGGTGGGCCCGGACGTTCGGGAGGTGTTCTCCTGGGAGCGTTCGGTAGAGGCGCGCCGGGCACCGGGAGGCACCGCCTTGGCCGCGATAGAGGAGCAACTGGCCCAGGCGCGGGCGGTCTTGGAGTGATACTCGCATAGCAACTGTTGATAGTTAGGGAGAGAGTATGGGACCCACAGGTACCGGTAGTCCGATAACTCGTTTCTCGCGCGACCTGCAGGACCTTTCCTGGCTCTACATAATCCAGGGCGCCGCTCTCGTCCTGCTGGGGATCATGATCGTGATCTTCCCGGAGTTGTTGGCGGTCCTGGTGGCCTCGTTTCTGGTCGTGGCCGGGGTGCTGACCCTCCTCACCGGGCTGCGGGTGAGGAGGGCGCGGCGGGCCTTTGACGAGATGGGCCGCCTGTTCTGGGACTAGGGGGCGGCTCGTCGCTGCCCATGGTGCATAGAGCCGGGCGACGCTTCGTCGTCGCTCGGCTGCGGTAACCTGTACGCTGTGCAGGGATCATTGGCTGGGCCACCAGGGCCCAGTGCGAGGGGATGAGCGTCATGAACCACGCCGAGGGCGCGCGCCTACTAGACACCTTTCGTCAGCTGCTGCAGATCAACAGCCCCTCGGGGCAGGAAGGGCCCCTGGCCGAGTACCTGATAGCGGAGCTGAAGGCCCTGGGCTTGCCCGTGCGGCAGGATGCCGCCGGCAACGTGATCGCCTTCACCGATCCGGACGCGCAGGGCGAGGCCCTGATGCTCTGTGCCCACATGGACACGGTGGAGCCCACCACCGGCCTGGTGATCGTCGAGGAGGACGGGATCATCCGCAGCGACGGCACCACCATCCTGGGCGCGGACGATAAGGCGGGCATCGCCGTCATCCTGGAGGCACTCAAGCGGGCCTCCCGCCGGCCACCGCTGGACATAGTGTTCACCGTCCACGAGGAAGGCGGCCTCTTCGGCGCCAAGGCACTGGACCTGGGGAGCCTGCGAGCTCGTCAGGGGATCGTCCTGGACTCGGGCGGGGCGGCAGGCAACCTGGTGACAGCGGCCCCTTCCCAGATGAAGGTATCCGCCAAGGTGCGAGGGGTGGCGGCACACGCCGGGGCAGCGCCGGAGCGGGGGGTCAACGCCATAGTGCTGGCGGCCCGGGGCATCGCGGCCATGAACCTGGGTCGGCTGGATGACGAGACCACGGCCAACATCGGGATCATCAAGGGCGGGCAGGCCACCAACATCGTCCCCGACCTGGTGGAGCTGCGCGGGGAGGCCCGCAGCCACTCCGAAGAGAAGCTTCAGGCGCAGGTGGCGGCCATGAAGCAGGCCCTGGAGGAGGCGGCTCAGGCGGGCGGGGGCAGTGCCGAGGTGGAGGTGCAGCCCTCCTATACCCGCTTTGCCATCCCCGAGAGCGAGCCCTTGGTGCAGACCTTCTTCGAGGTGGCTTCCTCGCTGGGGCTCAACCCCACCACCGTCAAGGGTGGGGGCGGCAGCGATGCCAACGTGTTCAACGCTCAGGGGATGGTGGTGGTGAACATGTCCACCGGCATGGCCAACTCCCACGCTAAGAACGAGTACATACCGGCGGCTGCGCTGGAGCAGGCAGCGGTGCTCCTGACGGCGCTCGTGGAGCGGATGGCCCCGTAGCATGGCTGCCAGCGCACCGGGTGGGCACTAGGGGATGCTTCGTTACCTGAGGGCCTATGCCCTGCTGGTAGTGGGGTTCCACTTGGTGTCCCCTTGGTTGCCGATCGAGCACGTATGGGGGGCCGGTGGGTTCCCCACCCTGTCCGCCCCGGTGAGGCTGTTGTTGGCCGGGGCGGCGCTGGTCTCCCTTACCCCGGCGGCCGAGTTGGTCTGGGCCCAGGGGCAGAAGTGGACGCGAGGGTGGCGGGTGCGGCCCAGCCTCGTCCTGGCGGCCCTGGCCCTGCCGGTCTTCTGGGTGGGGCGTCTGGGACACCTGCGCTGGGGCGATGCCTACATCTTCGCCAACGCCATCTCCCACCCCGAGGTTCGGCTCACCTACAACTGGCAGTCCCCCCTGGACCTGTTTGGGCACGCCAAGCTCTGGGCCCTCCTGAACGCGGCCTGGGGATGGGACGTGCAGCAGACGTACGCCGTGGTTTCCTGCCTGGCGGGGGCGGCCTACGTGTTCGTGGTGGTGGAGACGCTTTCCGCTTGGGGGCGCAGCCACTCAGAGCGGCTGACCGCGCTGACCTTGTTCCTGACCCTGGGCAGCCTGCAGCTCTTCTTCGGCTACGTGGAGAGCTACACCGTGCTGCCCGTGGGCATCATACTGTTCCTGGTTCTGGGGCTGCGCTTCCTGCGGGGCCAGGGAGCCCTCTGGCCGGCAGCGACCGCCCTGGCGGTGACCCATTCGCTGTCACTGTCCACCCTGCCCCTGTCCCTGGGGCTGGTCTACCTGGTCTGGCGCGGGCATCGCGGCCGAGGGCTATCAGCGGAGCGGCTGGCGCTGGAGGCGGGGGCGCCCCTGTTGCTGGCGGCGCTCATCGTGCTGAGCGTGATGACGGCCGGCGGCCACGGGATCGATGCCTTGCTCTCGCACGACTTCCCTGGCGGCGGTGATCACAGCTGGTTCGTTCCGCTTTTTCGGGTGGAGACCCGCTGGCAGCACTACACCATGTTCTCCTGGGCCCACCTGCGCGATATCCTCAACGAGCAGATGCTAGTGGCGCCCTTCAGCCTCGCCGCCGTGTTGGGGGTCCTGGGCCTGCGACGAAAGGCGGTGGACTGGCGCGACCCTTCCTTCCGGTTCCTGGCCGTGGCTGCTGGGGCGTACCTGTTCCTCACTCTAGTGTGGAACCCTGACTACGGTGGGCGACGCGACTGGGACCTGTTCGCGCCCGCCTCCTTCCCCCTCACCGCTCTAGCGGCCTATCTCCTCAACCGCTACCTGGAGCCACGCGCCCGGGAGTTGGCCACGGTCGCTATCGCTGCCGTATCCCTCATGCACCTTGGCCCCTGGGTCCACTTCAACGCCCAGCCCTGGCCCTGGGAGTGAGCGTCTTCCGACCTAACCCCCCACCCCGCGCCATTCCGCAGAGCGAAATGGCGGACTTCCCTGGCAGGGAAGCAACTGTGTCGTAGTGGACCCGGGGACTCAGACCTGCACCGGTGACCAGGGTCGGGAGTACGGTCCCTCGCAGCGTCCCAGGTGAGCCCGCGGGCTGGAGATGCGAAGCACCCTTCAGCCCGGCAGGCGCCACTTACGCGGATTCGGGTAGGGGCGGTGCGGACGGCTTTCGCCCGGAGCCCCGCCCGTCGCCGCCAGCCCTCCGCAGGCACAGGATGCACCGAAAGGCGTAGGGGCGGACGACCCAGTCCGCCCTTCTGGGGCAGGCACGGTGGCCTGCCCCTACCCAGACACTGCCGGCGGCCGAAGGCCCTAAGCGCTAGGCACGGCGAAGCCGTGTCCGTGGGCGTCTTCAGGCGCCCGCGGCGTGGTCCTTGCACGCGGGTGTACAGACGGAGGACCGGGCGGGGCTCCGCCGGGCAAAGAAACGCCCGGCTTCGCACCGCCCCTACCCCGACATTGCCGGCGGCCCAGGTTAACCCAGGACGTACGCTGTGTTGTGCCTGCTAAGCCAGCATCACTCCACCCCAAGGCGACATACACGGGGGGCCTCTCCAGCCCCCGGTTGACGGTGGCCGCATCCCCTCCTAGCATTGCCCCGAGAAGGGCATCTGGTGAATGAGGGCCATCCGCCGGGTGGCCGAGGAGTATCCATGAGCGTTAGCAGTATCGTTGCTGGTGTCAGCCGGGCCACTGCCGAGGCAGTGGTGGTCCGCCTCCGGGGGGTGCTGGGACCGGCCTTGGCCGAGGAGCTGCCGGCGGTGGTGCAGGCCGCGAGCTCCGAGCCCGGTGTGCGCGGCCTGGTTCTGGATTTCGCGGCGGTGGAGTGGCTCTCCGGGGCCATCCTGCCTCCCCTGGCCGTTGCCCAGGCTCGGGCGGAGCAGGCAGGTAAGCGGCTGGCGGTAACGGGGCTTCCCGCGGAAGCGGTGGAGGCATTCCGTGCCATCTGGTCGGCGCGGGCGCTGCCGGTCTGCACGGACGAATCCCAGGCCCTGGCAGCGCTGTCCCCCACCGGCGCCGGTCGCCGGGTTGCCCAGATGAGCGTCCCCGGCTCCGGGGCCAACGTTACCCAATCAGGCTGGGCCCAATCCTTCGGCCGCCTGCACGTCACCGTGACCGATCCCCGCGTGCCTCGCATCAACGTTGAGGGGCAGACCGTGTGCGGGCCGCCCCAGGGCTTCGGGCAGATGTGGCGCAAGGTCTACCGGGTCCGCCTCGAGGGGGTTGAGGTCCCGCCGGAGGACGTGATCTCGGTATGGCGGGAGCGGTTCGGCGAGTTCTGGCCGCAGAACAACCGGATCTACTTCGGGCCGGAGGGCCCGGCGCCTGGGGCTGTCGGGGTGATCCTGCTCGGGGGCCCCTTGGGCCTGTCGCTCATCACCGGCATACTGGTGGTCTATTCCGGGCCCGACGCCTTCGTCTTCGTGCCGGTCCGGGGTCACATGTTCTGTGGGCTGTTGGCCTTCAGCGCCTACCGGGAAGGCGGCACCACAGTCGCCCGGGCGGACGCTGTCATTCGGGCCAGTGATCCCCTGTGGGAGGTGGCCATGCGTGCCGGCGGGTCTCGCACGGAGGACCAGCACTGGTTCCATACCCTCAAGCTGCTGAGCGAGCACTTCGGGGCGCGCGTCTGGCCGGAGGTGGCAGCCGAGCTAGTGGATCCCCGGCTGCACTGGAGCAACGTCGGCAACCTCCTCTTCAACGCCGGTGCCTGGTCCGGTTTGTACGCGGTGACGAAGCCCCTGCGCGAAGGCCTGGTGCGGGGATGAGCCGAGCGCCCGCCTTGGACGCCGCGGTGGTAGGGTCGGGCCCGAATGGCCTGGCAGCGGCCATAGTCCTGGCCCAGGCCGGCCGCTCGGTGCGAGTGTTGGAGGGTGCCGATACCATCGGCGGGGGTGCGCGCACGGCCGAGCTGACGCTACCTGGGTATCGGCATGACGTCTGCTCCGCCGTCCATCCCTTGGCGCTCAGCTCCCCCTTCTTTCGCACCCTCGACCTAGCGGCACACGGGCTGGAATGGATCCGGCCCGAGCTGGCCCTGGCCCATCCCTTCGACGACGGCACGGCAGCGGTCCTGTGGCCCTCTCTCGATGAGACGGCCGCCGCCCTCGGCGAAGACGGACCTGCCTACCGGCGCCTGCTGGGCCCGTTCGTGCGGGGCTGGCCGGGGCTGGTGGAGGATATCCTGGCTCCTCTGCGCCCGCCCCATCGTCCCCTCTCGATGGCCCGGTTTGGTTGGTATGCTCTCCGTCCGGCAGCGATGTTGGCGCGGGAGATGTTCCGGGGACACCGTGCCCGGGCCCTCTTCGCAGGCCTGGCGGCCCACGCCATGGTGCCCCTGCATCGCCCTCCCAGCGCGGCCTACGGGCTGGTCCTGGCCAGCGCCGCCCACTCCGTGGGCTTTCCCATCCCCCAGGGGGGCGCGCAGACACTGGCGGATGCGCTTGTGTCCCTGCTCCGGTCGCTCGGGGGGCAGATCGAGGCGGGCCATCCGGTGCGGTCGCTCAAGGACCTGCCCCCGGCCCGGTCGGTGCTGCTGGATGTGACCCCCAAGCAGCTGCTGGAGATGGAGGGGGGTGAGCTACCCTCGGACTACCGCCAGCGCCTGCAGAGGTACCGGTACGGCCCGGGGGTCTACAAGATGGACTGGGCGCTCTCCGGGCCGGTGCCCTGGCGGGCCGAGGCTTGCCGGCGGGCGGTGTCGGTCCATCTGGGGGGCAGCATGGAGGAGATCGCGGCTGCCGTGGATGCGGTGAACCGCGGGGAGCACCCTGAGCGCCCCTACGTGATCGTCTGCCAGCAGAGCCTGTATGACCCCGCTCGGGCCCCGGAGGGCAAGCATACGCTCTGGGCCTACTGCCACGTGCCCAACGGGTCGGATGTGGACATGTCCGGCGCCATCGAAGCGCAGATCGAGCGCTTTGCCCCCGGTTTCCGAGACCTAATCCTGGGCCGGCACGTTTACTCCCCCAGACGGCTAGAGGAGTACAACCCCAACTACGTGGGCGGAGACATCAACGGGGGGCTCCAGGACCTGCGCCAGCTCTACTTCCGGCCGGTGATGACCCCGGTCCCCTACGCCGTGCCGGTGCCGGGCCTGTACCTGTGCTCATCGTCCACGCCGCCTGGGGGCGGGGTGCATGGCATGTGCGGCTACCACGCGGCCCGGGCAGCGCTGCGGCGAACGCTGCGGTGACCCTGGGGACCTCAGTGGCTGCGCAGGTTCACCAGCCGGGTCAGAGGTGTGCCCAGGTGGAAGAGGTTTCCGTTGGTGGTGATGACAGCGGGGTAGCCTGACAGCTCGGCCAGCACCCGGATCGGGGATAGCTCCGCCTCCATCCGGGCATGCATCCGCCAGGCCCCATCGGCAGCCTGGGCCAGATACCAGGTCCCACTGTTTGGCCCCTTGCCCACGTAAGAGTCTCTCATCCAACGTCTCCCTGGGTTGCTCACCTAGTTATCGGCAGGGAGAGGCAGCGGCTTGAGGCCAGAAACGAAGACGTGGAGCCCATACCAATGGGCTCCACGTCTCTTGCTGTGAACCCGGTCCGTCAGCGCCGGAGCCGGCGTAGCAAGAAGAGCTTGGTGAGCTCCGCGGCGACGGAGGGGACGAGCGCCAGGGGCAGGATATCCAGCCAGTGCCCGAGGGTAAGGGGATGGGTGTCGAAGACCACGTTGAGGGCCGGCACGTAGAACATGAGGACCAGAATGGCTATGGACACGAGCACGGCGTACTGCATGTACTTGTTGCTGAAGAGGCCCAGCCGGAAGACCGAGTAGTACTCGGAGCGGGCGGTGTAGGCCCGGAAGAGCTCGCTCAAGGTGAGGGTGGCGAAGGCCATGGCCCGCGCCATCACCGGCTCATCGGGGAACCAGTGCATGCCCAGCCGGAAGGCGGTCAGAGTAGCGGCCGCGATGGCGAGTGCCTGCACCACTATGCCCAGCAGCATCTCGCGGTTGAGGATGGGCTCGTTCACGGGGCGCGGAGGCCGGTCCATGATATCGGGGTCGCCCTTCTCCAGGCTCAGGGCCAGGGCCGGGGCGCCGTCGGTGAGCAGGTTGAGCACCAGCAGCTGAATGGCGCTAAGCGGGACCGGCCACTGCAGGAGGGTGGCCACGAACACGATGAGGATCTCGCCCACGTTGCAGGAGAGCAGGTAGTAGACGAACTTGCGGATGTTGGAGTAGATGATGCGGCCTTCCTCAATCGCGGCCACGATCGAGGCGTAGTTGTCATCGGTGAGCACCATGTCAGCCGTCTGCTTGGTGACGTCGGTGCCGGTGATGCCCATGGCCACCCCGATGTTGGCCCGCTTGACGGCCGGGGCGTCGTTGACGCCGTCTCCCGTCATGGCCACGACATGGCCGTTCGCCCGCAAGGCCTCAACCAGGCGCACCTTGTGTTCCGGCGACACGCGCGCATACACCCGGACCCTGGGGGCGAGCTTCGTGAACTCCTCATCCGGGATCTCAGAGATCTCAGCGCCGCTCAGGACCGGGTCGCCGGGCTCGATGAGCCCCAAGTCCTTGCCGATGGCAACCGCAGTATCCAGGTAGTCCCCGGTCACCATGTAGGTGCTCAGCCCCGCGTGCTTGGCCACGCGGATGGCCTCGCGAACCTCCGGCCGAGGCGGGTCAATCATGCCCAGGAGGCCGACGAAGATAAGGTCGTGCTCCAGGTCCTCCGGTGAGGGGCTATCGGGAAGGTCGGGAGTCTCCCGGTAGGCCAACCCGAGCACCCGCAGGGCCTGACCGGCCATGTTGCGGTTCTGCTCCAGGAAGCGGCTCTTGGCCTCGGGAGTCATCTCCACTACGCCGTCAGCCGTCAGGAGGTGAGTGGACAGGTCCAGGAGGATGTCGGGCGCTCCCTTGACGTAGGTGACATAACGGCCCTCGCTCCCGTC
Source organism: Anaerolineae bacterium (assembly GCA_050945695.1). Lineage (GTDB taxonomy): Bacteria > Chloroflexota > Anaerolineae > DRVO01 > DRVO01 > Ch71. The sequence goes on along the minus strand of JBMNTK010000046.1, from coordinate 8,624 downwards.
GGGGTGGACGGTAGCCATGCGCTTGCGCACCGAGTCGAAGGGGGCCTCGGCCAGGCGGCGGTGTTCCTCGGAGAGGGCTTCCTTCCACAGGCCGGCCTTGGCGGCGGCTACCACCAGGGCGGCCTCGGTGGGATCACCGAAGATGGACCAGGAATCTGAATCCTCTCCGTCACTGCGTTGAAGCTGGGCGTCATTGCAGAGGGCCGCCCCGGTGAGCAGCAGGGTGAGCTGCCGGTCCTCCTTGGGGTCCAGCGGCTGGGAGTCGTGCATGAACTGGCCGCTAGGGGCGTAGCCTCGTCCGGTGACTTCCACCAGACGGTCGTCCACGTAGATCTGGACCACCGTCATTTCGTTCTGAGTGAGGGTGCCGGTCTTATCCGAGCAGATGGCAGTGGCGCTGCCCAGGGTTTCCACGGCGGGGAGATTGCGGATGAGGGCATGGCGCTTGACCATGCGCTGCAGCCCCAAGGCAAGGGAGATCGTGACCACCGCGGGGAGGCCCTCGGGGACGGCGGCGATGGCCAGGCTGACGGCGACCAGGAACATCTCCAGCACGTCCTGCCCGCCTAGGCTGCCCATCACGAAGACGACGGCGCTCACCACCAGGGCGCCTACCCCGAGCCACTTGCCCAACTGGTCCAGCCGGCGCTGAAGCGGGGTCTCCTCTTCCTCGTAGGACTGGATCATCTCGGCGATGCGGCCGATCTCAGTGCTCATCCCCGTTCGGACCACGATGGCCCGGCCGCGACCGTAGGCGGCGGTGGTGCCGAGGAAGGCCATGTTGTGGCGGTCACCGAGAGCGGCACGCTCATCGGCCAGGCTGTTGGCGTCTTTCTCCGTGGGAACCGACTCGCCGGTGAGGGCAGCCTCGTCCACGCGGAGGTTGGCTACCTCGATCAGCCGCACGTCGGCAGGGATGAAGTCGCCGGCCTCGAGGAGTACGACGTCACCGGGGACGAGCTGTGCTGCCGGCACGCTGATGGGGTGACCGTCCCGTATGACGTTAGCCTCGGGGGCCGCCATTTTCTTCAGGGCGGCTAGCGCCTCCTCGGCCCGAGACTCCTGTATCACGCCCAAGGCGGAGTTGAGGACCACGATGGCGAGGATGGCGATGGCGTCAATGTACTCACCCAGGGCCAGCGAGATGAGGCAGGCTACGACCAGAATTATGACCAGGAAGTTCTTGAACTGGCGCAGCAGAAGCTGCCAGAACCCGGGCCTGGGCGCTTCCCGGAGCTCGTTGGGGCCATACTGCTCCAGCCGTCGCGCCGCTTCCTGCGCGCTTAGCCCCCGGTTAACGTCACTTCCCAGCGCGGCAACCACCGCGTCCAAGGGGAACGCGTGGGCTTGCGCGACGGCCCCGGCCTGCTCAGGCCGAGCATCCACTGAGACGGATTCCATCTAACGTTCTCCCCCGATGAGTGGCGAGGGTCGCCTGACCCCCGCCCGTGTGCGGCTGTCGTGACCCGAGGTCCCTAGCGCACCGGCGCGTCAGACACCCAGGCCACGTAGCTATCCCAGCGATCTCTCAAGTAGTCCCGCTCTTGTTCGAAGGCCTTGGCCTGTTCCTGGATCAAGTCTTCATAGGCTTCAAGCCCAAAACGATCCAGTTGGTTCCAGAGTGCCAAGGAGCGGGCATAGTAGGGGACCGCGAGCGAGGCGGCCACCTTGTCCGGGTCCAGTTCCGCCTTGTTGAAGCAGACGCCGAAGTCCATGACCATGCGAGCCCACAGGGTGGGGTCGAACTCAAGGTTGGTCGGCGAGTCGGTCTGGGTCAGGGCCAGGAAGGCGGCGTGGTTCTCGGGCACCATGATGCGCTTGAAGAGACGTCTCCAGTCCTTGAGCCCCTGCTGGAGGCCGCGCCAGAACTCCTCTGTAGGTCTCTCTTCGGGGGCACACGGGGGCGGCATTACCCCATCGGTATCGGTGGGCAGGACTTCGGAGACAAAGCGCCACACCCGCTGGTGCGAGCCCAAATGCCGGAGCAGAGTACTTATGGTGTGGGTGAAACGCTGCTCGTAGGCGGTGGTGCCGAAGACGAGGGAGAGTGACCGGCGGCATACCGGGACCTGAACCATGGGTATGTCACTGGCCAGAGCCATCACCAGAAGCCACACGTCAATGCCACTGCGGGCGGCATCGGTCTCCCAGACGTCCTGCTCGGCATAGGCCAGGGCCAGCCGGCCGGAGAGGGCCCACCCACCAGGGAGGGGCCGGCGCGTATCGCGCCCGTACATCACCCTCACCATGGGGTAGACAATCAGGTCCTCCAGCGAGGCATCTACGTAGTTCCACTCGTGCATGGGCAGGACCAGATGGGCCCGGTTCTCCACGATGGGGGCGATGAGAGCAGCGATGTCCTGCGGGCGGATGTTGGACAGCCCCGCATCCAGCACCACGCAAGCCTGGGCCTGGAGGCGGGCAGCCACCTCAAACACTGCCCGGGTGGCCGTCCCCGCGCCGGTGAGGCCGGCATATCCGGTGCTGAAGCGCTCCACCTCCGCCGGGATCCGGGCACGCATGAAGGCATTGGCGGTTCCATCGGAGGAGTTGGCGTCCACATTCACCAGCACCAGCCGCGAACCAGGGTAGAACTGCTGCACAGCCTGAGCGGAGGCACGAACAACCGGCCCGATGGTGCGGGCATTGCGGTAGCTGGTAATACCGATAACGATGTCGGCCGACTTCAGTAACCTAACCTGCTCTTGAGCGTCCTCCAAGAGGGCAGACTCATACATCTTTCGCTCTCTCGCTAGAAGGCCATGATGAACAGGAGATCATTCACGTTGGTGTTCGTGGGACCGGTGACGGTCAGCTCGCCCGTTGCCTTGAAGAAGTGGTAGGAATCGTTGTTGCGCAGGTAAGCCTCCGCATCCAAGCCCTGCTGGCGGGCACGAGCAACTGTGCCCCCATCCACGACTGCGCCGGCTCCATCGGTGGGCCCATCCGTGCCGTCGGTGGCCAGAGTGGCGACGAGTACGTTCTCCCAGCCATCCAGAGCTAGGGCAGCGGCCAACGCCAGTTCCTGGTTGCGCCCACCCTTGCCCTGCCCGCGGATGGTGACGGTGGTCTCGCCTCCGGCCACCAGGCAGGCGGGACGGGGAAGCGGGCGGTCGCTCTTGGCCATCTCCTTGGCGAAGGCGGCGGCTACCTTGGCCACCTCCCGGGCTTCGCCCTCCAGGTAGGTGGTCAGCAGGAGTGCATTCAGGCCCTCCTCCTGGGCCAGGCGCACCGCGCGAGTGGCGGCAATGTCATTGCTGCCCACGACCAGCGTCTGCACCCGATCGAATATGGGGTCTCCCGGCTTAGGGGTCTCAGCGACTCGACCTTCCCGGCCGGCGGATAGGCGCTCGATCACCGGCTGGGGCGCTTTGTCCAGGAGGTTGTAGCGCTCCAGCACCTCCCAGGCGTCCTGGAAGGTGGTAGTGTCGGGGACGGTGGGCCCGGAGGCAATGACATCCAGAGGGTTGCCTACCACGTCGGAGAGCAGCAGGGCGATGAGGCGGGCTGGCTGGGCCAACCGGGCCAAGCCACCGCCCTTGATGGCCGAGAGGTGCTTGCGCACGGTGTTCATCTCGTTGATGGTGGCGCCGCTGCGCAGGAGCAAGTCGGTCAGGGCCTGGATGTCAGCCAGGGTGATGCCCTCGGCCGGGAGGCTCATCAGGGCCGATCCGCCGCCGGAAATGACGCAGATGACCAGGTCGCGCTCGGTCAAGCCTTGGAGGGCCTGGGCGATCTGCTTGGTCCCTTCCACCCCGGCCTGGTTGGGGGTAGGGTGGCCGGCCTCGACGAAGCGGACGGGACAGGCACAGTGGCGAGACATCTCCTGCGCCTGCTGAGCGTCCAGGGTGTAGCCCTCCTTGACGTTGACGACGCAGGCCGACAGCCTGTCACCGACTACTTGGGCCACTGCCTTGGCCATGGGGGCTCCAGCCTTGCCTCCGCCTACTAGGACGACCCGGCCGATCTGGTCTAGGTCGTAGGCTTGGTCTGCGGCATAGAGGGTGTTGCCTTCACGGCGAAGGCTGTTGAGGACAGCCTTTTCGGGGTCTACAGCTTCCAGAGCGGCAGCCATGATGCGGTCTAGCACCCGGCGGTAGTCGGGCTGTGGCTGGTTCCGGCTTGGCATTTATGGATGCTCCTGCGGCGCTTTCACCGGCGAGTGACGTTTTCTCGGCACACATAATCGGCCTGGCAGGGCATACTCACCTCAGGCCGGCGCGTGCTCTTTGGTGGCCGTCCCATCCCGGAAACGGCTGGCGCAATTATACAACCCCTGGGAAGGGGCGGCCACATCTTTCTACCGATGACGGGAGGCCTTCCCCCGTCTCAGGGCAGGAGGGGCCCACTTTCGTGGTGCACGGTCGCGTGGGTACCTATCCTGCAGATGCGTGGTAGGTGGGCCCTCAAGGTGGCGCCTAGCGGCGTGAGAGCGCTCTAACCATTTTCTTATACTTGCACCGGGTGCATCATATCATTTGCCGCTAAGCTAGGGGCGATGTATAAGCGGACGGTTCCGGGGGGATCGACGAGGCCGTGTGAACTCGGGGAACGGGGCACCTGAGAAGGCAAAGAAAAGCGGCTGGATCAACGATCCAGCCGCCTGGGGTGAGCGATGGGGGTCGAACCCACGATCTCCTGGGCCACAACCAGGTGCCTTAACCACTCGGCTACGCTCACCACGATCACCCACGATTATACGTCAGCGGGCGCTTTAGCGCAACCCCTGGCTTCGCCGCTGGCAAACAGACTGGTAACGATGAGGACACGCCATATGAGAACTAAGCTGGTGTCCGTGCTGGCGCTGCTGGTGCTGCTTGGCGCCTACCTGCCGCCGGTACCCGCCCAGGCGTCAGAAGTGGCAGCGCTGCTCGTCTCCACCAGGGACTCTCAGGGCCTCGAGCTGATCCTCACCGTGCCCCCGGTCAGCCTACAGGAAAGAGATGTCGCCGGCCGGCCTTACACGGCGATTGATGTGCCGGGGCTGTTCCCGGCCGGGGAACCAGGAGCACCGGAACTGCCCCAGCTCACCGCTCGGTTGGTGGTTCCACCGGACGTCCCTGTCTCTCTGGAGGTGCTGGAAGAGGAGAGCGAGGTCTTGGCCCTAGCGGTGCCGCCCCTGCCCGCGCCCCGAGCCGTGGTCGGTCCGGGCCCGGAAGGGGAAGGCCCCTCAGTCAACTACGTCTACGAGGAAAGGGTCGGCTATGGGCAGGATGGGCTAACCCCATCGGCCCTTTGCGAGATCTCCGCCGATGACGTGGTCCGGGAATGGCGTCTCTTGCAGGTCACCTGCAACCCGGTGCGGTACCGGGGTGTGGACAACACTTTGTACGTGACCCGCAGCGCTCGTCTGCGGCTGGCCTACCCTGACGCTACCTCCGATGAGCCTGCCGTGGGTGTCCAGGCCACCGACCCCTTAGCGGGCGTCCTGGCAGCCGGCGTGCTCAACTCCGGTGACCTGGCCCGGTATCGGTCTGCCGCGCCGGACCTGTCCGCCGCCGCTCTGCCTGAGCCCCCAGGCCGGTACCGGCTGATGGTTGATGAGCCCGGGATCTACAGCGTCTCCTACGACGAGCTGAAGGCCGCCGGGCTGGACCTGGCCGGGGTGAAGTCCAATACCCTGCGTCTGTTCGAGGGGACGCAGGAGGTGGCGATCCTGGTGGAGGACGCCGACGGCACCTTTGGGGCCGGTGACCGCTTCCTGTTCTACGGCCGGCAGCGCCAGAGTGTCTACGGTACTACCAACTCCTACCTGCTCGATTGGGGTGGGGCGGCTGGCCGACGGGTGCAGAGCCGGCCCGCCGGGAGCCCGGGAACGGGGACCACTTATCTGCAGGCCGAGGCCCTGCTTCGGAACTACGACCCGCGCTGGCCTGACCCCTGGCGTAGCGACTGGACCGACGTCTACATCTATGACCCGGCCTACTCGGACGCGGCCGAGGATGGGCACTTCTATGCCGGCACCCTGGGTACCCTCGCACCCAAGGACATGCCGGATCGAGAGTGGTTTGCGGTGTCTGTCCCCGGGGCAGCCGGGCAGCAGGGGACCCTGTCGGTAACCCTCAGCGGGGCCACCGATACCCCGCACGCGGTAGACTTTGCCTTTGGGAGCACCGCCTCCGCCTACACCATCTGCGTGCCCTTCGTGGCCCGCGGGGCGGGGGTCTCAGGGGCGGCAACCACGGCCCAAGCGGTCGAGCCACCATACACCGACCTAGGGCAGCGCTCGTGGACTGGAGCCGTCTCTACCACCTTCGACTTCAGCGTGCCGGTATCGGACGGCCTGCACGTTCTGCGGCTCAGCCTGCCGGGCCAGAGCGATGGCGCCGGCGGACTGATCAGCGAGAAGGTCATGGTGACCGCGCCCCGACTCATCTACCCGGTGGGGCGGGCAACGACGGGCACCGTCGTCGGGCAGGGACAGCCGGGATCGCACACGTACCGGGTGGCAGGCTTCGGCTCGCCCAACCTCATGGTCTGGGACGTCACCGACCCCAGCGCGCCTACGGCCCTCACCGGGGTGAGCGCTGAGGCCGCTGGCGGGCGCTGGTGGGCAGCCTTCGCCGATGCCCCGGCGGCAGCGGCCACGTACGTGGTGACCTCTACCCAGGGCATCAAGCGCGTGGGCGCCATCGCCAAGCTGCAGCCGGTAGCCCTGACGCCGGCGGCTCAGTACCTGATCGTGACTCACCCGGACTTCCTGCAGGCGGCCCAGGCGCTGGCCCAGTACCGCCATGAGGCCTCCGGGCTCAGCACCCGCGTGGTCACCACCCAGGCCATCTACGATCGCTACAGCGGCGGCCTGATGGATGCCGAGGCCATCCGCTCCTTCGTGCGCCAGGCCTACAGCTCCTGGCTGAGCGCTGATTCCAGCCACCTCCTCACCTACCTGGTCTTGGTGGGTGATGGGTCCTACGACTTCAAGAACCGCCTCAACCACGGGCTGGCCAACTACCTGCCGCCCTATCTGGGTGAGGACTTCGACCCTCACTGGGGCGGCCAGTCTGGGTCCGATCACATGTTTGCTAACGAGCGGGGTGTGCCCCCCAGCGTCCTGGTAGGCCGCATTCCGGTCCGCACCGCCAGTGAGGCCATGGCGGTAGTCCAGAAGGTGATTCGGTACGAGGGCCAAGGAGGGGCGACGTGGTCCCGGGCCCTGTTTGCCGCCGATGACCCGGACATGGGCGACTATGGCACCGGCGCGCCCTTGAACTACAGCTTCTCCGACATGGCCGAGGCAGCCTTGGAGACGGTTCGGACCGACCCCCGGCTGGGGCAGGCCGACATGCGCCGCGCCTATCACTCGGCCACCCAGACCACGGCTCCCGGCTTCTACTACCGGGAGAGCGACGCCGGGACCAAGGCCGTGCTGGATGCCTGGCGGGCTGGTACGCTGCTGACCTACTACGCCGGCCACAGCCACTTCTGGGGTTGGGCTTTCCCCCAGCTGTTCCACGCCGACCACATCGAGGAGCTGGGGCCCAGCCCGCTGACGCTCCTCCTGTCCATGACTTGCTTCACCGGCGTCTTCTATCATCCTACGGCCCCCAGCCTGGATGAGGCCTTGCTTTCCGCACCCGATCGGGGCACAATCACCTCTCTCTCGCCGATGAGCATGGGCAGTGCTGCCGGTCACCGACGGATGCAGGGGGACATCATCCGGACACTCTTGGCGGGTGGCTCCATCGGTGAGGCCATGCTGGCGGGCAAGCTCACCCTCGGCTCGGCCTATCGGGACCTGGTGGACACGTACGGTGTGCTGGGAGACCCAGCTCTGGGCTTTGCCAGCGCGCCCACGGACTCCACCCCTAATCAGACCATGTTGCCGCTGGTGGCAAATGGCGTCGGCTAATGCCGGCACTGGCATACTCCGATAGATATCGCAAGGAGACGAAGTATGCGCTCGAAGCACGCACTGTTGCTGTTCGCCGTCATCACGCTGGTACTCGCTGCCGGCAGCTTCTTCCTGGCCGACCAGGCGTACGCCCTGACCGGAATGGGCGAGACCCCGACCCCAACCGAGACGCCCGCTCCGCCCACTGACACTCCGGTCCCGCCCACCGATACCCCGGTGCCCCCGACGGAGACGCCGGTTCCGCCCACGGAGACCCCGGTTCCGCCCACGGAGACCCCGGTTCCGCCTACCGATACTCCGGTCCCGCCCACGGAGCCGCCTGCGCCTGCGCCGCCCGATCAGCCGACGCCGACCCCGACTATTGCCGACCCGACTGCCACCCCTGATCCTACCGCTACCCCGGCGCCGGCCCTGCCTGTGACCGGTGGCCCCGACTTCGGGCTCCCGGCTGCGGTCTTCATGGTGGCGGGCCTGCTCTTCGCCGGTGGTGGCATCGTCGCCCTTTGGCGGCTGCTAGCCCAGGGCCGGACGGCAGCCTGATCCAGGTCGAGTCAATAAGCTATCCCCGACCGCCTTGCCGGCGGACGGGCCCATCCTAGAGGGTCAAACATCAGGCGGACACGCGCGTGTCCGCCTGATGCACGTAAGGAGGGGACAGTGCAGGCATGCATCAACCAAGCCACCACCATGACGACCGACTTCGCGACCGATCTGCAGGCGTATGCCGAAGCCGGATTCGAGTGCGTCGAGCTATGGCTGGATAAGGTGG
>JBMNTK010000045.1:0-21228 GCA_050945695.1 Anaerolineae bacterium | reverse complement strand
CAAGTAGGCTCCTCCGCTGGATTACCAGGACAATAGCGGGTATGATATTCGGCACGTATCACCAAGTTACATGAGGAGGTACTGTATGGTTGGCTATCACTCCAACGTTTCGCAGCTCACCCGCGAGAACGAGAACTTCCGCCGGGTGCTCTACACCGCCAAGGGCGGGCAGCTGGTGGCCATGAGCCTCAAGCCCTCCGAGGACATCGGCATGGAAGTGCACAATGACGTGGACCAGTTTTTCTGGATCGTCCAGGGCAAGGCTCGGGCTACCCTGAACGGCGAGGACGTTGACGTCGCCGAGGGCGAGGTGCTGGTCGTCCCCCGTGGTGTCAACCACAACGTGACTAATGCCAGCGACAGCCAGGCCCTAAAGCTCTTCACCGTCTACACCCCGCCCGAGCATCCTGATGGTACCGTCCATCGCACCAAGGCAGAGGCCGAGGCGGCCGAACACCACCACTAATCCATGAGGCCGCCAGTCCGCTGAGCTTGGTATCTGCCGATAGTTGACTTGAGCGCGCCCCCGGTGCGACTATGGGCCATCATCCGGCCCAGAGGGCTGGCAGCACGCTTGGGGGGTGTCGGCGGTGTCAACCAGGTCAGCGGAATCGGAACTGGCCATCAATGGCGGCCCGAAGGCAATCGAGGGGTTTGAGGCCCGCTACGCTCATCGGGGCCCGAAGGTGGGGCTGGACGAGTTCATCGCTCTGGCCGACACCTTCGGGTACTCCCGGGAGGCCCAAGAGAAGATCCGCGCCATCCTGGCGGAGGAGGACGCGGGCCTCAACCCTCAGCTTACCCGCTACTACAACCCCCGCCCCTCGCGCGTCTCCCTCTTCGAGGAGACGGCCCGCGAGGTCTTTGGTTCCCGCTATGCGCTGGGCGTCAACTCCGGCACCTCTGCCCTGATGTGCGCCTACGTGGCCGCCGGGGTGGGGCCAGGGACAGAGGTCATCGTCCCCGCTTACACCTTCTACGCCACCGCTGCCGCTGTGGTGGCCTCTCGAGGAATCCCCGTCATCGCCGAGATCAACGATACCATGACCCTGGACCCGGAGGACGTGGAGCGCAAGATCACTCCCCGCACCCGGGCCATCGTCCCCGTGCACATGCTCGGCATGGCCGCCGACATGGACCCCATCATGGAGATCGCCCGCCGCCACAACCTCATGGTCATCGAGGACAATGCCCAGTCCTGTGGTGGCAAGTACAAGGGCCGCTACCTGGGCACCATCGGGGATTTGGGCTGCTTCAGCCTCAGCAGCTACAAGGTCATCGGTGCCGGGGAGGCAGGCATGGTCCTCACCGACGATGAGTGGCTCTACATCCGAGCCATGAGCCAGCACGATACGGCAGCCTGCTGGCGGCCTGATCGCTACGCCAAGGAGCGCCGGCCCGGGGAGCTCTTCTGCGGCCAGAACTACCGCATGTCCGAGATGGAAGGGGCGGTGAACCGGGTCCAACTGCTGAAGGTGGAAGAGCAGCGGGTCCGGTACAACACCAACATGCGCCGCATCATCGCCGGGCTGGAGGAGTTCCCGCGCACGCGAGTGCGGCCCAGCAACGACCCAGAGGGCGACCTGGGCTACTGCCTCATACTGTTGGCAGAGAGCAAGGAAGCAGCCAGCCGCCTGGGCCCCGCATTGGCCGCGGAGGGGCTTCCCGCCGGGGCCCGAGGAGTGGAGGGCTCCCGCGACTGGCACATCTACACCTTCTGGGAGCAGATCCTGGAGCAGAAGACGGCCACCCAAGAGGGCTGCCCCTTCACCTGCCCCTACTACGAGGGTCCGCTGCCCGAGTACTCGGTGGACATGTGCGCCCGCTCCGCCGACCTGTTCGACCGCTGCATCTTCGTGCGGATCAACCAGTGGTGGACGGAAGCCGACTGCGAGCAGGTGGCTGCCGCCATCAACAAGGTCTGTCGCGTCTACGGATAGGGGGATCGGTGAACATTACCCTGCTTGGAACCTGCAGCGGAACTGAGCCCATGCCCGGGCGCCACCACGTGTCCTTCGCCATCGAGAGCGGCGGCTGGGTCTACTGGTTCGATGCCGGCGAGAGCTGCTCTCACACCGGCCATACTCACGGGCTGGACCTTCTACGGGTGAGGGCCATCTTCATCTCTCACCCTCACATTGACCACACCGGGGGCCTGGCCAACCTGGTGTGGACGATGCACAAGCTCGATGGCCGCAACACCGACCCGGCCCGCGCCCTGGGTGACCGCAAGGTGCCCCTGTTCCTGACCTCGCCCGAGGTGTGGGAGGGAGTGCGCTCCCTACTGGGCGCCTCCCTAGGCCGCCCCGAGGACCGGCTGGTCGCCGAGCCCCGTTACTACAGCGACGGCCCTATCTACGACGATGGAACGCTGCGCGTCCAGGCCCGGCACAACACCCACCTGGGGCACCCGGCCCCGGGCCAACCCTGGCGGGCCTTCTCCTTCCGCATCGAGGCTGAGGGCAAGGCAATGGTGTACTCCGGAGACATTGGCCACGTCTCCGAGCTCGATCCCCTGCTCGAGGGGGCCGAGCTCGTCCTCATGGAGACCGGCCATCACGGGGTGCGCGAGGTCTGCCAGTACCTGGCTGCCTCCGACAAGCGCTGGGGCCGCCTGGGCTTCATCCACCATGGCCGCGCCATCCTGGGGGACCCGGAGGGGCAGCTGGCCATCGCGCGAGGGATCCTCGGTGATCGCGTCTTCATCGGCGAGGACGGGATGAGGCTGACCGTCTAGGCGGGGCTGCGCCTACGGTACAGGCTCACCAGAGACGACACGACCCCTGTCCCTATGAGCGCAGTCCCGATGTGGTGGTGATCGCCCAGGACCACACCGAGCAAGACTAAGGTGACCCCCACCCACTGGAGTGCGTCGGCCTCCGGGGTTAGTGTACGCCAGCGGCCGGTGGCGGTGGCGTACACCAGCGCCCCGCCGATGACCGCGACAACAAGGGCTGCAATCGTCGCCCAGGTGCCCATGACTGGCCTCCTATGCCAGGGCCAGGTGAAGCCGCGGGTCCCTAGCCGATAGGCGCCCGCCCTCACCCTGGGTCCAAGCTGGACTGCGGGTCATCTGATCACCACCACAGCTCCAGTCCATCGGCGTCCATGCCGTCCTCGGCCAGGATCTCGAACTCCAGCAGCGCCAGGAACCGCTCCAGGTCCTCGTAGGTCAGCCTGGCACCGACCGGCATCCCGGCCAGCGCCAGTATGCGGCGCACCGTTGCCTCCTGCTCCTCGGAGAGGCCGAACCCAGGTTCCGTGGTCATGCCACCGCCTCATCACCGGGCATCCGGGTGTTCATTACTCTGCAATACTAGCCCTGGCCGTTTTGCCGTCAACCGCTTCTGCGCCCGGCCCCGGCGTCGCCGGTTCCACGTTCAGGTTGATCCGGAACCTATTGTCGGGGTCGTAGTGGGCCTTCACCCGGGCCAACCGGTCGTAGTTGACCCCGTAGGCTGCCCGAGCCACGGTCGCCGACTCCTCCCGGAACCCGGGGAAGTTCTGATACACCCCGCCGTTGGAGTAGGGACGCAGCTTCTCCCACAGAGTACGCGCCCAGGCCACGTTCTCCGCTGAGCGCTCCTTCTCATCCCAGTTGGCCTCGATGCTCACCAGGAACTGATGGTCCCGGCGGGCAAAGGCGGTCTCTTCGGGCCGCACCCGGCTGATAGCTCCACCCAGGTGCCAGATGTCCACGGTGCTGGCCGGGGACGGACACTCGGCCATGCTCTCAGCCAGCAGAGCAATCGTTTCGGGCGCCAGTTCGTCCAGGTAGATGGACTTCCAATAGTGGTTGTGTCCCCAGGGGTAACCAGGATCGGAGATGCGCTGGAGGTCCACGAAGAGCATGGAGCCGCTAGCGTCCAGCAGGCGCGGGCCGGCCTCCCGAAGCGGCCGCAGGGCGTCCTGCGCCTGGTCCATGGGCCCCAGCCAGCAGGCAGACAGCACCACGCAGGACGCCCCGTGGGTCTCCGGCGGGAAGGCCTCGCTGGCGCGGATCCTCACCAGCGAGGCCATAGCGCTCACCTCATCCGGAGCCTGGGCCGCGTACTCTCGCAGGGCCCCCAGCACCTCCTGGGCCGCCGCCAGGGGGTAGTAGGTCATGGCTACCGGCACAGTGGGGCCCACCGGATGTAGCCGGAAGTCGAACGAAGTCACCACACCGAAGTTGCCTCCGCCCCCACGCAGGGCCCAGAACAGGTCGGGGTTCTGCGCCTCGCTGGCGCGAAGCAGTTCGCCATCGGCGGTGACGATGTCCACCGAGCACAGGTTGTCGCAGCTGAGCCCGTAGGTGCGCCGCAGCCAGCCCAGCCCGCCGCCCAGGGTGAGCCCCGCCACCCCGGTGTCGGAGACGACGCCGCCGGCCGTAGCCAGGCCGAAAGCCTGGGTCTCGTGGTCCACCTCCGCCCAGGTCACCCCACCCTGGACGCGGACCGTGTGGTTGGCAGGGTCAGGCCAGACTCCCCGCATGAGCGACAGGTCCACCACCAGCCCACCGTCGCACACCGCGTTGCCGGCCACGTGGTGCGCCCCGCCCCGCACGGACATGAGAAGGTCGTGCTCGCGGGCAAAGCCCACTGCTGCCAGGACGTCGGCCACCCCGCGGCAGCGGGCGATCAGGGCCGGGTGGCGGTCTATCATGCCGTTCCAAACCGCCCGAGCTTGGTCGTAGCCCTCGTCGCCTGGCCGCAGCAGTGGGCCCGCCATACTGGCCTGAAGGGCGCGTATCGAGGCATCCGAGAGAGTGACGGTCTCACCCTCCAGAGTCACCGCCGGCAGAGCTTCCATCCATAGCCTCCATGCAGACCGCGATTCAGGGCAGCTTCCACTCCAGCGCCACCCTGGAGGAACCCGGCACCCGATACTCCACGTGCCCCTCGGCCGTGTGCTGCCCATGGACGAGGGTGTCAGGCTCATCTGGCCCGGCGCGCAGCTCTACCGTCGCCAGGGGAGCCGCCCCCATCGGGATCGCCCGCACCTTGGCCTCTACGCGGCCGTCTCCGGCAAGCTTGAAGGTAAACCGGCCGCTCTCCTGGTTGATGACGCGGGTCTTTTCCGGGGGATCGGCATCGTGGACGGGGTAGTCGCAGAAGAGCATCAGGGGGGCTCCCGGCACCCGGTGGTAGCTGCGAGTAACGTAGATGAAGGGAGCAGCCGCGCCGTACACCTCCTGGCCCACTTGGCCGGCCTTCTGCCAGCCGTCATACAGGTCCTCCACGGGGATGGCCAGGGCCCGGTCCAGGTGCCCCGACTTCGGCTCCATGGCCAGCGACTCGTCCGGGAGCCAAGAGGGGTAGTAGAACCAGCCCCGGTCGATGGCGTACTTGGGGTACTCGCTCACCAGCAGTCGAACCGAATCGGGGATGTCTCCCTCGGCGATGGCCAGGTACTCCATGAACGCCGCCAGGGCCTCGGTCTCCTCGTAAGGGGCCAGATAGGGGGCATTGGTCAGGGGCGGCAGGCCGAAGAACACCCCATGTTTGGCATGGCCATAGCGACAGTCCCAGAGCCAGCAGCGGGCGAAGGTGTTCGCCAGGCAGACGTAGCTCAGGTCGCGGTACACCTCCTTGCCGGTCTCCCGCCACAGGCGCAGCATGGCCCCGGCCCCAAAGGTGGTATTGTTGAACTGATAGGCGAGCTTGAAGCCCAGCCCCACGAGCTTCTGGGCCGCCCGCTCCGCCTCCTCGATGTACCACCGGTCTTCGGTAAGGAGGTGGGCCTGCAGCATCACCTGGGCATAGAGGGCACCCACGTCGTTCTCTCCCCCTGCGCCCGGCTCTGCTTCCGCCTTGATCGCCTCCAGAGTGCGGAGGTTGAAGAGCACCGGCCAGCGGTAGTCGAAGTGCTGGCCCACCCGGACGGCAAACTCCACCGAGTCCAGGAAGAGCTTCCTTGCCTGCTCGTCGCCCGTGGCCGCCAGCCGGGAGAGGTTGAGGAAGACGTGGTAGAGGTACCAGGAGTCCATGATGTCGTGGCCCATGTGTTCCTCGTCGGTGGGGATCTCCTGGCCGGGGAGCCAGCGTACCACGCTGCCCACCTCCGGGTTGTAGAACTGGGGCAGCGTCGCTTTGAGGTCGTCTACGATGGGAAGCTCGCGGTCACTCCAGTCCATGTAGTCCGTTATGGGCAGGAGCACGCTCAATTGGACCATGCTCTCCGGGGGCATCTCGCGGTGGCCCAGGTAAGCCAGGAAGTAACGCTGGCCGTCAACCACCTTGGCGATCTCATCGGCACCTGTCAGGTCTCGCAGGGTATCGTCCACCCGGCCGATCCAGTCTCGGTAACCCGTCTCGGGCCGGGGAAGCTGCAGGTAGATGTCGGCCAACAGGTCCATGAACAGGCGGGCGGACTCTAGGTCATCACCCGGGGCCTCAGGCGTGAGGTGTACGATCGCTTCCGAGATCACCACTTCCTGACCCTTCTTGCCCCCCGCATCGTCGGCGACCGCCGGCAGGGGGTCCTGGGTCATGGGCACGCGGTAGCCCAGCTCCGGCCACTGGCTGCCGATGCAGTCTGCCGGTGAGGTCCCGCTGAGATCGCAGTAGGGGTTGAGGGCGGTGGCATTCTGCACGTAGAGGAACGAGCCTGGGTGCGGCTGGGTGAGGGTGACGTAGATCAGGGGGGTCTGCAGGCCAAACTGCTGCACATGGACGATACCCCTGGTCTGCATGGGGTCGCCGTCCGGGCCAAGGGGGTAGATGTCGCGGGGCCAGAGGCCTATCTGGGTCTCGTGTTCGGGCTTGAGCCAGGTGGTCCAGCGGACGAGCGGCTGCTTGAGGTCCGGCACGCGGAACTGAGTACGCACCGGCCCGATGGGTGAGCGAAAGCGCAGCTCGATTCCGTCCGCATGCTCAGTCCCCTCCAGGTCTCGGACCTTGCCGTTGTAGCTATACGCCAGGCGGAAGGCGACCCGCGCCCCGGAGGGCCACCCCACCACTGCCCAGATGGAGTGGGCAGCGGTCACAACTCTTATGTCGAAGGCCTCCGCCTGCAGTGCGGCCAGCTCACTAAGGTCGTCGTGGGCAAACGCCTCCTGCACATCCAGCACCCAAGGGCTAGGGGCGCCCACCCCCGCCTCGCGGAAAGACGTGGGCGGCTCGTAAAGGTGCACAGGCATACCAACACTCCTATCGCTCGCCGCCTAGCGAGGGCACCGGACCGCTCCCGGCTGGCGTCGGACCCGGTGACCGTACTGGGTGGGCTCAGCCGCGGCAAAGAGGATGTAGGCCGAGTAGGGGAGAGCAGCGCCGTGGAGGGTGGCTATGTCGTCTGCGAACCGGCTGAAGGGGCACCGCACGAGGGGCAGGATCTCTTTCACACGACCGCTAACCTCCACCTAACGACAACCAACCAACTGCCGGGATAATATCAGGCAGCTAGAGCCACATCAAACGTGTGACCCGCCTCCGTCCTCTCACCGCGGGCAGTAACCCCAAGCTCGGGCTTGATCTGGAGCCTCACAGGTGTATACTCCACGGCTGTAAGCATAGATGGCAGTGAGCACTGTCAGACTCGCTCTCCCCACCGAAGGAGGGCCAACTGATCCGTTAGCATAGGAGTTTGAACATGGCGAAGGACCTGTTCGATCAGCTCAAGCAGGAGCACAAGATAGTCCAGGAGCTCATGGAGCAGATCATGGAGGCGTCGGAGAGCTCGGCCTCCGACCGGAAGGACATGTTCCAGGAGCTGAGGACCAACCTCATCCCCCACATGGAAGGAGAGGAGAAGGCCTTCTACCCCAAGCTGCTGCAGCATTCCGATAGCGAGATGATCGCCCTGGAGGCCATCGAGGAGCACAAGGCGGCACGCGCCCTCCTCACTCAACTGAAAGACGAGCCCAAGGGCGAGAAACGCTGGCTGGCCAAGTTCAAGGTGTTCCAGGAAAGCCTCGAGCATCACATCGAGGAAGAGGAGGATGAGGTCTTCAAGCAGGCCAAGAAGGTGCTGAGCGAGAGCCAGCTGAGCGACATCGCCACCGCCTACGAGAGGGAGAAGGCGGCGGTGATGCAACAGGCCGGCATCTAGGCAGGCAAGCACCGGGGCACCCCGGCGAAGCAGGAACCCAGACAGGCAGGCGGCCCGGGCTCGTAACCCGGGCCGCGATTTCGTCCACCCGGGGGGCTGACAAGTTACGTCAAGTCGTGTACAATGCCGACAACCGGAGGGTTCTCACAATAGCCTTTCTCACCTCACCGGATCTGTTACCGCTCTAAGTGCCCCGGTAGGTGCACCCCCCGGCCCTGGAGGTTAGTCATGCGAGTTACCTTAGTAGCGTTGATGTCCCTCGCGATCGCCCTGCTCCCCTTCGGCTACCCAGCCCAGATGAGCGCACAGGCCCAGTCTTCGGTGGGCTCGGTAGACCCGGCGTACCGGGCTCTGCTGGGGGGCGACGGGAACGATCAAGCCACTGCCATTGCCGTGGGACCGGACGGCACCGTGTACCTCGCCGGCTTCACTACCTCCGCCGGCTTCCCCACCCCCGATGCCCTGCCTCAGGGCTCGGCCGCCTTCGTGGTTGGCCTGGACAGCCAAGGTCAAGTGGTGTTCGGCACCCTCCTGGATGGCAGCGCCGATGATGGGGCCCTGGCCCTTGCCGTCGGGGCGGATGGATCGCTGTACGTGGCCGGCTGGACCGGCTCAGCCGATTTCCCCACTACCCCCGGTGCCTTCGATACCTCTTTCAACGGCGGCACCCAGCCCGGTATCCCTCACACCGATGCCTTCGTGGCCCGGATAGACCCGGTAACCGGCCAACTGCTCTACTCCACCTTCCTGGGCGGTTCCGGAACCAGCCAGCGCTCTAATGAGTATGCCGCCGGCCTGGCGGTGGATGCCGCCGGGCACGCTTACGTCGTCGGCGGCACCGACAGCACCGACTTCCCCACTACCGCCGGCGCCTTCGACACCGCCTTCGGCGAAGGCCAGGGCGATGGCTTTGTGACCAAGCTCTCCCCTGATGGCAGTTCCCTCATCTACTCCACCTTCCTGGGTGGGACTACGCCCGCTGACCCCTACACCACCGAGCAGGCCGCCCGCATCGTGGTAGACGGAGCGGGCATGGCCTACATCCTCGGCCGTACCAACGCGACCGACTTCCCAGGCACCGCGGGAAGCCCCCCCGGTGGCAGTGACTTCTTGGCCGCCTTGAGCGCCGACGGCAGCACGCTGACACACTCCGCCCTGGTGGACGGGGCGCGGGGCCTGGTCCTCACCGCTGCCGGGGAGCCCCTCGTGGCCGGAGAGACGGACTCCGGTGAGGGCGCAGGGCTGTGGCTCCGGCACTTCGCCGATGACTGGGCTGCCCCCGAGCCCCGCTTCCACCTCGCAGGAACCGGCGCCGAGACGCTCAGTGCCCTGGCCTGGGGTGCCGAGGGGCTCTATCTGGCCGGCCTGAGCGCGGCCACCGACCTGCCGGACCTGGGCATAGGCGACTTCACCGGGCAGCGCCCCTACTTCCTGCGGCTCAGTGCTGACGGGCGCCAGTTGCTCCAGTGGGCCAGCCTAGGAGAAGGGACGGAGATCATCACCGGGCTGGTGTGTGGGCCCGAGGGGGGCGTACGCCTGGGCGGGTACGCGACCGGCTCAGACACAGCCGACTACCAAGCCCTGGTCCTGGGCTTCCAGATCAACCTGCCCCCAATCGCACAGGATGACACGGTGACCCTCACCGGCATCGAACCCACCCTCATCCTTCCCCTCGCCAACGACACCGATCCCGAGGGCGACACCCTGCTCCTCCTGGATGTGTCCACGCCTACCTGGGGATCGGTGGAGATCACCGAAGATCGCCTCGGCCTGCTCTACCACCCCGGCACCGGCCAGGAAACGACAGCTACCTTCGTCTATTCGGTAGGCGATGGGCGAGGAGGGATGTCCGAGGCCACCGTTACCGTGCTCATTCCCCAGGTGAGTGGGGTGGCGCCGACGACGGCATCGGTGTACCTGCCGCTGGTCCCGCTGCGGCCATAAGAGGCCCCTCAGCCAAGCTCCGATCAGGAGCATAGAGATCAGCGCGAGGGCGAGGCATGGATCCTCACCCTCGCGCCCTGGGCCCGGCGCTGCTATCCTGAGTCCATCTGCAGGAATGAGAGGCGAGGCATGGCAGTCAGGGCCGTCGTCATAGCCGGCAGCCCCCGCAAGGGGGGCAACTCCGACATCATGGCCGATCATCTGGTGAGTGGGCTGCGCGAGGGCGGGGCCGAGGTAGAGTTCGTCTACGCCCGCGATCTCAACGTGGGCAACTGCCTGGCCTGCTACTACTGCTCCCGGACGGGCCAGTGCATCCGGAAGGATGACATGGTGGCCCTCTACGATCTGTTCCTGCAGTCACACCGGGTGTGCCTGGTCACCCCCATCTTCTTCTGTCAGACCCCCTCCATCACTCAGGCCATCATCGAGCGCACCCAGACCCTCTGGTCGCGCAAGTACCACCGGCACGAGGACGTGCCGGCCCTGGAGTATCCTCGGCAGGGGCTGGTCGCGGCGGTGGGGGCGACTCGGGGGCGAACCATCTTCTCCGGCCTGCGGTGCGCCGCCCGCTACTGGCTGGACACCATGGGCATCGAGAGCCCGCGCCTCCTCACCTACAACGGGATAGACGAGAAGGGAGCCGTCCGCGACCACCCTGAGGTGCTGGAGGAGATGCACCAGGCCGGCCTGCGCCTGGCCCAACCGGAGGGGTGGGTAGACTAGGCCTGACCTGGTCTTTCCCGAGTCCGGGCAGCTCCGGCGGTGAGCCCGCTACCACACCGTCCACCCGCCATCCACCGGCAGGTTATGGCCATTCACCATGCCGGCCTCTTCGCTGGCCAGGTAGACCACCGCTGCTGCCACGTCCTCGACTGTGCCCAGCTCTCCCTTGGGGATCTTCTCCAGGACCGCGCGGCGGAACTCGGGGTTCTGCAGCCGCACCCGGTTGATGTTGGTCTCCACAAAGGTGGGGGCCACCGAGTTCACGGTGATCCCATGCTTGGCCCACTCCACCCCCAGGGTGCGCACCAGCTGTACCACTGCCCCCTTGCTAGAGCAGTAGGTGGCCTGGCCGGGGATGGCGACCAGCCCGGACTGGCTGGAGACCCAAATGATCCGGCCCCACCCCCGCTCGATCATCATCGGCGCCACCTTCTGCGCCAGGAAGAAGCCTCCCTTAACGTTAGTGGCGTAGAGGTCGTCCCAG
This sequence comes from Anaerolineae bacterium, assembly GCA_050945695.1. Lineage (GTDB taxonomy): Bacteria > Chloroflexota > Anaerolineae > DRVO01 > DRVO01 > Ch71. The sequence continues at coordinate 10,049 of JBMNTK010000045.1, read as the reverse complement.
GCGTCCTCGGTTATCTCCAGGGCGGGTTGGGGGCGGTTGATGCCGGCGTTGTTGACCAGGATGTCCACCGGGCCCAGCTCCCGAACGACGGCCCCAACACCGCGTTCCAGCTGCCCCAGGTCGCGCACGTCCATGGTGAAGGGGTACACCCGACGCCCATATGAGGCGACCTGGGCGGCCGTCTGCTCCAGGCCGTTGTTGCCCCGGCCGCAGATGGCCACGTCAGCACCCTGACGGGCCAAGGCCACGGCGATCCCTGCACCCAGGCCGCTGCCGGCACCGGTAACCAGGGCCACCTTCCCGTCCAGGCGAAACATCGCGCTTTCCATGCTGCTATGGTCTCGCTTTCTTGGTGAAGTGGGAGCAACGCCCCACCGGGCGTCACTCCCCGTACCGGCCGATCTCCTCCGCCAGAGGCGCAAGTAGCTCCAGCTTCCAGGGTTCCATCTTGGGCGAGACGGAGCAGGAGGTGCTCAGGATGTAGCCGCCGCCGGACATACCTGTCCGCAGGACCTCGGAGACGTAGCTGATGACTTCCTCCTTGGTCTTCATGGCCAGGAGGGCTACGGCATTGAGGTTGCCCTTGATGAAGAGCTTATCGCCGAAGTCCCGCTTGGCCACTGCCAGGTCGCCGTCCCCCAGTGGCGGTGGGTCCAGGGTGTCTATGCCCATCGTCCCCGTCTCGACCATGAGGTCCAGCCGATCTCCGATGCTGCCGCAGGAGTGGGTGTACACCGCCACCCCCTCGGCTCGGATGGCGTCGGTCACCCGGCGCTCATAGGGGACGACGAACTCCCGGTAGATGCGGCGGGAGGCGAAGGGCGCCCCGGCAAAGGCCGACGAGATCAGCACCGCGTCCACCCCGTGGCGAGCCTGGGCGCGGGCCCAGGTCACCGACCCCTCGGTGAGCCGGTCCAGCAGGGCGTGCGACTTCTCGGCGTCCATCACCAGGTTCATGAGCGCGTTCTCGTAGCCGAAGAGCTCCATGAAGTGGGTGAAGGGAGAGAACACCTCACCGTGCACGGACACCTCATCGCCCACCAGCGATCGGACCTGGTCAATGGTGCGGAGGAAGTAATCGGGCACCTGGGTGAGGGGTCCGCCAGTCTCCTTGCCGTCCAGCCAGGGCACGTGGTAGGTGTTCCAGACGTAGCCGGGCAGGTCGTCAATGCCGCTCAGGTCTTGCGGGTCTATGGTGGCGAAGTCGGCCCGCTGTGGGCGGGTGGGGTCGGGCGGCGTGTAGTAGGGGTTGTCGTCCCAGGGGTGGAAGGTGACGAACCCGTTCTTCCAGGTCAGCCGCTCGCCCTCGTCGGTCTTCTCGATGGAGGCCACCTGAGAGAGAAGGTCAGCGGGGCGGCCGGGCAGGTTGATGAGGATGCCATCGAAGCGATAGCGCCGCTGCAGGGCCACCGCCGCCTGAGCGTAGCCTTCGCTGGTGAACCAGATCTCATGGGGGGCGATGTCGGTGTTGAGGAAGTAGTGCCCCAGGGCCAACTGACACATCACCGGCACCCGGTCGGGGATGCGGTGGTGCATTGCGTGGTCAATGCGTTCGCGCGAGTTCATGGGCATCTCCCCACGGTGTGGCAGTGGCAGGATGATAGGCGAGCAGCGACACCGGAGCAATGTGGCTGGCTCGCACACAGGTTTGACCCCGTACGCTATTGACGCCCGGGCCAGCTCCCGTATACTCCCTGCCAAGCCACCTTTGTCCATCCATATCACGCCCGGCCTCCTCATGCCTCGCGGCTGAGCCGGCTCTCGTCGTCCTACGGACGGGCTGGAGGTGTCGGAAGGACCCGCCACCGTTGGCGGGTATCCCTGACTCTAGGAGGTACGTCGATGTCCGCCAGTTCGTCCCTCAGCAGGCGAGGGTTCTTTGCCGCAGCCGGCACTGCCGCCGTGATGGCTGGCATCCCAGCATCAGCAGCGGCCCAGTCAACCGAGGCTGCCCCAGGTTCGCTAGCTTACGAGTGGGATGCCGACGTTCTGGTCGTGGGCGCCGGGATTGCCGGGCTGAGCGCCGCCATCTTCGCCGCCGATGCTGGGGCCAAGGTCATTCTCCTCGACAAAATGCCCGACGGTACTTCGTCCGCCACTTGGAAGTCCGGCGGCAACTTCGGCGGGGCCGGCACCAAGATGCAGATCGCGGCCGGCATCATGGACTCCCCCAGCATGATGTACAACGAGTTCATGCAGATCTCTCGCTTGCAGGCCAAATCGGAGATGCTCAAGGTTCACTGCGAGCAAGCCGGCCTCTGCGCTGATCTGCTGGACGAGTGGTCCTTCGAGCTCTTCGGCGAGTCCATCTTCCTCAACCATGCCCCGACAGTCTCGGTGCACGAGGCCTACTCGGTAGACCGGGTCTACCTGGCTATGCGTCGGCCCGAGTACCAGGCTCCGGCGGGTGGTGGGTCCTCGATTCAGCTCGTGCTCGAGGACCAGCTACAGAAGCGCATCGCCCGGGGCGCGGTCACGGCACAGTACAACACCCGCGCTCTGGAACTGATCGTAGACGAGGGCGCCGGCCGCGTAGTCGGCTGCAAGGTCGAGGGCGAGGACGGCGAGGCTGACATCTACGCCAAGACCGTCATCCTGGCGACCGGTGGCTTCATGAGCAGCCCGGAGGCTCTGGCCGAGTTCACCCCGTACCAATCGAGTGCGCTCAGCACCGGTGCCGAGTCTTCCACCGGGGACGGCCTCTTCATGGCTACTGCCATCGGCGCGAACGTCTACGGCATGGACATGGACTATGGCCTCCCCTACCCGGGAACGATCCCCGATCCGGACCGGCCAGGACGAGGCGAGACTACGTTCGACCTGCACACCGCCGGCATCGTCTGGGTGGACAAGCACGGCGTCCGCTTCGCTGCCGAGGACACCGAGAACGAGCGCGATCAGAAGGTGGCCACGCTCCAGGCGGAAGACCAGCAGGTCTACGTCATCTTCGACGAGGCCGTGCGTGAAGCGAACGGCGCCACGGTCAGCGTGTGGGCTGAGGGTGCTCTCGACTCGGACCGGTTCCTGGAGGAAGCAGAGCGCGGGGTGTTTGTGAAGAAAGCGGATACCCTGGAGGAACTGGCTGCGGCTCTGGGGATCCCCGGAGACGCCTTGGTCGAGACCATCGAGCGGTACAACACCATGGTCGAGGCCGGCGAGGACACCGACTTCGGGCGGCAGGAACTGGAGCACAAGATCGAGACGCCGCCCTTCTACGGCATCATGACGGTGCCCCGCAACCTGTCCACCAAGGGCGGTCTCCTCATCAACGCCGACGGCAAAGTCATCAACACCGAGGGCTCCATCATCCCCGGGCTCTATGCCGCCGGTGAGGTGGCAGCCTACGCCCTGCTCGTCGGCTATGGCATGGCCGGCGGCAGCCTCCTAGCCCACTGCATGGTCATGGGCAAGATCACAGCCCGCAACGCCGCCTTGGAGGCCAAGACCTACACGGTGCTCGGCGCCTAGCGCACCGCGCTTCGCCAGAACGCAGCCGAGGGCCCCGGTTCGCCCGGGGCCCTCGAGTCTTGTGTAACCCAGAATGCGGGAGTATGCGCCTGGGTCCCGAGCCGCCGGCTCCTACCGCGGGTCCAGACGCAGTGGCGCCAGACCGGTCAGGTGTCGGCGGATGATCCTGATGAACTCCCCGGGAGTCACCACCTCCGTGCCCCCGTAGCTGCTGGGAAAGTGGCGCGGGTTTAGGGTGACCAGGAAGCGACAGCCGCTGGCAGCCGCGGATGCTAGCACGGGAGCGTCGCTAGGATCGGAGACACTGCCCAAGAACTGGTTCACCAGATCTGGGCTCGGCGCCTCGACGGATCTGGCAGAAAGGGCGATGAACCCGTCCAGTTGTGAAACGGCTTCGGGCAGCTTGCGCCTCAGTACCGAGCGCGCTTCCTCTAGGACCAGCTCGCTGACTACCAGGTCAACTACCGTGGCACGGCCGAGCTCGCACAAGGTGAGGCTGGCCCCGGCGGGGTTCGTCGCTTCGGGATCGTGATACCTGCCGTGGATGGCGGCGAATATCACGCTCGTGTCCACGAAGACCCGCAAGGTCGCTGGCGGCCGGTCCTCCTCACCCATAGCGCTCTTGGTAGAGGCGCTTCCTCTCCTCCCTTGCCGCTTCGAGCAGATCCTCCAGGGTCACTCCGGCCTCGTCCATGGCCTTGGAGATCTCCTCCGCCAGCTCTCCCAGCACACTCGCCTGAGGAGCGAGCACGATGGTACCTCTGCCTAGGTCTATGACTTGAAAGCGCGTGCCGGCCCGGAAGTCGTTGCGCTCCCTCACCTCCTTCGGCAGAGTCAGTACTCCCCGATCTCTCATCACTGCCGTCGTGTCCAACGGACTCACCTCTGGCTCTGTCTGCATTGCAGTATAGTCTGCTTTACTGCGTAACGACAAGACCGGGCCGCCTGGGCACCGCTGGGCCCTACCTCCGTCTGACCGTCACCTCGGACAGGTCGAACTCCACTTCCACCGTCTCCTTCCCACGAGGCACCGACGCCACCATCCGGTCGCCTTCCTCGCGCACGCTCACCGGCAGTCCCTCCTCGTCCAGAGGCGAGACGAATAGGGCGGTCAGGAAGCGCACCGACTGGGCTCTGTCCCCGGGCCGAAGAGCCAGGTGCTTGAGCAGTCGCTCACCGTTCGTGTCCGGAGGTGTGCGCTCCAGGTGCCAGGCTGCGTCTTCGGGCAGTAAAGCGCGGATGCGCAAGGCGGCCTTGGGCTTGGCGATGTGGACGTCCCGCCCCTGGATGCTGATCTCGCCGTACGAGTGCGCAAGCCAGTCGAAAGCGGCCGGCCGCGGTGCCTCCAGATCGTCCAGAACCAGGAAGACGTCCGGCTTCAGGAAAGCAACGTACCGGCGGAAGCGGGTGAGGCGCTCACCGTAGGCGCCGGAAGCATCGCCCACGACGGCGTCGAAGTCGGGGCCGGCCTGGAAGAAGACGATCCGACCGTTGGTGTCCTGGCCCTTGTACTGGCGCATGAAGGTGGTGTGTTGGCCGCCCTCAACCACGCGCTCCTGCCCCTCCCCATCCACGAGGATGGTGTTGCTGCCCGGGGTGTTCTTGAAGTAGTCGAAGTGCAGGTAGTTGGCCCCGTACAGGTGCTCCAGCAGCTTCTCGCCGCCCGCCTGGAGCACGATCTTGTTCTGGTCATAACGGTCGTGGTGGCCGAGGTAGGGGCCGGAGCGGAAGGCCAGGTAGGTGTCGGTGGGCTTCCAGCCAGAGCGCAAGATGGCCCAGCCGGTGCTCGGCAGCAGCGCCGAGGGCGAGTCTCCAGGGGGATCCTGCACCGGCACCGACTCGTCGCACCACAGGTACTCCCAGTGGCCGTTATGTTCCCGCCGTTCCGGGTGCCAGCGCCCACCCGGGTAGAACTTGCCCTGTTCCGCCCCCGGCGGGTCGAAACCTTCGTAGAGGGCGTAGCGCTGCGCCTCCGGGTCGCGGAAGCGGGAGGCGAAGAGGAACATGAGCGGCCGGAAGGAGTAGGCCACCCCCTGGGCCCGATCGAAGCCCATCATGTCGTCGTCGAAGGCCAGCCCACCGGTGGGCGTGAGCGCCCGGTTGAGCATGCCCTTGACCTTGAGGAAGACGGGGTGCGCCAGCAGGTCTTCCCCCGTGACTCGGCGCAAGCCCTCGAAGAACATGGCCGCGCTCATGTAGGAGTACTCCCAGACATAGGGGCAGGGCTCGGGGAACTCCCCTTCCTCTCCCACCGTCCGGGGCAGCAGGACCTGCAGGAACCGGTCGCGGCAGAACCGCACCCACTCCGGGGCGGTCGGGTGCTCGTAGTAGAGGGCCAACCCCGCCAACCCCAGCCCGGCCGTGTCCAACCAGGTGTGGTTGAGGATGGAGCCCAAGAGGAGGGCGTTGCCGTTCTGGGCATGGTGGTAGAGCCGGTCGCCCTGGTAACCCAGCGCCGCTGCCACATCCGCGCGCTCTTCCGGGGTCAGGTGCGGATAGAGCCAGTCGTAGGCCGTGGACATGCCCCGCAGCTTGAAGGTGGTGAAGATGCCGGTGTCCTCGAAGACGGGGAACTTGCGTTCCTCGGTGGGGTGAGGGCGGACAGCCACACAGGTGCCACCCGATAGCTCCAGCGAGCGCATCTCCAGCGCCGAGTACTCGTCAATGGTCGCCTCAGAGTCGGCGTAGGCGCCCCAGGTGCGCTTGTCCCACCGGGCCGGGGTGAGCAGCCAGCGCTTGGCCGCCTGCAGGTACTCCTCGCGTCCCAGCATGAGGTAGGCGAAGGCGTACATCTCGGGCAGGTTGCGAATGAGCATGGAGAGCCGGTACTGGGAGACGTAGCTGCGGGCGTAGTCCTCGTCGTAGTTGAGGCTAGAGGCGGCGCTGTGCCGGTAGCCAGCAAAGGGGCGCACTAGCTCCGGCGTGTAGACTTCCCAGCCTAGCCGTTCGCCGGCCACGCGGTCCAGGGTGCGTAGGATCTGACCGCAGATGGGGCCTTCACCCTTGCGGCGCAGAGCGTCGAGGTCGGTACCATCGAAGAAGAGGTATGGGTGCTGCATGGGCCGTGTCCTCTGGGGATACTCTGGCCCAAGGGTAGCACGCCTACGGGGAGGTGACTAACTTGCCCCGGCCGCCGCCGGGGTTAGATCTAGCGAACAGGCAACCGCACCCGGAACCTGCTTCCGGCTCCGAGCTCAGACTCCACCTCCACGGTTCCCCCGTGGGATTCCACGATAGTCTTGATGAGGTAGAGCCCCAGCCCCGTCCCAGGCACGCACCCCGTGCCCCGGCCGCGGTGGAAGCGGTCGAACAGCCGAGGCAGGTCGTCAGGATGTATGCCTGGGCCCGTGTCTGCTACCTCAACCACTACCGAGCCGTTCTGAGACCCGACCCAGAGATCAACCCTGCCGCCTTCAGAGGTGAACTTGATGGCATTGCCCAGCAGGTTGCTGAACACCTGTTGCATCCGACGGGCATCGGCAAGCAGTAAAGGCACGTCCGGCGAGAGGTGGCGGGTGATGGTCAGGTGCTTGGCCTCGGCCTGAGGGGCCACTCTGATCAGGGCGCGCTCGGCCATTTCCGCCAGGTTCACGGCCTCCAGCGCCAGGCGGAAGCGCCCCGATTCCATCCGTGACACGTCCAGCAGCTCCTCGATGAGCACCTGGAGCGAGCAGCCGCTCTCGTAGGCAATCTCAAGCAGTTCCTTTTGAGTCGGGGTGAGCTCCCCGGCCATGCCGCTGTCCAGCAGCTCGATGTACCCGAGGACCGAGGCCAGGGGGGTACACAGCTCGTGGGAGATGTTGGATATGAACTCGGTCTTGATCCGGTCCAGTTCCGTCAGGCGATCCATGGTCTGGGTGCGCTCGATGAGGTCAGCAGCCTGACGGGCCAACACGTCCAGGAGGCGCAACTCCCGTTCCGAGGGGCGATGGGGCCGACGCCAGTGAGTGGAGATCATCCCCACCAGCCGGCCGCTGCGAGAGATCAGCGGAGTAGACTGCATAGCCCGGATCCCGGAGTAACCGAAGGCCACCTTGCCCTCGGTTCCGGCCATGTAGTCACAGGCGTCTATGTCCTCCATGATGATGCGTACGCCCTCGCGAAGGGCCACGCCGCAGGTGCTGGCAGTGTCGGGCCCTACCCACCGGAAGAAGGTCGCGGTCTGTTCGGCAAAGCCCCTCGCCACCAGCAGGGCCAGCTGGTTGGTCTCCGTATTGAGCATCTGCATGCTCCCGGTGTCGGAGCCCAGCAGAGCCATGGCGGCGTCCACAACCTGCTCGTAGATGGCGTTGATGTCGTTTTCGTGGATCAGGCGGCTGCTGATGTCCTGCAGCTTCTTCACAGCCGCCAGCTCGGCCGTCAGGTTCGCCTCGCTCTGGCGCAGCGCTCCCTCCATGGCCTTGCGCGCGGTGATGTCCGAGAAGAGGAGGGCGACGTGCCTTGCCGCCGGGTCGTCCACGCGGAAAGCATACACGTCGAGACAGCGGTTCAGGGCCACGGCTCGGACCTCGAAGCGGATAGGTTGCCCGGTCACAGCGACCTTTCCCAGGGTCTCACGCCAATCGCTCCCGTAGACGGGAGCGATGTCACCCAGGCGTTTGCCCAGGGGGTCGGTGATACCGGAATGCCGCTCGAAGGCGGGATTGGCCTCGAGGAACCGCAAGTCGTAGGGCTGGTCGTGCTCGTCAAACAGGAGCTCCACGACGCAGAAGCCCTCATCAATAGCCTGGAACATGCTACGATAGCGGCTGTCTGCCTCGGGCAGGTCCTCTCCAGCGCACGGGCAGGTGAAGCCCTCGGCCTGGCGCCGAGCACGCGCCAACTCCAGCCGGGCTGCTACCCGGGTGTCTAGTTCCTGGGGGGAGAACGGGCGAACGAGATAGTCGTCGGCGCCGGCGAGCAACCCTGCGACGGCCCTTTCCTCGCTCTGCCGGTCAGCAACCAAGATGACTGGGGTCCCATCCAGCGCCGCGTGGCGCCGGGCTTGCCTCAGCCAGTCGAAGCCATCCGGGCAACAGGAGACGTCGGCGAGAATGACGTCGGGCCGCAGACGTTGGGCCAGCGCTACCACCTCACCGATAGTAGAGGCGAATGCCACCGGCCGGCAGCGGAGAGAGGCGTTAGGGAGAAGGCTGTTGGCGGCGTCCCCCAGCACGAGGGCTCGCACCGGGGAGGTTGTGATGTCGGACGTGGGTCCGTCTGGGCTCTGAGAGGACTGTGAGTTGGCGACCGCTCTAGACTTCGTTCGGGCGGGTACCTGCTCGCTCTCCGTGTTACCGCCCGCGCCCGGCCTAATCACAACGCCCCAATCCATGACTCCCTCAAGGTCCTACTATGCCCGTTATCCACAGAGCAGCAACAGCCTGCTAACTGGAGACATCATACACCAAGTATGCTAATTCACCTAACCGCCTGGAGCCTGCCTGTTGGCCCCAGACCCCTCTGTCAGCCCGCCCTCCTATGCCGCCCCGCCAAGTCCTCTTGTCATCCCGCTTCCTTCTCTTGTCATCCCGAGCGCAGCGAGGGATCTAGGCAGGGTGGGAGCGGGGAGGAGAGCCCTCGAATGGAGTTCCGGGCTGCTGGGCCTGCGCCGACGCCGGAGCCCTTGGCGCCATGGCCCCGAAGCTGTGCGTCGGGCTCTTGGCGCCTCTGCGTGAGACCGTGCCCCAACACCCCCTGATAGCCCGGGACACACCGGAATCGCCCCGATTCCGTTGGCGGGCTGTCGGCAGTCGAGTATCATATAGACAACCATTACCAGCGCAAGGCAACGTCTTGCGTCCTGGCCGTTCACCTTCCGTCGGAAGAGGCTGTGACACCGGAACAACGCGCCCGAGCCAACATAGACTCACTGCTTCGCGCCTCCGGCTGGATTGTTCAGGACCGGTCCGCTCTGGACCTCTCCGCCGGCCGGGGCGTAGCCGTGCGCGAATTCCCCCTGTCCACGGGCACGGCCGACTACCTGCTCTTTGTGGACCGCAAGGCAGTGGGGGTGTTGGAGGCCAAGCCCGCGGGCACGACGCTGAGCGGCGTGGCCGAGCAGTCCTCCAGCTACGCCTACGGCCTGCCGGATCACGTTCCCCGCGTCCAGGCGCCCCTGCCCATCCTGTACGAGTCCACCGGCGTGGAGACCTACTTCCGCGATGAGCGCGACCCCGAGCCGCGCTCCCGTCGGGTCTTCAGCTTTCACCAGCCCCGGACCCTGGCCGACTGGCTGGCCGAGCCCGACACCCTGCGCGCCAGGCTCCGGCAGCTGCCCCCTCTGGACTCCAAGGGGCTGCGCGCCTGCCAGGTGGAGGCTATCGAGGGGCTGGAGCGGTCGCTGGCGCAGGCCCGCCCCCGCGCCCTCATCCAGATGGCCACCGGCGCCGGCAAGACCTTTGCTGCCGTGAGCTTCATCTACCGTCTCATCAAGTACGCCGGCGCCAGGCGAGTGCTGTTCCTGGTGGACCGCAGCAACCTGGGCAAGCAGACACTGGGGGAGTTCCAGCAGTACGTCACCCCCGACGACGGGCGCAAGTTCACCGAGCTCTACAACGTCCAGCACCTCACCACCAACTCCCTGGACCCGGTGAGCAAGG
>JBMNTK010000044.1:0-21252 GCA_050945695.1 Anaerolineae bacterium | reverse complement strand
GTCGTTGGGGATGCGGTAAGTGGGCTCGTAGTTGTTCTCGACATCCACCGACAGGCGCGAGCGTAGAAGGTCGCGCACGTGCCCGATAGACGCCTTGACGGTGTAGCCGCGGCCCAGGTAGCGCTGAATGGTGCGGGCCTTCGTGGGCGACTCCACGATGACCAGGTTGCCCTTGCGCCGGGCAGGGGACTTGGCCTTGCCGTTGGCCCGGCTGTTGGCCTTGGCCTTGGTCTTAGCCGGAACCTCGGCTTTCGGCGCCCTGCCGGTAGCCCGGAACAGGCGGCTGCCGCACTCGGGGCAGGTACCAGCGATCCCGGGAGCGCCAGACTTGGCGGTCTCCGGGTGTGGCTCCTGCATCTTTACTTTGGCTCTGCACTTGAGGCAGTAGACTTCTATATCAGTCAACTGAGGAAACACTCCTACAGGTACTCTTGACGGTTCTCCGCCTTCAGCCGCTCAACCAGTTCCTTCACGTCTTGGGAGCGGCTCTTGGGGCACACTAGGAGAACGTCGTCGGTATCTACTATCACGACATCCTCCATGCCGATAGTGGCAACAAGCCGGTGCCTGCCGTATATGAGCGAGTTGGTGGTGTCGAGGGAGAGATGCTGGGCCCCCACCACCACGTTGCCCTCTTCGTCTGGGCCTAGCACCTCGGCCAGGCTCTCCCAGGTGCCCACATCGCTCCAGCCCAGGTCGGCAGGGACGACGGCCACCCGATCGTCCTTCTCCATCACACCCACGTCAATGCTGACCGGCTGTACTCCCCGCCACACGCGTTGCAGGGTGGCGCTGGCCTGGGGCGTTCCCAGGTCGGCCTCTATCTCTGCCAGCGCCTGGCTCAAGTCCGGCAGGTGGGTGGAGATGGCCTGCAAGACGCGATCCACCCGCCAGACGAACATGCCCGCGTTCCACAGGTGCTTGCCACCGGCGAGGAACCGCTGGGCGGTGGCGGCGTCGGGCTTCTCGGTGAAGCGTGCCACAGCGTGGGTGCTGTGGCCGAAGTAGGTGGCGAGCTCGGGCCCGACTTCTATGTAGCCATAGCCCGTCTCCGGGCGCGTCGGCTTGATGCCGATGGTGACGAGATACCCCTGTTGGGCGATGCTCTCGGCCGCCCGAAGGACCATGACGAACTCATCCGTGCGCCGGATGACGTGGTCAGCGCTCAGTACGGCCACCGTGGCCTCCGGATCGCGTCGGCGGATGTAGAGGCTGCCCAGGCCCACGGCCGGGGCGGTGTTCTTGCCGGAAGGCTCTACGATCACGTTCTCCGACGGCACGTCAATGAGCTGCCGGCAGACCTCGGTCTCACAGACCGCGTTGGTTACCACGTAGACATGATCCGGGGGCATCAGTGGCGCCACTCGGGCGTAGGTCTCCTGGAGCATGGTGCTGGATGAGGCGATGTCCAGGAGCTGCTTGGGCCGATCCTGGCGACTGCGGGGCCAGAGCCGGGTTCCCTGCCCACCGGCAAGTATCAGTGCATACATGGGGATGAGCCTCCTAACGGGGGTCTAACTGGACTGGCGCCCAACCGGGCCTCGGGAGCCGTCCCACAAGCGGCCCCTCTCAGTCCTGAGTGTACGTCACACCACCTTCGCGCACCAAAACGTAGTGCATTCCGCCGACGGAGCGGGCCAGCCCCTTGAGCTCGAGCATGGCCAGCGTGCTGGAGACGGTGGCCATGGGCAGGCCGCTGGAGCGGCCGATCTCGTCCACGTGTGCCGGGTCTGGGCTCAGGCAGGCCATGATCCGCCGTTCGTTGTCATCGGCGGGCATGGCGAGGCGGACCTCGGTCTGCGCGGCGACCATCTGTAGGTCCATCTCCTCCAGGATGTCCTCGGCACAGGTGACGAGCTTGGCCTCACCCCGCTTGATGAGCTGGTTGGTGCCCCGGCTCATGGGCCAGAAGATGCCACCGGGAACGGCGAAGGTGTCTCGGCCCTGCTCCAGTGCGAACTGGATGGTGATGAGGGCGCCGCTGCGGTCGCCGGCTTCCACTGCCAACACCCCGTGGCACATGCCGCTGATGATGCGGTTGCGAGGGGGGAAGTTGCGGGCATCGGGGCGGGTGCCCAGGGCATACTCGCTGAGAAGCGCGCCGTTCTCTACCACTCGCGCTGCCAGCCGCGCGTGTTGGGGAGGGTACACCACGTCCACGCCGGAGCCAAGCACGGCTAGGGTGCGTCCCCCTGCGTCCAGGGCGGTCTCGTGGGCGGCGGCGTCAATCCCCAGGGCCAGCCCGCTGACGATGGTGACCCCCGAGGCAGCCAGCCCGGCCACTATGCGGCGAGTGACTTCCAGGCCGTAGCGAGTGGGTCGGCGAGTGCCTACCACGGCCACGGCCAGGGTGTCGCACTCAAGGATGGCGCCCCGAACGTAGAGCACCGCCGGTGGGGATGGAATGTGGCGCAGGCGCTCAGGGTAGTCTGGGTGGGTGTACGGTAGAGCGGTGACGCCCTGAGCGTCCAGGCGGGCGAGCTCGGCCTGAGGGTCTGTCTGGCGGCGACAGCGCAGCAACTCCTCCGCCACCGTGCGGGGCAGGCCGGAGAAGAGGATCTCGGCGTCGTGGGCGTTCCAGGCACGCTCGAGTGATCCGAAGCGGTTCAGGAGTTGCTGAATGCGACCGTAGCCCAGGCCGGGCACGCGGCTCAGGGCCAGCCAGTAGGGCGTGTCCTCAGGATGGTGGTTGGCCAGAGCGCTCCTCCGAAACTGGGCCGGTAAAGGCAGCAGCGCCCACAATCGGCATTCCGTTTGCTGGCGCTGCCCGGTCCTTCATCTAGGCCGGCGCCCGGCGGTGGCCGGGGTTCGGCTTGCGCTGGGTATTACCGCCCTCAGTCTATCTCCAGGACTGCGCGCTGCCCCTTCTTCTCAGCGGCGACGCGCACCACCGTCCGCATGGCATTGGCGACGCTGCCGCCCTTGCCAATGACGCGGCCGACGTCTTTGCCGTCCACGCGCAACCGGTAGAGGGTGGCCCTGGGGCCAACCAGCTCCATCACCTGGACCTTCTCAGGGTACTCCACTAGGTTCTGAGCGATAAACTCAATGAGAGGTCGCATACTATATCCCCACTTCTAGGGCGCAGGCGCCGGCCTCGGGCCCGGATCAGGACTCCTCGGCCTCGGTGGCTTCTTCGGACTCCTCTTCCTCGGCGGCCTCAACTGCCGCTTCCGGCTCAGAGACGGCCACGGGCTCAGCAGGAGCTGCTGCCTCGGCGGTGCCGCGTCGTTCCCGGGTGGCCAGCAGTCGCTCGACCGTCTCGCTGCACTGTGCGCCCTGGCTTCGCCAGTAGTTCAGGCGCTCTTCTTCCACCTCGATTACGGGCGGGTCTACCAGCGGGTTGTACGAGCCGATGATCTCGATAAAGCGGCCGTCCCGCGGTGAACGGCTATCGGCGACGACGATGCGATAAGCGGGCCTGCCCTTAGCGCCGACCCGGCGCAACCGAATTCTCAGCATCTAGCTAGCACCTCTCCCTTTTCGTTGCCGGAAGCTCTCCAGCGGTGATATGTCGGGCCCGGTCTCGGCGGCGAGCTCTAGCGAAACAGCGACAGTATGCCGCGTGAGCGCCCGCGCGAGAAGAGTTTCATCATCTTCTGTGCCTGCCGGAACTGCTGCAGCAGGGCGTTGACTTCCTGAACCGAGGTACCGCTGCCCATGGCGATGCGGCGCTTGCGGCTCCCGTTGATGATCTGGGGATTGCGCCGCTCCTCAACGGTCATGCTGCTGATGATGGCCTCGATGTGGCGCATCTCCCGGTCGGTGTCCTCGGTAGCCAGTTGCTTGCTGATGGAGCCGAAGCCGGGAAGCATGTCCAGTATCTGGGTCAGCGGGCCCATCTTCTTGAGCTGATGAAGCTGCTCCTGGAAGTCCTCCAAGTTGAAGGAGGCTGTCCTCAGCTTCTGCTCCATCTCGGCCGCGCGGTCTCGGTCTATGTTGCGCTCGGCCTTCTCGATGAGCGACAGGATATCGCCCATTCCCAGGATGCGCGAAGCCAGCCGGTCTGGGTGGAAAGGCTCGAGTGCGTCGGTGCGCTCGCCCGTGGCCAGGAACTTGATTGGGACCCCGGTCACCTCACGGACCGAGATGGCGGCGCCACCGCGGGCGTCACCGTCCACCTTGGTCAGGATTAGGCCGGTCAGCGGCACGGCCCGGTGGAACTCCTCGGCCACCTTGACGGCGTCCTGTCCGGTCATGGCGTCGGCAATGAGGAGCACTTCGGACGGGTTGGTAGCGGCGCGAACCGCCTTGAGCTCGTCCATCATGCGCTCGTCAATGTGCAGGCGCCCGGCCGTGTCCAGGATGACCACCGAATTGCCCTTGCGCCGAGCCTCAGCCAAGGCATCGCGAGCGATCTTGACCGGGTCCTCACCGGGCGCACCGGTGTAGACCGGGACGCCGATCTGTTCACCCAGCACTACCAGCTGCTGCACGGCGGCAGGGCGGTATATGTCGGCGGCAACCAGGAGGGGCTTGTGGCCCTCACCGCGCAGCCTAACGGCCAGCTTGGCAGCGGTGGTGGTCTTGCCCGAACCCTGGAGGCCGGCCAACATGATCACGTGCGGCGCCGGCCCACCCAAGTCCAGAGGAGCGCTCTCGCCCAGAGTCTTGATGAGCTCCTCGTGGACGATCTTCACCACCTGCTGGGCCGGGCTGAGGCTCTTGGTCACCTCGGTGCCGACGGCACGCTCTTTGACCCGGCTGACGAGACCCCGCACCACGCGGTAGTTGACGTCGGCCTCAAGCAGAGCCATGCGCACGTCACGCATGGCCGCCTCAACGTCGGCCTCGGTCACGACGCCACGCCGCTGCAGCTTATCGAAGGTCTCTTGTAGTTTCTCCGTTAGGTTTTCGAACATAGCTCCAAACTCTAAGAAGCGCCGTTCACCGAACGGCGCGACAACCTATTCTAGCCGACCGCAAGGCGCGAAGCAAACCCACACTCGCCACTTAGGCTGTCAGCGCCGGCGAAGACCCCTGAGAACGGCTATTCGGCCGTCTCCGCCAGGGCCTGGCGCAGTGCTTCCAGGAAGTCGCCGAACCGATCGGTGCTCGCGCTCACCTCCGCTAGGTCTTCCTCTAGGGCGCTGACGTCATTGGCCAGCATGCCGATCTCGGCCACTGTCGTTTCCACTTGGTCGCGCAGCCCCTCAACCTCGGCCACGCGCACCCCTAGCTCGGCCAGGCTCTCGTCAAGCTCTTCCAGTGCCCCCTGGGCGGATTCGATCTGAGCCTGGGCGCTGCCCACCTGGGCCGTCATCCGATCCAGCCTGTCGCTTTGGGCCTGAGCGTCTGCCTCTAGGGCATCCAGCCGGACGGAGATGTCTTGCTCGACGTGATCGCGTGAGGCGTAGAAGAGGGTACCGTTGAGCGCGGTCAGGCCTGCCAGGCTGAGGGCGGTTCCCAGGAGGGCACCTAGGAGCACCAGGAGGATCGCTCGCCCTACGCCTAGTGCCCGAGCTCCCGCCCGGCTTCGGTAGGGCGGCGGTGGGGTTTGGTCTTGGGCGGGGTCGGGCTCGCCAAAGAGGATGGACGAGCTCACGCCGCCGTAGCTACGGGGCCATTCCCCGTCGTCATCGAAGAGGGAATCGGATCTTGGCGGATTCGGACGTGCCGCATCCGGCATGGGTGAAGGCTCCTTCATACTACCATGTCCGTCACCGGGCGCGCTGTCCTCGTTGGGCAGCGAATTGGAGCCTCGCGGCTCAGGAGCGCCCTGGGTGGGTATCTGCTCCTCCTCCGCGACCTGTGGCTCAGGCTGGGGAGAGGGTGCGGGATCCGACGGGTCGCTCTCAGGCACAGGATCTGCCGGCGAAGTCTTGATGACCGTCAGATACGGGCGCAGACGGCTCAGGAGGCCGGGAGTGACCCCTTCCACCTCCAGCAGCTCGTCCAATGACTCGATTCGACCCCGCTGCTGACGGAGGCTGACGACACGGCGCGCCAGAGCCGGGCCTACTCCCGGGACTGAGCATAGCTCGTCGAACGTGGCGGCATTGAGGTCGAGAGCGCCACCGGCGGCCATATGTCCTCCTGAGAGTGCCGGGCGCAGACGACGGCAGAGGCCGTAGCGCTTTCCGGTGAGTGTCGCGAGTATAGCACCCCTAGGGAGCGGTTGTCACCCCCCTAGGGCTAGCGGGTGGTGACCAGAGGCACGTAGACTTCGGCCGGGCCGGTCACCGTCGGAGGTGTGCTCTTGGGGGAGCCAGCGACCGCCAGCACCTGCTCCCAGTCTCCGCAGCCCACCCAAGGGTTCTCGGCGGCCGCGCGCACTTGTATCTGGTGCTCTCCCGGGCTGAGCCCCTGGAAGGTGACGCTGAAGCGCTCCTCCGGGCTATCGAGAGCCCCGTCCGCTGCCGGCACGCTCAGCCAGGCCCCGTTGTCTAGCCTGGCTTCCAGCGCCACTAGGGCCCCGGCCCCTGGTGGCGCGGTGACTGTGCCGAAGAGCACGGCTTGACCCGGGCGGGCCGAGGCGTCCACGCTGGCCTGCACTGCTATCTTGGGCAAGGGGTCCTCGCCCTCCGGGACTGATAGCCTGGCTTCGGCTAGGCCCTGCCCCGAACGAGTGTTGCGCGCTCGCACCTCAGTGCTCCATTCCCCGACGGGAGCGGGCGGAAGTGCCTGATCGAATAGCTCTACCTGGGAGTCGTAGCGGCCGTCTGAGGCAGAGACCGAGCGCCAGGGCCCACCGTTGACGCGGTACTCCACCCCGGCAACGCGGTTGATGCTCAGTGGCTGCCGGTTAGGGCTGGGGTAGGGCAGCTCGGAGGCCGTGCCCAGCAGGCGTACGCTCTCGTCTTGGGTAGCCAGGTTCAGCTCCACCTGCACGCCTGTATCCACGGGGTCGAGCAGACCATCGCCATCGGAGTCGCGCCAGCCCACTTGGCCGGCAGTGAACGGGCAGAGTTGCTGCTGGTGGTAGGGCGCTATGCCCCCGCGCATGATGCAGCCCACGTCGATGCTTCCGCCGATCTGGGAGTTGCCGTTGGGTACGCCCAGGTAGCCCGACACGGTGCTGGCCGGGATGTTGGCGCCGGCGTATTCGTCCAGCGCCCCGAAGATGTGCCCGATCTCGTGCGCCGCCACGGCACCCATGCGCTCCGGTCCATAGCCGTTGTTGCCGTACGTCATGACCATGTAGGGGCCGTGGATGTAGGCGTAGGCGAAGTAGCCGTCGGAGAAGAGGTTGTCCGAGTCGTTGAGGCTATCTACGACGAAGATGGTGAAGACCCAATCGGCGTTGTGGCGCTCTCGTGTCGCGCGGTTGAATAGGCGGACAGCAGTGATATAGGAAGAGTGCCCGAAGCCCAGCGACTGCATCGCGTGTGAGATCCAGAGCCGGTCCTCGTAGTGCGGGCGTGTGATCGGCTCATAGGGGACGCGAACCGGGTTGGAGTAGTGATTCTCGTACACAAACTGGAGCTGGGCGCGAGGCTCGCGGGCCTGCCACCAGCTGAGCGCCTGCACGACCTGTTGGAAGACCTGCTGTTGACGATCTGGCGTCCAGTTCTCCGAGCTGGGGTCCACGGACCCGTCGCTTTCCACCAGGACCAGGTTCACGGCCACCTTGCCGATGAGGTACTCGCTCTGCTGATACAGGGCGGGATCGAGTGCCTGGGGCTCAAGCCCGACGGTGTCGGGCGGGCGCAGAGCATCGCCCACCACCAGAACGGGCTCCTCACCGAGGTAGCCCGTGGACTCAGGCGAATGCAGCGCCGTCCAGGCGGCGGCCGCCAGCTGCGCGCCCGGGGAAAGCGAGTCCCGAACGGCCGCGGGCACCTCCCCGGCAGTAGCGAACCGGGCCCACCCCTCGGAGACGGCCCGG
Source organism: Anaerolineae bacterium (assembly GCA_050945695.1). Taxonomy (GTDB): domain Bacteria; phylum Chloroflexota; class Anaerolineae; order DRVO01; family DRVO01; genus Ch71. Next base: position 13,424 of record JBMNTK010000044.1, on the reverse strand, counting down.
TTCGCCAGGTCAGCTTGTGCCTCGGCGATCACGGCGTCCGGTGGGAACTCGTGCAGGATGCGCACGTTCAGCGAGGACAGGGCATCACTGAGGCGTTCGTACTCGCCTTCCGGCGCTATCAGGAGGACCTGGCAGGGGGAGTCAGAAGCGGATATCCCAGCAGCAGTGGGGCCCGACGCCGAAACGAACACGGCCACAAGCGCTGCAATCGCCCAGACCAGGGCGCGTTCTAAGGTTGTGTGCTCCTGCATGCTTTCCTTGCTCCCGGACGGAGCAGCGCCCGGTCTCTCAGTGATGTTCTGTCCTCGGCAGGGGGAGCCAGGAGGGATATGGGAGAATGGTACTATGGGGGGCGGTCGTGGCGGGCCGAAAGGATGTCGCCCCGCCTGACGGGCGCCCCTATAATGGCAGATAGTGGGGCCGGCGGCGCCCGTGAGCGCACCGGCCCCGGTGCTGGACGAGGAGAGCGCACTCTTTGACCAAGGTCACCATCCTAGCCGATGACCTCACCGGTGCCCTGGACACAGGGGTGAAGTTCGCCGCGCCTGGGCGGCGAGTGGACGTCCTCTGGGGCGCGGGAACACCCCAGGGTGAGGTCGTGGTGCTCGATAGCGAGACTCGGGTGCTCCCGCCCGAAGCGGCTGCCCGGGTCGCAGTGTCCTGGGCAGGGCTGGCGCAGGGCGCCATGTATAAGAAGATGGACTCCACGCTGCGAGGGCCCTTCGCCGCGGAGGCCCAGGCCCTGGCCCGCGCCAAGGGGATGAAGGGAGCGCTCTATGCCCCCGCCTTCCCCGGCTCCGGCCGGACGGTGATCGAGGGCAGACTGCTCGTCCATGGCAGGCCGGTGGGGCAGACTCAGTTCGCCGCCGACCCGGCCTGGCCGGTCCGCGAGAGCGAGGTGGCGTCCGTCGTGGCGGAGCAGACGGGTTGCCGCCCGGGCCACCTGCCCCTGGAGCTGATCCGGCAGGGGCCGGAGGCCATCCTGGGCGCTCTGGACCGAAGCGGTGGTTCGCTGGTGGCCGACGCAGAGACGGATGAGGAGCTCCGGCTACTGGCACGGGCGCTGGTGGCCCGGCCGGAGTGGTTGCCGGTCGGCTCGGCCGGCCTGGCCGGTGCCCTGGCCGGCGAGATGGGCTTCGCACCCCAACCAGGCCCGCTGCCCGCGCTCGGGCGGGGCTTCGTCCTGATCTGCGGCAGCGCCCACCCGACCAACCGGCTGCAGATATCCCGCCTGACACAGGCCACCGGCGTCGCGCCGGTGACGGTTGGGCCCGGCAGTGAGGTCCGGTCGGCGCTGTGGGAGGGCTACCGATCCACGGGCCTGGCCGTGCTGGTCTCGCCCAGCGAGCGGCTGCCCGGCCAGGTGTCCGCCATAGAGGAGGCCATGGCGGCACAGGCGTGCCGGGCCGTGCGCGAGTTGAGGCCAGAGGGCATATTCGTGACCGGTGGCCAGACCCTCCTGGCCGTGCTGCGGGCACTGGGGGTAGAGCGGCTCCGCCTGGAGGCCGAGCTGGCTCCGGGCGTGGTGTTGTCCTGGGCGGAGGTTGCCGGCACGCCTCTGCAGGTGGTGAGCAAGGCCGGCGGGTTCGGGGACGAATACACGTTGGTAAGGCTCTTTGCGCCGGACCAGGAGGGCTAAGGAGAAGCCATGCACCGTCCAACTCTCTTTGTGACCATGGGGGATCCAGCCGGGGTGGGCCCGGAGGTGGTGTGCAAAGCGCTGGCCCGGCTGGGCAATACCGGGCCGGCCCGGTTGGTGACGGTCGGCACCCGCTCCATCATGGAACGGGCGATGGCGTGGGTGGGGGCTGACCTCACCTGGCGCGATTACCGCCCCTCCGACCCCGAGGGCCCCGGGCAGGGTGAGTTCGAACTGGTGGACATAAGTGTGCCGGGCGTGGAGGAGTGCGCCCCCGGGAAGCTGGATGTGCGCTGTGGGGAGGCGTCATACCGGTACATCGAGGACGCTGTGGCCCGCTGCCGGCGGGGCGAGGGGGTGGGGCTGGTCACGGCTCCCATCAACAAGGCTGCCCTGAATGCCGCCGGCCACCGTTATGCCGGCCACACCGAGCTCTTGGCTCACCTGCTGGGGGCCCGTGACGTGGCCATGCTCCTGGCTACGCCGTCGCTTCGGGTCTCGCACGTGAGCACCCACTGCTCACTGGAGCAGGCGATCTTCCGGGTGCGACCGGAGCGAATCCGGCGCGTGGCCTACCTTACGGCCGAGGCCCTGCAGGGGCTTGGCTTCCCCCAGCCGCGCCTGGCGGTTGCCGGGCTCAACCCCCACGCCGGGGAAGGGGGCCTCTTCGGCGACGAAGAGCAGCGCAGCATCCGCCCGGCGGTGGAGGCGCTGGCGGCAGAGGGGTTGACGATCTCCGGCCCCGAGCCCCCCGACACGGTGTTCTACCGGGCTGCGAAGGGCGAGTTCGATGGTGTGGTGGCCATGTACCACGACCAGGGGCATATCGCCGTGAAGATGCTGGGCTTCAGCCAGGGGGTGAACATCACCCTCGGACTGCCCGTGGTCCGCACTTCGGTTGACCATGGAACCGCATTCGACATTGCCGGCACCGGCCGGGCTGATGAGGGCAGCCTTCTGGCTGCGCTGGAGATGGCCTCACGCCTGGCGGAGTGGCGGGCCAGTCGAGCGGCATCATGATGGGCTTACTAGAGACAGGAGAGGCAATTGATGAACGTTGACGCGCCGTGGACGGATGACTTGCAGGCCTGGCTGCGCCAGTTCTGGGAGGTGAACAAGCAGTGCCGTGCTCCCTTCAGCACCGACAAGCCGAGGGTGCCGGTGTCGGTGGGGCTGAACGAGGACTGGGTCAAGTACGAGGCCGGGGTGACTGATCACCGACGGTTCCACACCGACTTCGAGTATCAGCAGGCGATGCGCAGGAAAGCGAGCGAGGTGGCCGAGCGAGAGCTGGGCATCACCCTTGGGCCGGCCATCAACCTGGGGTCGGTGACCAACACCTCCATCTTTGGCGGCAAGGTCGTGTATCCCGACAACGCCGGCCCGTGGACGCTGGAGGTGATCGAGGACCCGGTGCACGACGTGCCCCGGCTGATCCGCCAGATGGAGAAACACGACGTCCTGAAGGCGGGCGTGACTCCCATCATCCTGGAGTGGCGGGAACGCATCAAAGAGGAGTACGGGGTCGAGCTGCGCTACGGCACCAGTTGCCATGGCCTGGCCACGCTTGGGTCCATCGTCTGCGGCACCACCAACTTCATCTACTGGCTCTATGACTACCCCGACCAAATGGACGCTCTCATGCAGCTGTTCTACGAGGTCAACCTGGAGTACATGATCCGGCTGCGGGAGGCCACCGGTGCCCCCATGCGGGGTATGGGCATGGGCAACGACAACGTGGCCTTCCTCACTCCCGACCTCTACCGCAAGTACTGCCTGGAGCGGGAACGCGCCTGGTACGACTACTTCAGCGAGCCGGGCGTCGAGAACCGCAGCTTCCACTCCGACAGCGACAACGCCCACATGCTGGAAGTCCTGAATGAGCTGGAGCTGAGCAGCGTCAACCTGGGGCCGAACGTGGACCCTCTTCTCATCCGGGAGAAGATGCCCAAGTCCATGATCGAGGGCCAGGTTCCGCCCTTCTTGCTACGTGAGGGAACGCCCGAGCAGGTCATGGCTCGTGCCCGGCAGGACATCGAGAAGGTGGCCGGTGACGGCCGGCTGCTGCTGGCTTCGGCGGGCAGCATCAACGACGGTACCCCGCATGAGAACGTGCGCGCCATGATGCGGGCAGCAGAGGTGTACGGCCGCTACGAGAACGGGAAGCTTGTCGTGGTAGGGGACTCGGAGTAGCCCAGGCCCGCGGGGCGAGGTAGGGGCGGTGCGGACCCGGGCGTCTTTCTGCCCGGCGTAGCCCCCGCCCTCTTCGTTTGTGGGGCACCCGCGGGCTGATGGACGCCGGGGGCTGAACCCCCCGGCTACCTAGGCGAAGCCGGCCCTTCGGCCGGCTGGGGATGAGGCCGCTGCAGGCCTGGACGCGCCGGCGATGTAGTGGCGGACGACCCCGTTCGCCCTTTGGGGCAGGCGCGGTGGCCTGCCCCTACCAGGACGTACCGGCTGTCCCGGAAAGCCGAGGTAGGGACGGCGCGAGCCGGGCATCTTTTCGCCCGGCGAAGCCCCGCCCGTCCCGCCGCAGCGACCAACACCCTGCATTGGAGGGTACGAGGGCGGGACTCCGGGCTGAAGCCCTCCGCACCGCCTCTACCCCGGGTTTCACTCAGCACACAGAGCGCGCCGCGGGTGAGTTCTCTGGCCGAAGGCCTTCAGCGCCAGGCACGGCCAACCACGGAATGCGCTCCTCAAGCGGCACCGCGGGCCAGCCCTTTTTCCCAGCCGGCCGAAGGGCCGGCTTCGCCTAGGTAGCCCGGGGGTTCAACCCGCGGGCGCGGTCATCGCCCGCGGGTGCCGCACGCAGGGGAGGGGCGGGGACAGTGCCCCGCCCCTACAGGGTGTCCGCCTCCACCCTCACCTCCACCACCAGTGGTCCCTACTGCCCCAGTCGCCTTTACAGCTGTCTAGCTGCTGCTATACTTCGCCCGAGTTAGCCGTTGGTCGTTCTGGTTGGTGGAGGAATACCCATGCAGGGCAAACGCACGATCTCCGAGGCTCTACTCGCTCTCTCCGTTTCCCGGCGCGACTTTCTCCGCTTCTGCACCGTCATGGCTGCCACTCTGGCGCTTCCCTCCGAGGCTGCCGCTCAGGTAGCGGATGCGCTGGAGTCGGCCGAACGCTTGCCAGTCGTCTGGCTGCACGGCCAGGAGTGCACGGGCGACGACGAGAGCGTGCTCCGGGCTAGCGACCCCGACATCACCGACATCCTCCTGAACGTGATCTCCATGGAGTACATGAGCACGATCATGGCGGATGCGGGAGACCACGCGGAGGCTAGGCTGGCAGCGGCGATGGAACGCTACGCCGGCCGCTACATCGTGGTGCAGGAGGGTTCGATCCCGACGGGGCCCAATGCTCACTATTGCACGGTCGCCGGCCGGACCAGTGAACAGATCCTGCGTGAGGTGGCTGTCAATGCCGCCGGGATCATCTGCACCGGCGCTTGTGCCTCCTGGGGTGGCTGGCCCGCCTCCCGCCCCAACCCCACCGGCGCCGAGCCCGTGCACCGGATCATATCCGGCAAGCCCATAGTCAACCTCACGGGCTGCCCCCACAATGGCCAGGTCTTCGCCGCCACCATCGTCCACTACCTCACCTTCGGTCGCCTGCCGGATACGGACGCCGTAGGGCGCCCCCTGTTTGCCCACGGTAAGCGCATCCACGATAACTGCGAGCGCCGCACCCACTTCGACGCCGGCCAGTTCGTGGAGAACTGGGGCGATCAAGGTCACCGCGCCGGCTGGTGCCTGTACAAGATGGGCTGCAAGGGGCCACAGGCCTTCTACAACTGCCCGGTCATCCGCTGGAATGACGGCACCAGCTGGCCGGTGATGTCGGGGCACGGCTGCATCGCCTGCGCCTCCGTCGGCTTCTGGGACGACATGAGCCCCTTCTACGAGCGGCTGCCTGATGTGTCCGTGGTGGCGGTGGAGGACACCGTAGACAAGGTTGGGGCTGGGCTGCTGGCGCTCACACTAGGGGCGATTGGCGTTCACGCCTTGGGCACGGCGGTGTGGAGGCGCGAGCGAGACCGCAGGTTCCCAGAGACGTCGCCCTCGGTCCCAAGGTCCACGGAGCCCAGGCCTCCGGCCTACCCGGACCTGGCGGCGGAAGATGAGGCCAGACGTGAGCAGAGCGAAGGAAGGACCGAGGGGCAGGAGGAGGCGTAAGTGGAAGAGCGTATCGTTATTGACCCCATTACAAGAATCGAGGGCCATCTTCGCATTGAGGCTGCTCTGGGCGACGGCGAAGTACGGGAAGCATGGGCATCTGGCACCATGTTCCGCGGTATGGAGATCGTGCTTCGGGGGCGTGACCCTAGAGACGCCTGGCTCTTCACCCAGCGCATCTGCGGGGTGTGCACCACAGTGCACGCCATTGCTTCCGTACGGGCAGTGGAGAACGCCCTGGGCATCACCATTCCTCCCAACGCCCGGCTCATCCGCAACCTGATCATGGGAGCCCAGAACGTCCAGGATCACGTGATCCACTTCTACATCCTGCATGCCCTGGACTGGGTGGACGTGGGCAGCGCCCTTCAGGCCGACCCGGCCGCCACGGCGGAGCTGGCCGCGTCCATCTCCGACTGGGATCGCTCGGGGCCAGAGCACTTTGCGGCGGTGCAGGCGCGCATACGCGCCCTGGTGGAGAGCGGGCAGCCCGGCTTCCTGGCCAGCGCCTACTGGGGCCATCCCGCCTACCGCCTGCCGCCGGAGGGCAACCTGCTGGCCGTCTCCCATTATCTGGATGCACTGGAGTTCCAGCGCCGGTTCATCCGCCTCCACGCGCTGATCGGGTCCAAGAACCCGCACATCCAGACCCTGCTCGTGGGGGGCGTGGCCCATCCGGTGGATCCCAATAGCCAGAACGCCCTCAACGCCCGCGGGATCGGATTCCTGCAGTCACTGGCGAGAGATGCGGTGGACTTCGTAAGCCGCGTCTACATCCCCGATCTGCTCCTGGTCGCTTCCTTCTATAAGGACTGGGCTGGGATCGGCGGCGGGGTGAGCAACTACCTCTCCTACGGAGACTACCCGCTTCAGGACTCGCTGGATGAGCCCGAGATGTTCCTGCCGGCCGGCCGGATCGTGAACCGCGACCTCTCGCAGGTCCTGCCGGTAGACCTCTCGGCCATCTCCGAGTACATCACCCACTCGTGGTACGTGTACGAGCAAGGGGATCAGACGCCGCTGCATCCGGGCCTGGGCGAGACGCGCCCCCGCTACACCGGGCCAGAGCCGCCCTATGAGTTCCTGGACGTGGAAGGCAAGTACTCCTGGGTCAAAGCCCCGCGCTACGAGGATGCGCCCACCGAGGTCGGCCCCCTGGCCCGAATGCTCATAGCCTACGCTGCCGGGCACCCGCGGGTGCGAGAGCTGGTGGACATGGTGCTGTCGCGGCTGGAGGTGGGGCCTGAGGCTCTCTTCTCCACCCTGGGGCGCACGGCCGCACGAGGAATCGAGGCCCTACTCCTGGCCGAGCAGCTCGAGGGGTGGGTGAACGAGCTGGCCGCCAACATGGCCGCCGGGGATCTGCGCATCCACTCCGGCGAAAGGTGGGATCCCTCCACCTGGCCTCAGGAGGCGGTGGGATTCGGCCTGCACGAAGCGCCTCGAGGGGCCCTGGGGCACTGGGTGCACATCCAGAACGGCTTGATATCCAACTACCAGTGCGTCGTGCCCACTACCTGGAACGCCTCGCCCCGGGATGCCAATGGGCAGCCCGGTCCCTATGAGCAGGCACTGGTGGGCACTCCGCTGGCGGACCCCAGCCGGCCTCTGGAGATCCTGCGGACGATCCACTCGTTCGACCCCTGCCTGGCCTGCGCGGTCCATCTTCTGGATGCGGAGGGCCGAGAGATCTCGCGTGTGAACGTGCTGTAAGCGCATTGTCAGTTAGAGGAGCACTAAAGTGGCTGCGGAAAGCAAACAGGTCTACCGGCGTACCTACGTGTGGGAGTGGCCGGTGCGGTTCTGGCACTGGTCGCACTTTCTCGCCATGGTCCCGCTGGCGATAACGGGGTACTACATCGGCAACCCGTTCATCCTGTCCGGTGTTGACCCTACAGCGGCAGTGGCGGCGGACGAGGCGCTCGGCATCATGGCCGGTGCCAGGCTGGTTCACTTCATCTCCGCCATCGTGCTCACGGTGTCGGTTCTGGTGCGGCTGTACTGGTTCTTCGCCGGCAACGCCTACAGCTGCTGGCGCTGCTGGTTCCCCTTCGGGAACTGGACCCAGATTCGGAACTCGCTCCGGCTCATGGTGGAACAGGTCAAGTTCTACCTGTTCCTGCGTTGGGAAGCCCCTCACGGGGTCGGGCACAATCCCCTGGCCGCGGTGACCTACGGGATCATGCTCCTGATCCTGGTGCTCGAGGTAGTGACCGGCTGGGCGCTGTATTCCTATGGGAACCCCACCAGCATCTTCTGGCCGCTCTTCGGCTGGGTGTTCAGCATCACCACAGACCAGAGCATTCGCCTCTGGCACCACATCATCATGTGGTTCCTGCTCATCTTCTTTGCCGTGCACCTCTACCTGGCCATACGCGATGACAACCTGGGCGAGCTAGGCACGATGAGCAGCATGTTCGATGGACACAAGTACTGGCCGGAGGAGCATAGCCCGGAGTGATGCCCTCGCCGACGATCCTAGTGTTGGGAGTGGGGAACCTGCTCCTAGGTGACGAGGGCGTGGGGGTGCACGTGGCTGCCCGCCTAGCTCCGCTCCTGGAGGGCGTACCGGGCGTGAGAGTGCTCGATGGCGGGACGCTGGGCCTGGAGCTGCTGGGCCCCATAGAGGAGGCCGATCACCTGGTGGTGGTGGACTGCCTCCGATCAGGGCTGCCGGGTGGCACCGTGAGCACCCTTCTGGATGAGGAAGCCACGTCCTGGGCCACGGGCGTGGTGACGGCGCACGACCTGAGTCTGCCCAGCGTCTTTGCCTTGGCGCGGCTGCGCGGGTGGCAGCCGGCCCGTGCTGCCGTGGTGGGAGTGGAGCCCGTGAGGGTGGAGGTCGGGCTGGAGCTCAGCCCAGAGGTCGAGCGGGCGGTGGATGAGGCGGCGCAGAGGGTGCTGGCGCTGGTCGAGGAGTGGAGGGGCGAGCCCTGAGGATGTCCGCCTGGCACCGGATGTCCTGCTCCGTGCGTGGCGGCCAAGGGGGCGGCATTACGCCGGGGTGTGGGCTGTCGCCGGGGCGACGTCCGTGCAGGGGCAGGCCGCCGCGCCTGCCCCAGAGGGCGGACGGGGCTCCGGGCCAAAGCCCTCCGCACCGCCCCTACCCGGGCATTGTCGGCATGCCGGCCGAAGGGCCGGCTTCGCCTAGGTAGCCGGGGGGTTCAGCCCCCGGCGTCGCTCCCCCGGCGACCACCTCTTCCAGAGGAACGGGCGGCGGCGGTGCCCCGCCCCTACAGCGCGTCCTTCGCCCTTTCCCGATACTGGGCCACGCCCTGACGGCCGCTGATCAGCCAGTCTGGGTCCTCGGCGGCCAGCTGAGCCACGGTCTCGGCCGACAGGCCGGCGGCCAACTCCCCCTTGAAGGTGCGCAGAAGCAGAACCGGGGCCGGGAGGCCGGCGGCTGCCTCCTCGATGGGTGTCGTGAAGGGCCAGTGCCGGTCGCGCAGGAAGCGGCGGTAGTTCACGTCCCCCTTGGAGATCACCAGCGTCGCCTGGCCGAGCCGGGCTCTCAGGTCCTCTGGCAGGCAGTCATAGTGATCCGGGCCACACCAGAAGGGGTGCTCGCGCACGCTCAGGGCACCCGCCTCTAGCGCGCCCGCCAGCCTCTCACCCAGGCCTCGCGCGGTCTGGTCGTCGCTCTCCCGCAGGAAGGCAATGGTGGCGTGCACCTCCTTGGCCATAGCATCCGAGACGAAGAAGGGCTGAGGTTTGACCTCCAGCGCCACTCGCTCGGCCGCATGGTCCAGTAGCCAGGAAGCCATGTGTAGGTCCGAGACCAGCTCCGGGCCGGCGTTATCGCACAGGAAGGTCACCTGTGGGGCGGAAGCCTGGGAGAGGGTCCGGAAGGCGATGCCGCAGTCGTCCACCACCGGTGTGGCTTGGTCCAGGTGTGAGGCATCGCCGCGGTGGCGTTCGGCCACGGCCAGGTTGCTCAGGTCCATGCGGTTGCCCCACAGACTGCGATGGGCAAGCACGCCGAAGGCCTCCTCGGGCGCGAGGTCCTCGATCACCTGTTGAGCCCGCGCCAAGGACGCCACCACGGGGCCGCACTGGGTGAGCAGGTCTTCCTTCTGCTTGGCGAACGGGTCCGGGTGGCGGCCGGCGAAGTAACCGATGGCGTGCAGGAGCCGAACGTAGAAGTAGGACTCGGCGAAGTACCAGGGGATCTCCAGCCAGGTTCGCCCCTGCCAGCGCTGATAGTGGGCCAGCCACTCTGCGTACAGGGGCACGTCTCGCGGGGGAGGGACGACGGGACCGTGTCGTATCTCCTCCGCGAGTGCCTCCAGGGCGGGGCGGATCTCCTCCGGCTGGGGGGAATGAGCCAGCACCTCGGCCAGGATGGCTGGCTTGCGCTCCTCGATAGTAGCCCGGGCGAATGACCCGGGCTCTGAGGTCATGAGTGGCGGTGGTAGGCTAGGGCGGTGTTCCAGGGCTAGGCGCTCCTGGGGCCGGTCTCTCCCCGGCCCTCACCTTCCACCGGGATGTACCGCGGGGTAGGAGGAGTGGTCCCCTGTTGCTGTCTCATGAAGACCGAGAACAGGTCTATGGGCAGCGGGAACAGAATGGTGCTGTTCTTCTCCACGGCAATCTCGGTGAGCGTCTGCAGGTAGCGGAGCTGGATGGCTTCGGGATGCTCGGCCATGACCTTGGCGGCGGCGGAAAGCTGCTGAGAGGCCTGGAACTCGCCCTCGGCGTGGATCACCTTGGCGCGGCGTTCGCGCTCGGCCTCGGCCTGGGCGGCCATGGCGCGCTGCAGGGTCTGGGGCAGCTCGACGTCCTTGACCTCGACCACGCTCACCTTGATGCCCCAAGGCTCGGTCTGCTCATCAATGATCTGCTGCAGCTTCTGGTTGATCTCGTCTCGATGGGCCAGAAGCTCATCGAGTTCCGACTGGCCCAGCACGCTGCGCAGGGTGGTCTGGGCGATCTGCCAGGTGGCCCGCCGGTAGTCCTCGACCTTGGTTACGGCGTCCTCGGGGTTCACCACTCGGAAGTAGGCCACCGCGTTGACCTTGACGGTCACGTTGTCTCGGGTGATGGCCTCCTGTGAGGGGATGTCCAGGGTGACTACACGCAGGTCAACCTTCACCATCCGGTCGGCTAAGGGCACGATGAAGAACAGCCCCGGCCCCTTGGCGCCTACCAGCCGGCCCAAGCGGAAGATCACCCCGCGCTCGTATTCCTGGACAACCTTCACGGCCGAACTGAGAATGATGACGAGCAAGAAGAGGATTATGCCCAGGCTTGAAAACAGGGCCCCAATGAGGTCGTCCATGAGCCAGATTCCTCCCTGTGCCCGCGTCAAGAGAGGCTAAGGCGGGCAGATGTAAGGGATGTTAGCATGGGGCCCGGTGGGGGACAAGGGGTCCCGGATTGAGGAGAGAACCATGCGCATCGTGGCGGTGGACACGCTGGCCGTGAAGCCCCGGTGGTTGCTGGTGAAGGTGACCACTGACGAAGGCATCGTGGGCTGGGGCGAGGCGACGCTGGAGGGCCACATCCCGGCGGTGGCGGCGGAGATTGGCCACTGGCGAGACAGACTGCTGGGGGAGGACCCTCGCCGTATCCAGCATTTGTGGCAGAGGATGTATCGGCATGCCTTCTACCGCGGAGGCCCCATCCAGTGCTCTGCCATCAGCGGGCTCGAGCAGGCACTGTGGGATATCGTGGGCCGATGGCTGGACGTGCCGGTCCACGCTATGTTGGGCGGGGCCGTACGGGAGCGCATCCGCCTGTACCGGCACGTGGGCGGGGATACCCCGGAAGCGCTCGCCCAGGCCGGCCGGGAAGCGGTGGCCCAGGGTTTCACGGCCGTCAAGACTGGCGGGCCCGACCCGGGGCGGGGTCCTGTGGAGCCACCGGAGGTGATTCGGCGCTTGGCCGAGCGGATCGAGGCCCTGAGGGAGGCGGTCGGCCCCGGGGTGAGTATCGGCGTGGACCTGCATGGGCGCACCAGCCCGGCCTTGGCTATACGGATCGCCCGGGCGCTCGAGCCCTACGACTTGGCCTTCATCGAGGAGCCGTGCCTACCGGAGAGCGTCGAGGCGCTGGCCGAGGTGGCGCGCTCCACCAGCATCCCCATCGCCACCGGAGAGAGGCTTTACACGAAGTGGGGCTTCCGGGACGTGCTGGCCCAGCGGGCCGCGGCCATCCTGCAGCCGGATCTGTCTCATGCCGGGGGAATACTGGAGTGCCGCTTCATCGCCGCCATGGCCGAGGCGCACTTCGTGGCCGTGGCGCCGCACTGTCCGCTGGGGCCGGTGGCGCTGGCGGCCTGCCTGCAACTGGACGCCTGCATCCCCAACTTCGCCCTGCAGGAGCACGTCACTCTGGGGCAGGGTTACCTCAAGACGCCTTTCGTCCTGGAGGAGGGCTGCGTTCGGGTGCCTCAGGGCCCGGGGCTGGGGATCGAGGTGAATGAGGAAGGGCTGGCCGAATATGCGGACGAGGGTCTCTGGTGCAACCCGGCCGCCTATGACGAGGATGGCTGCGTCAGCGAGTGGTAAGCGGGCAAGGAGCAGGGGCGCGGACACCGCGCCCCTGCTCCTCGGGGTGACTCCCAGTGCCGTCCCGCATCAGGACAGCCACTCGTCGAGGTGTTCAGCCACGAAGTCATCGTCCTGGAGGCCCGGGTAGGCCTCCTGCACGCGGGTGATCTCGGCCGCCTGGCCGGGGGAGAGGCACTCCCTGGGGTTGAGGCAGGCATTGCTTGCCAACAGGCCTTGGCGCCGAAGCACTTCGTTGATGCCGGCGATGCAGCCGGCGTAGTTGTTGGCCACGTCGAACAGGGCGGCGTTGGCGTCGGTGAGCTCGTTGGCGGCACCCAGGATGTCCTGAGGGATGGGGGAGTCGGACTCGGCCAGGCGCCGGACCAGAGCGTGCATCTCCACCGCCCGCCGCGTCCACACGGCCCACTGGCCCAGCAGCCCACCCACGATCCGAGCCATCACCGGCTTGCCGTTCACCCGGAAGGGGAACGGGGTCAGCAGATCCAGGAGGATGTGGTCATCGTTGCCGGTGTAGAGGGCGATGTCGCCGGCCCGGCCCGCCTCCGCCACGCCGCGCACCACGTCAATGGTCTGGTAGCGGTTGAAGGGCGCCATCTTGATGGCGATCACGTTCTCGATCTCGGCGAACCGGCGCCAGAACTCGTAGGGAAGGACACGCCCGCCCACGGCCGGCTGCAGGTAGAAGCCGAACAGGGGCATGACCCGCGCGACCTCCCGGCAGTGCCGGATGAGCGTCTCGGTGTCGGCCTGCTTGAGAGCAGCCAGGCTGAGAAGCACCGCGTGGTAGCCCAGACGCGCGGCCAGTTCCGCCTCTCGAACGGCCTGCTCTGTGTTGCCGACCACACCGGCGATGAGGGCCACGTCGCGGCCGGCCTTCTGCCGGTAGGCGCGCACCTCTTCCGCGGCCAGGGTGAGCACCGGCTCTAGGAGGGCGAACTCCGGCTCCCGGATCTCGAACTGGGTGGTGTGCACTGCCACCGCCACCCCACCGACCCCGGCCGCGCAGTAGTAGCGGGTGAGGGCGCGCTGATGGCGCTCGTCCAGCCGGCGATCCTCGGTGAGGGCAAGCGGGTGGGCGGGAATGACTGTGCC
>JBMNTK010000043.1:0-21307 GCA_050945695.1 Anaerolineae bacterium | reverse complement strand
CGCAAGCGGATCCCCTACGTGCCCGGCCACGATCTCGTCGGCACGCCGGGCTCAGGGAGGTCACCATGGGCATCGTGAACGAATCGGACCCGGTGGCAATTCAGGGACAGAACCCCATCGGCCTGCGAGGTCTCCTCCGGCCTATCCTTCATCGCGTCTGTCTCGCCACCGTAATCGTGGCCTACTCCTGGGCTATCCTTGTTTTCATAGACCGCGATCCAGTGCCGGAGTGGTCGTCTTTGTTGGCGCCGTTGGCACTTGGTCTGGCCGGTGGGCTCGGGCTTCTCTTAGCGAACAAGCACGGGTTGGCGGTTACCTGTGTGGCCTTGGGGCTGGCGGCAGTCACCCTGCTGGACCTGCGCACGGGGCCTACTCAGGTGGGCCGGTGGGCAGTAGTGGCAACGGTAATCGCCATGGGGCTGCTGGCGGGTCCACACTGGTCATCGGCGTACGCCGTTGGCCTAGCTGGGGCAGTGGCGCTCCTACCCGCGGCTTGGCCGGCCAAGTGGCAACTCATCCAAGAGGCGGCCTTCGCTTCGGTCTTGATGTGGGTGGTGACCCGCAACCTGTTCGAGACACTGGCCCGGGCCGAGATGAGTGAGCTGCGCTCCTGGCAGCATGCGCGTGAAGCCATGGAGCGCCGAGGTGAGTTGCGACGCACCTCCAAAGCGCTCCAAGACATGTACACCCTCCTGGAGCGCACCAACCACGAGCTAGAGGCGGCCCGAAGGGAGGCGGAGGAGGCAAAGGAGGTGAAGGCGCGCTTCGCGGCCAACATCAGCCACGAGCTGCGCACGCCTCTCAATCTCATCATGGGCTTTAGCCACACCATGTACTCCTCCCCCGAGGTCTACGGCGACATGCGCTGGCCCCCAGAGCTTCGCATGGACATCCACGAGATCTACAGCGCCAGCCGTCATCTACTAGGGATGATTGACGACATACTGGATCTCGCTCGCATCGAAGCCCATCGGCTCCCGCTGAAGCTTGAGCCCACCGACCTCCTAGAAGTGCTCGCGGAGGCAGTCGCCACCGGTCGCGGGCTGCTCCGTGGGTCCGAAGTGGAGATAAGGCTGCGCCTTCCCGAGGAACTCCCCCAGGTGCATGTTGATCGCACCCGCATCCTTCAGGTACTTCTGAACCTGCTCAACAACGCCATACGTTTCACCGACAGAGGCGAGATCGTGGTCGCGGCGCGGGCTGAGGATGGAGAGGTGCACATCTCGGTGAGCGACACCGGCACCGGCATTCCCGCCGAGGACTTGCCGTTCATCTTCGACGAGTTCAGCCAGGCACGCGGGCCGATCACCTCCGGGCGGGGCGGGGCCGGCCTGGGGCTGGCTGTGTGCCGGGAGTTCGTGCAGATGCATGGCGGCCGCATCAGCGCTGAGAGCGAGGTGGGTAAGGGTAGTACCTTCAGCTTTGCCCTCCCCCTGCCGGATACCGGCCGATCCCGGTCGCGCCTCTCCTACTACCTACCCGATGGCTGGACGCCGCCGATCTCCAAGAACCCTCTGGGCAAGTCGGTCATTGTCCTCGCCCCTGACGAGGCCACCTCTCGTCAGCTGGCCCGTGGCGTAGTTGGCTACCGGGCCATTCCACTGTCTGACATCAGCGCGCTGCGCGAGGCAGTAGAGACAGAGCACCCCGCCGGGGTCGTACTGGTCCGTGACGCTCTAGACCCTGCTCGCGGGGTGCGGTGCGAGGAGATCTGGCAGGCCACAGGCCGGCCGGACTTGGGGGTAGTCGAGTACGAGATGCCGCTGCCCGGCCTGGCCAGAGACTACCTTCAGGTGGATGACTATCTGATCAAGCCCGTACAGGCAGAAAGCTTGGTAGCGGCCGTACAGCGGTGTGGAGCCGGCACCGATCGCTTCCTCGTGGTGGACGATGACACCGGCTTCCGCACCTTGGTGAGGCGAGTGCTGTCCTCAGTCTTTCCGCGAGCCACGCTGCGGAGCTGCGCCGGCGGCAGAGAAGCGCTCGCGATGTTGGAACGTGAACGTTTCGACGTCGTGCTGCTCGACCTCGTCATGCCCGGTATGTCGGGCATGGAGTTCCTCAACCATGCACGACGACGATCACTCCTGAACGGGACGAAGGTAGTGGTGTCCACAGGAGCAGCACTCGAAGTGGAGCTGGCCAGGCTTCTGCCCTCGCGCATTGTCTTCAGCAAGAAAGCACCGCCCAGAGGAGCCGAATGGCTGAACTGCATCAGGGCGCTGCTCGATGCTGCTCCACCTGACTACTCTCACTCAGCACTCGCCGCAGAGCCGTCAGCAGAGCCTCAGCTGTCACAGGCTTCCTAAGGAAGGCCGCGGCCCCCAAAGCCTGGGCCATACTAGGCTCGTTCAGGACAGAGACGACCAAGATCGGGACAGCGCGGAGGCGAGGGTTGGCACGCAGGCGCTGCAGCAACTCCCAGCCATCAACGTCGCGCATCATCACGTCTAGCACGATGGCGTCTGGCGTGACGCTCCTGAGTATGGCCTCGGCCTCCTGGGCCGAGTTGGCGCAGGTAACGCCGTAACGGCCAACCATGAGATAGCGTTCGTAGAGCCGAAGCATCCTGTCGTTATCGTCCACCACCAGCACGTGGGCGACGCTCTCCGGGCGGAACGTGAGCTGTAGGCCCTCCACCGCTCGGTCCCCCGCCTCCACCGGCCCGATCGTGCCACCTTGTGCCGCCATCAGGACCCGTGCTTCGGCCAGGTCCATTTCGAGGCTGTCCGCTGCTTCCGACGGTAGCGGTGGTAGGATCGAGACAAGTACACGGGGCTCCTGCTTGGAGCCGGCCGCTGTCAGGCAGACGTGCTGGGGTCGGTGGGCCAGAAGCGCGCTCAGGGCCAAGAGCACCGCTTGCCTGGCCAGGGTTAGGTCGCAGAGACACCGGATCCGCTCGGCAGGCCCGGGGCTGATGATCAGAGACGCACCATGATGGCGGGCCAGGGTCGTACCTGCGGCGCCGGTCGTCTCGAGGAGCTCCAGCAGCGATACACTGCTCGGCGACACGCCCAGCGCCTCGACCTCGGCCATCAGGTCGGCACCCGCTGAGCCCCCGGCAGGCTGGGCATCGTCGCGACAGAGCGACCAGAGGTAGGCAGCGAGGGCGTCGAGGCCCTTCTGGTGTTCACGGCGGAACTGCCTGGGCCCGATGTGAAGGCCGGCGGCAATCTCATCCACGCTGAGCCCAGCAACGTACCGCTGCACCAATACCGTGTACGGACGTCGTGCCTTTTCTGAAGCACGTTCTGCACCGACGGGCTGGAGACGTTCAACCGCATCTAGCAGGAACAGCCGCAAGCTCTGAGCCTGGTCACCCAGGGGCGGCAGGACGTCACCAAGTAGCCCGACTAGCGGATGTCGGACCAGGTGCGCGGGCTCGTAAAGGTGCGTGAGGGCATCCCGTACGAGTTCCACAAACTCAGGCGAAGGTTGAGTGCCTTCCTGCATCGCGAGTGCTCCGCCCATCAGCTGCCAAGCAGACCGGACCCTGCGAAAAGACGGCGATGGCCCGGCCCCAGATCACGCTCCGTCAGGCCAGAGCCAGGGCTGACTCTGTGCACTGTCACAGGATGTCCGCTTACTGGCCAACTAATGTCCGGTGTCGGTTGAACTGTCTTACGGCCTGAGAGTACGCTCTAGAGTATAAGTGATAGTGAACCGTACGTCGTGTCCATGTCGCGGCAGTGCGGTCTGCGGAATGCCTGCCCCGGGTAAGATCTTGCCCACTGTTTGGGAGTGTTGGCATGGTGACGGAGGCTGCTGGTCTGCAGCGGCCGGTTCGTCGGCGGCGTTCAGCGGCGGCCCGGCGGGAGGCCATCCAGGGCCTGCTGTGCATAGTGCCCTGGATGGTCGGCTTCGTGGCGTTTACGGCCGGGCCGATGTTGGCCTCAGTCTGGCTCTCCCTCACTGATTACGAGATCCTCAGGCCGATCCACTTCACCGGCTTGGCCAACTTCGCCAAGGCCGCACGCGACCCCTTGTTCTCCAAGAGCCTCTGGAACACCGCCTACTACACCGCCCTATACGTGCCACTGCACTTGCTGACCGCGCTGCTGGCCGCGCTGCTGCTGAACGTCAAGGAACGCGGTATCAACGTCTACCGGGTGATCTACTACGTACCCTCGATCATGCCAACCGTGGCCAACGCCTTCCTGTGGATGTGGATCTTCAACCCCAACTACGGCCTGGCCAACGCCCTGTTCGACGTCCTCGGACTGCCTCCGCAGAAATGGCTGTTCGATGAGACCCTCGCCAAACCGAGCTTCGTCATCATGTCCCTGTGGGGACTGGGCAGCACCATGATCGTGTTCCTCGCCGGGCTCCAGGGAGTGGACCCGGTGCTCTACGAG
This sequence comes from Anaerolineae bacterium, assembly GCA_050945695.1. Lineage (GTDB taxonomy): Bacteria > Chloroflexota > Anaerolineae > DRVO01 > DRVO01 > Ch71. Next base: position 16,952 of record JBMNTK010000043.1, on the reverse strand, counting down.
GCGTCATCCATAGACGGAGCAACTCGCTGGTCTCGGTTCTGGAACATCACACTGCCCATGATCACCCCGGTCGTCTTCTTCAACCTGATCGTGGGCATCATCGGCTCCTTCCAGGTGTTCACGACTGCCTACATAACCACCGAGGGAGGGCCCGACAACGCCACGCTGTTCTACGTTCTCTACATATATCGGCAAGGCTGGGACTATGGCCAGATGGGGTACGCCTCGGCGCTTGCCTGGGTCCTCTTCGTGATGGTGCTGTTGCTTACGATTGTCCAGTTCTTGGCAGCCGGGCGCTGGGTCTACTACGAGGCCGAGCGCCAGACATGAGGGCGGGAGAGCACATGGGCGCCATCCCCACCACTACAGCGGACAGGCCCAGGGCCGGGCGGCGTACGCTGTCGAGGAGTGGTCGCCTGCGGCAGGTCGGCTCGCACATCCTCCTGCAGTCCGTTCTCCTCGTAGGCAGCGCCATCATGCTAATACCGTTCTTCTGGTTGGTGAGTACCTCGCTGAAGGTGCGCGGGACCGAGTTCATCTTTCCACCGGTCTGGATACCCAAGCCGGTGGTCTGTCGCAACTACTACACTGCCATCTTCGAGTCGAGTCTCCCCTTCACCCGCTTCCTGTGGAACACAGCGGTCATCACCGGCGCCAACATGGTGGCGGTGCTCTTCGCGGCTTCTCTAGCCGGCTTTGGCTTTGCTCGAATGCGTTTCCCAGGGCGGGAGAAGCTGTTCCTGCTCGTGCTGTCCACACTGATGCTCCCTGAGATCGTCACCATGATCCCCTCATACCTGCTATTTCGATCGTTGGGCTGGATAGACACGTTCCTGCCGTTGATCGTCCCCAACATCCTCGGCGGCGGCGCGTTCAACATCTTCCTGTTCCGCCAGTTCTTCCGCGGCATACCGTATGAGCTCGACGAAGCTGCTCGCATAGATGGTGCCGGCGTGCTGCAGACCTACCTGAAGGTGATCATGCCATTGTCCAAGCCGGTGGTGACAACGGTGATGATCTTCACCTTTCTGGGGAACTGGAACTCGTTCATGGGGCCCCTGATCTACCTGAACTCCATCGAGAAAATGACCCTGGCGGTGGGCCTGAGAGCGTTTCAGGGACTCAGAGGGACCGAATGGAACCTGATGATGGCGGCAGCAGCGGTGATGATGGTGCCGGTGTTCGTCGTGTTCTTCGCTGCGCAGCGCTACTTCATCCAGGGTATCGTCACCACGGGCTTCGGCGGAAGGTAAAGTGGTGGGCCGTGCGGGGGTGCAGACCTCCCGCCTGAGGATAGTGGACAGGAGGGTAAGAGTGGTCACTCATAGTCTGACTCGACGGAAGTTTCTTACGACCGGCGCAGTGCTGGCCGGAGCCGGTGTCCTCAGCGCGTGCGCACCCATTCCTACAGTACAGCCAGCTGGGCAGGGGCCAGTTGCGGAAACGACAGCAACCCCAGAACAGGAGAGAGCAACCGAAGGCCCACTCTTCCTCATCTACGCGTCTCAGTATTCCGGGCCGCCTCTGAATGCGGGCGACATCGAGCTCGTGAACATGTTTGAGGAGGCCCACCCAGAGATCAAGATCAAGCTCTCCGTATGGCCGGGCCAGGACTTCCACGACAAGCTGCGGCTGCTGGCCACTGCCGGTGACCTGCCGGATGCCTTCAACATCGAGACCAAGCAGTACCTCGACATGGTCTACCGCGACATGATCCTGGACATCACCGACCTCTTCGCCACGAACTCGGGCCTGACCCAGGATGACTACTTCGAGGGCGAGTGGGAGAAGCAGTGGTTCAGGGGCAAGATGTACATCCTCTCACTGGATACTCAGCCCGCCGTCATCTTCTACAACAAGGATCTGTTCGACGCCAAGGGCATTCCCTACCCGCCCAAAGACTGGGAGGACCCGGAGTGGACCTACGAGAAGATGATCGAGACAGCGGGCGCGTTGACGGAGGGTGAGGGGCCGAACAAGGTTTGGGGCCTCGCCTGGACGCGCTTCTGGCCGTACATCTATCCCATGACCTGGTCTCTCGGTGGCAGCATCGTGTCCGAGGACCGGTCCAAGTCCACGCTGACCATGCCCGAAACCATCGCCGCCCATCAGATGCGGGCCGACCTCGAGCTCAAGTACCGCATAACCCCCACGCCTGACCAGGCGAGCGAGGGTACGGATCTGATGTTCAACACCAACCGCATCGCCATGGTCGCTACCTCCTCGAGCGGTGCCTGGTACTACAAAGACGTGCCTGGCCTCAACTGGGACATTGGTGTCATGCCTTCCGGTCCCGCTGGCCGCTTCACTCGCTGCCCGCAGGACGCTGTTGCCGTCGGGTCCCAGACCAAGCATCCCGCGGAGGCGTTCCAGGTCGCCATGTTCATGGCCGGTCCCGATGGTCAGCGGATCATGGACAACCAACTAGGGCTGGGGCTGCCCACTCTCAAGGCAGTGGCGGAAGAGGACAGCTTTATCCATCCCCAGGTAGAGAGTCTCGAGCACCTCGACCAGACCTTGGTCGTGGATATCTGTCGCGGCAAGTACTACAAGCACCAGGATGTCACCATCAAGTGGCCAGAGATGACAAGCCTGCTCTCTGCCGAGCAGGACGGGTTACTGAACGGCCGGATAACCGCGGAAGAGTACTGCACACAGATGGACCAGCCCCTTACTGAGCTGCTCCAATCCATCCCAGAGGAGTGGCGCAGCTGGGTGGGCGACTAGCCGGGTCTGTCAGCAGCGCCAGAAGCAAGAGGGGCGGGCAAGCGTGGCACCACAGCGCACCCCAGCCCCTCAGCACCAAGCGGCTGCACGGGCGAATGTGAAGTTCGCCCTCGCGAGTTGCCACGATGTGTCGAAGCACGCAGCGCGATCCTGGTACCGAGGCAGTGGCTGAGGTGCAACCACTGCCCTAGGCGACAACCCTGTATAGGGAGGCTGACATGTCCTCAAGCACGCTCACCCGACGCAGTCTACTCAAGGTCTTGGCTGCCACCACTGGGACCGCCGTGGCTACGGCATGCGGTGGTGCCACGGCTCCCGCCCCCACCCAAGCGCCGGAGGCTACCCCGGTCCCGGTGCAGGCGGCCGAGACCGCTGCAGCGCCAGAGGCCACTGCTGCCCCTGCCGTCGCCGCCAAGTACACCGAGGCTCCCAGCCTGGCAGCCAAGGTAGCGGCTGGCGAGCTTCCTCCGGTAGAGGAGCGGCTGCCTGTTGAGCCGCTGATCGTGAATCCGTATGAGGAGGTAGGGCAGTACTCCGACGACCTACACCGTGTACTCACCGGCCCAACCGACCTCGCCGGCCATCGTGTGATGCTCCAGGAGGGTTTCGTCCGCTGGGACTACCACAATGGCGAACTAAAGGTCATACCCAACATCGCCAAGAGCTGGGATGTCAGCGAAGACGGCAAGAGCTACACCTTCCACCTGCGCGAAGGCATGAGGTGGTCGGATGGCGAGCCCTTCACCGCCGACGACATCCTCTTCTGGTACGAGGCCATTGCTCTCAATAAGGAACTGTCGCCATCGTTCCCCTCGTGGTTGGTCGTCGGTGGCGAAGCGCCGGTCGTCACCAAGGTGGACGACTACACGGTGAACTTCACCTTCAGTGTGCCCTTCGGCATTCTGCTTGAGTTCATGGCTTTCGAGGGGGGCCCGACCATCATCACCCCCAAGCACTACCTGTCCCAGTTCCACCCCGACTACGCCGATCCCGATGAACTTGCGGCCAAGATCAATGAAGCCGGTTTCGACCACTGGTACGAGCTGTTCGCGAACCGCAACGATACCATGAACAACCCCGACATACCGGTAGTGTGGGCCTGGAAGGTAGAGAATCCTTTCCCAGCCGAAGCGATGGTAAGCGTCCGCAATCCGTACTACTGGAAAGTTGATCCCGAGGGCAAGCAGCTACCCTACTTCGAGCGGATAGTGGTTTCCAGGGCGGACAACGCCGAAGTCGTAATGATGAAGACCATTGCCGGTGAGGTCGACTACCAATACCGGCACATGGGCTTCGCCAACTACTCTCTGCTCACGGAGAACGCCGAGAGAGGTGGCTACCAGGTCCGCCACTGGATCGGTGGTCCCTTCCCCTGTGTCTACGTCAACCAGAGCTGGACCGGTGGGCCCGTCCAGGAACTCCTGCGCAACAAGGACTTCCGGCACGCCCTCTCGTACGGAATCAACCGCAGCGAGATGAACGATCTCTTCTGGTTCGGTCTGGCAACCCCAGGCAACCCTCTGGGCAGCAGCCGCGACCCGTTCTACCGGGAAGGTGACGGCACCACCGCCATCGAGTACGACCCGGATCGCGCCAACGAGATACTGGACAGCATCGGGCTAGACAAGCGAGACAGTGACGGGTTCCGGTTAGGGGCGGACGGACAGCAGGTGCAGCTTGTGCTGGAGTGCTATCCCAGTGAGATGGGGGTCCCCAGCATAGACATCTTCAGTCAGGTAGCTGGCTATTGGCAGCAGCTGGGCATCAACGCCCAGGCGCGGGAACTAGGGCGAGACCTCTGGGGTCAGAGAGCCGACGGCAACGAGTGCATGATGCCCTCCTACGACATCGCCAAGATCCTCTGGATCCTTGACCCCGGCTGGTTCGTCCCCTACGGCTGGTGCTACTGGGCGCCAGCGTTCGCAACCTGGGCGCTCAACCCCGAGAGTGGCCTGGAGCCGCCCGACGAGATCAAGCAGATCATCGACTGGTACAACCAACTCAAGCAGGAACCGGATGAGGCCAAGAGGATGGAGCTGGGTCGCAAGATCCTGGACCACCACAACGAGTACGTCTACATCATCGGTACCTGTTCCATAGACATCCAGCCCATGATCGTCAAGAACGACATCGTGAATGCCCCTATCGAGGCACCAGCCGAGTACCGGACCTACCACGAGGGCATCGGCTGGCCGTTCCAACTCTGGCGTCGCAAGGCGTAGCGTGACCTGGAGGGCTGTGCGCCCGGGCGCACAGCCCTCCACACGGATGGTCACCGGCGGCCAGCACAGAGCGACGGGCGCAGGATACGGTGCACGAGGCTGCCAGGGCGGAGGAGCGATCGCCGAGGTAGCCCACCGTCGTCCCGACAAGCGCCTCTTGGTCTTAGGATAGGAACGAAGGTCCCTCTCGTTCGCATTGGAGGAGCACATTGGCAAAGGGGAAGATGAAGGCCGCCTGGCTCAGGGGGCTTCGGCGGTTCGAGATAGTCGAGGTGGATATTCCAGAGATAGGACCAGACCAGGTCCTGGTCAAGATCGACAAGGTGGGCATCTGCGGATCAGACCGCGGCATGTGGGATGGGCACCACTTCTTCAATGACCTCTACCGCTGGGAGGACTTCTCCCCCGGTGAACACGGACACGAGGCCAGTGGGACAGTAGTGCAGGTCGGTAAGGACGTGCGCGGCGTCAAGGAGGGCGATCTGGTGTGCCGGCTGAACCTGGTCGGCTCACGTGATCTGGACATGAGGTGCTTCGCCGAGTACGCAGTCGCCGACGCACCCATCGTGGTGAACGGCGCCGACCCGGAGGTTGTGTGCTTCGCTGACCCGGTGGTGGTGGCACTCAACCATACCCACCACGCCAACGTCACCCCGGGGGACACGGTCCTGGTGATGGGTCAGGGCTTCATCGGCTTGCTCATCACCCAGCTGCTACGTCAGAGGCACGTGAACGTGGTGGCGACCGAGATAGATGAAGGCAAGCTGAGGCTGGCCGAGCAGTTCGGCGCCATTGCCATTGATGCTCGCTCTCCGGACTGGGTGCAGAACGTGCGTGACACTGCCAAAGAGATACACGCCGTCATTGAATGCACCGGAGCAGAGGAGCCCATCGAGGCCGCTTGCCACCTCCTCAGCCGGGGCGGGACCTTCGTCATCATGGGCGCCACCCGCAGGACCATCACGCTGAACTACACCCAGCTGAGGATCCGCGGCGCAACGGTCGTGTTCCCGATGAACGGAGTCAATCACAAGGACAACTGGACCACTGCCGCCGAGATACTGCACAGAAACGAGCTGGAGGTGAAGAGCCTGATCAGCAAGCGCGACCGGCTCGAGAACCTGCAAACCGTGCTGGAGAACTACGACAGCCGGTGGCTGAGGGTCCTGCTTGAGCCTTGAGAGTAAGCACAGGCTCCAACCACGCTCCCACAGGCATATACCGGTAGGCGGCTAACCGGGCGAGGCATGTTCGCTTTGCCCGTGTTGGGTCAACAGTGAAGGAGACGCACTATGGCCAATCCTGTACGCTTCGGAATCATTGGGTGTGGTGAGATCGGGCAGTCATTGGGAGGCACCGATACCTACAGTGGCATTGGCGCCTTTCATGCCCGGTACATCACTGAGATAGAGGGCGCCGAACTGGTTGCGGTCGCCGATATCAAGGAGCGCAACGCCAAGGCGCTGTCAGAGAAGTTCGGCCTGAAGCAGTACTACACGGACTACCACGATCTGCTCGCGCGTCCCGACATTGACGTGGTGAACATCTGCACCCCAAGCGGGACCCACGGAGAGATCGCCATCGCGGCAGCCCGGGCGGGCAAGCACGTCATCGTCGAGAAACCAATGGATATCACCGTCGAGAAGGCCGACGCCATCATCCGCGAGTGCGAGCAGGCGGGGGTCAAGCTGCAGGTGGTAATGCCGCATCGGTTCGGAAAGGGAATGCGTGCGGCTAAGGCCGCCCTGGCCTCCGGAGAGCTGGGCAAGGTCATCCTTGGCAATGCCGTATGTCGCCGATACCGGACTCAGCAGTACTACACTGACAGCTCCTGGCGTGGCACCTGGGCCTTTGATGGCGGCGGGGCCCTCATGAACCAGGGCATCCATATCATAGATTCCTTTCTCCATCTGATAGGGGATGTGGACTCAGTGTATGGCCGGATGGATACCCTGGGGCACCCGGGTGTCGAGGTCGAGGACACGGCCGTCGCGGTGGTGAAGTTCACCTCGGGAGCACTGGGCACCATTGTGGGAACCACCTGCGCCTACCCCGACTTCGGGGATCGCATAGAGATACACGCCGAGCGAGGCTCCATTGTCCTGGAAGGTCTACCGCCGCGGCTGGTCACCTGGGAACCCATGGACAAGTCGAAGCGGCTTGATCTGAGCCAGTTTGAGGAAGACCCAAGGGAGTACTACAGCCACAAGTTCATTTTCGAAGACATGGTAGCGGCCATCAACGAGGACAGACAGCCACAGGTCCATGGCCGGGAAGGCAAGCGGGCCCTCGAGGTGATCTGCGCCATCTATGACTCCGCTCGGCAGGGCAAAGCAGTGGAGTTGTCCTCGTGAGCAACGGGGGCAAGGCCATGAAGACCAGTGTCTTCACCGTGGTTATGGGAGAGTTCAGCCCCGAGGGCGTCGCTGAGGAACTGGGTGCGCTCGGCTACGATGGAGTCGAGTGGCGGATCCACCCCGACTTCCATCTGCATCCCTCCCTGGTTGATACGAAGAGCTCCTACCTACAGGGCATAGCACAGGCAAACGGACTGGAGATTCCGTCTCTGGGCACCTACGTGCGGGTTGGCCAGGCAGACGACCTCGATAGGTGCTGCCGTGCAGCCGCCGAGATGGGCTGTTCCCAAGTTAGGATAACGCTGGACGAAGACTATACCAGCGACAAGCGGTTCGACCGCATGCTCAGTGAGGCCAGGGAAGGTCTAGCGAGAGTAGGAGAGACGCTACGTCGCTATCACGTGCGGGGCTTGCTCGAGACTCACCATGGATCGGTCGCCGAGAGCGCGAGCGGCATGCGTCGCTTGTTGAGCGGCTTCTCTCCAGAGGTCTACGGCGTGATCTTCGACCCTGCAAACATGATCCTCGCGGGCAAGGAGAGCTGGGCCATGTCCGTGGACATACTGGGGGAGTACCTGGCACACGTTCACGTCAAGAACATCTCCTGGTTCACGGATGCCGATGGTAAATGGCAGTGGCGCTACGACACCCTGGAGGGGGGCATGGTAGATTGGCCCGAGGTGATTGGCGCCCTCCAGGCTGCCGGGTATGAGGGCTACCTTTCCGTTGAGGACCTCTACGGCACAAGCCTCGCCACCACGGGGCTCGCCGGAGAGGCCATTGGCGGGGGCCAGCCGCACGTGTCCACCCGGCAGAAGCTGATGCAGGATCTTGCGTACATCAAGAGCTTGATGGAGCGTGCCTAGGGCCGCTCCTGTCACGCAGAGGAGATGGAGGATGGGGGCCTTGGCGAGAGAACAGCTCGCGATAGATGGTGGCACACCGCTGCGGCGCGAACCATTCCCGGCCTGGCCGGTCTGGGATGAGCGCGAAGAACGGGCTCTCTTGCGGGCCCTACACAGCGGCAAGTGGGGCATCGGCAGCGAGATCATCACCGAATTCGAGCAGGCGTTCGCTGCCATGCAGGACGCCAAGCAGTGTGTCTCGGTGCCCAGTGGCACGACGGCTCTCGTGACGGCGCTGCGCGGTGCCGGCATCACCTACGGTGATGAGGTCATCACCACGCCGTACACGTTCATCGCCACCGTGTCGGCTACGCTCTACGTGGGAGCGATCCCCGTCTTTGCAGACATAGACCCTGATACCTACCAGATAGATGTCAGGACCGTGGAGCCACTGATCACGGAGCGGACGAGAGCGATCATCCCGGCGCACATTGGCGGGGGGCCGGCGGACATGGACGCCGTGCTAGCTCTGGCAAGGAAGCACAACCTCCTGGTCATCGAGGATTGCGCCCAGGCCCATCTAGCCGCTTGGCGGGGTAGACGCGTCGGTGCTCTCGGCGATCTGGGCGCTTTCTCCTTCCAGGCGAGCAAGAACATCCCCGCCGGCGAAGGCGGGGCCGTGGTGGGCGACAATGAGCGTCTCATGGACCAGGTCTGGTCCTATCGCAACGTGGGGCGGGTACGCCAAGGTGCCTGGTATCAGCATGAGGTGCTGGGAACCAACGCCCGCATGAGCGCCTGGCAAGCCGCGATACTGCTGGCCCAGATGACCCGGGCCGAGGAGCAACTGGCGCTGAGGGAGAAGAACGCAGCTATCCTGGACGAGCGGTTGGCTGGCATTCCCGGCATCCGCCCACTCCGGCGCGACGAGCGTGTCACCCACCATGCTTACCATCTCTACATCTTCCGTTATGACAAGGCTGCTTTCGGGGGTCATAGCCGGGCCGAGTTCCTTAGGGCACTGAACGCAGAAGGCATCCCAGCCAGCGATGGTTACGTGCCCCTCTATCACAAGGACAGCGTCATGGAGAGCAGCCTGTACCTCGGCAAGCTAACCGCTACCCCGGTCGCCAGCCGAGCGGAAAACGCCGAACGCTGCCCAGTAGCTGAGCGCGTATGTCGAGAGGAGGACTGCTGGCTCACTCAGAACCTGCTCCTCGGTAGTGACGACGACACTGCCTCCATAGCCGAGGCCATCGCCAAGGTGCAGCGAGCCTGGGGGTAAGCGCGGCACCGGTGCCGCCCGGCTAGGCGAAGGGGCCTTGCCCACCTTCCCGAGCCGGGCGTCGCTTGGCGAGGCGACGCCCTCCGTGCCGGACACACCTAGGGTTTGTCCCTAGCAGGGCAAGCCACCGGGCCCGGGCCCCGCGCCTAAGTCCCCAAGGGGCCCGCCCGGTCCTCAATACACTATCCCCACAGTCCGCTCTCGCGCTGCCGCCATTGCCTTTGCGCCCGCCTATGGTATCGTATCCTCCGACCGCCATACCCGCGCTTCCCACACAGGAGCTGCCACATGGAACCTTCCGCCACACGACCCACTGATCCTCCCACCTCAACCGCTGGCCGAGTACTGGGGATCGTCCTCCTACTACCGGCGGCCTGGGCAGCCCTAGCCGGCCTGCTGGTCCCTACCCTCTCCACCCTCCAACTCAGCCTCCAGGATGTCAGCCCGATGGGCGCCTCCGCGTATGTCGGGGGCCGCAACTACAGCGAGGTGCTGGCCACCGCGACCTTCTACTCGTCGGTGGGCTTCACCCTGCTCATCGCCCTGGAGAGGGTGGCCGTGGTGGCGGTCGTGCCCCTGCTGCTGGGGCTGGGAACCGCCGCTCTCCGTCGGGGAAGCCAGCGTCTCCTGCGAGTGGTGTTCACCCTGCCCATCGCCCTCTACCTGCCCGTGATGACGGCCCTGGCCTGGCGGCTCTACCTGGCCCAGGACGCCCCCCTGCGGGAGCCCGGGCTGAACAGGCTCGCCCTGCTCCTGGTGGATGCCTTCTCCGTCGGCGCTCTCGCCTGCGGCCTGGGGTTGGCCTTCTACCTGGCGGCACAGCGCCGCGCACCCTCCGATGGCGGTCAAGCCACCCCGACCCGGGCGACGCTGCTGGTATGGGCCGTGTCCCTGGTCGCTGCCATCGCCTCCGGCCTGCAGGCCTTCACCCTGAGCCACCTACTCACCGGCGGCGGGCCGGCGCTCACCACCCGGACGTGGATGCTGCACGTGTTCCAGGAAGGATTCCAGCGCATGGCCTTCGGCCCAGCTGCGGCCTCGTCCTCCATGCTCCTCATACCCCTCCTGTTGCTGTCCACCCTCACCGGCCTGGGGATCATCCTTGGTGGCATCTATATAGATCATGCTCCAGCCATCCCGGCGGAGGCTCCGCCACGGCGAGGGCTCCGCTACGTCCTCCTCATCCTGGGTCTACTGGGTGGGCTGGGGCTGTGCGTCCTTAGCGCCCTTCCCCTGGTCTCCCTGCTCGGCGCCGGGCTAGACCCCGAGGCCATGGCCCAGACGGAGGGCCTTTTCCCCACCGGCCGCACCCTGGCCAACACCCTACTGCCGCTGGCCGGAGCGGTGTTCCTGGTGATCATGCCCGTGACCTACCTCGGCGCCCTGGGGATCGGAGCCCTACGGCCCTTGGGGCGGCGCAGTGAGCTCCTGCTGCTGCCTTTCAGCCCCTGGCTCCTGGTGGGTACCGGCCCCCTGGCCATCGCTTTCTTCCAGCGGGTGCGGGTCGCCGGCCTCTTGGGCACCTTCCCCGCCCTGGTGCCGCCTGTGGCCCTCAGCGTGCCCATCCTGTTCATCCTGACCCTCTTCTTCCGCGGCCGTTTCGCGCACTGGCAGACCCGCCGAGCGGAGGGCAACGGCGACACCTCAGCCTTCCTCCAGGCTGTCATTGCCCCTTCGTTACCGCTGGCTCTCCTCCTCGGCCTGGGAGCCGTGTTCGCCGGGGCAGGGGAGTTGTTGTGGCCCCTGCTGATGTCGGTGCGCCCGGACACCTTCCCCGTCAGCGTCGCCTTGGCTCAGATCGGCGGGCAAGCCCCCGGCGAACCGGCCGTGGCCGGGGCCCTGGTGCGGTTGGGTCTCCCACTGGTTCTCGGCTTCTTCGTCCTCTTTGTCCTGGCGCAGGTCCTATACCTGGACCGCCTGCGCATCGCTCACTGGCGGGAGGATGGGTCCGCCTGAATCGCCGCCTCTGGCGCTTCCCGTGTCCCTGGCCTGTCGGGCGTGCCCGGCAGGCCAGTCCGGCCCTGACCGTCGGCCTATGGTCAGCTTGACGCCGCTTGAGGACCATTGCAATATGCACCTGTTGTGTTCTGGCAGAGCATTTGATTAGTAGGTCTTTGTGATCGTCAGGAGATAGGATAGGCGAGTCATGTTAGGTAGCACTGTGAGTTCAGGGAGAGACCGAAGGCGCAAAGCGGCGCTCTTGGCGCTACTGATCACCTTGTCGCTCCTGGCAGCGTGCAGCCCTTCCCTGGTGGCGGCGGTCCAAAGTGCATCTTGGCTGGAGCCCGAGCAGGGCCTCGAGGCATTCCAGGAGTACGGCTGCGACACCTGCCACACCGTCACCGAGCGAGACTCCACCACTGCCATCTCGCTCGTCGACCTGAGTGAGAAAGAGACACTCTCTGTTGGCGTCCCCGCCACCCCGGCGAACGTCATCCGCTATATCCAGAACCCCCAGAGCGTCCACCCCCAAGCCACCATGCCCAACCTGGGAGTCCCCCAGGATAAGGCGCTGGAGATCGCCATCTACCTCTACAGCCTGACCTGGCTCCAGCTGCAGTCGGGCGAACCATACGTGTCTATCTCAGCCACTAGCGGCCCACCGGGCACCGTCCTGACTGTAGAGATCCGCAACTTCCCACCGGAGACGGCCACCAGGGTGGGGGTGGGCCGGGCAGGGGAGTCCTTCCTCGACTCCGACATGGCCCTAACTGACGCCGATGGCGCCGCCACCGCCAAGATCGCTATCCCGGCAACGGCCGAGGTGGGCGAGCAGTGGGTGGTGATGGTACACAGCATGGGCGATGAGCCCGTGGAGGTGCAGTCCTCGGTCTTCACCGTCACCGGGCCGGCTCTGCCGGTGCTAAGCCTGGTGCCCGGGTTCGGGCCTCCCGGCACCGAGGTGAGCGTACGCGGCAGGGACTTCGCTCCGGAGACATCCCTGGAGCTGACGTTCGGCAACCTCGACTCGCCTCCGGCCATCGAGCAGACCGTCCAGACCGACGCCGAAGGCCGGTTGGCGCTCACCATCCAGGTGCCCGACTCAGCCGCCCCGGGGCAGACCTGGCTGGCCATCATCGTCCTGGCCGATGACGGTGAGGAAACCTACGTTGCCTCTCCTGAGTTCCTGGTGACCCAACCTCAACCCGAGGCCAGTGTCTACGTCATCCAGGTTGGTGATACCCTCAGCGGCATTGCCAGTCGCTTCGGCATCACCCTCGCCGACATCCTGGCGGCCAACCCCAACATCACGAACCCCAACCGGATCATGATCGGCCAGACCATCCGCCTGCCCGGAGGCGGCGACGCTACCGAATCCGCGCTGCTCCTTCCCGACTTACAGCCCCTGCCGGCGGGCCGGCTGACCCTAGAGTTCGATGCCGCCAGCGGCGCCCGGCAGCTGCGCTACAGCACCACCGTCACCAACGTCGGCGATGGGCCCCTGCACATGCACGGAGACTATGACGCCGCCCGAGATCGCACCCGGGTCACCCAGGTGATCGCCACCACGAGCGGGGGGTCGGTGGAGCGCGTGGCCGGCTACTTCGTGCACCACCCGGAGCACGGCCATTGGCACTACGAGAACTTCAACACGGTCGAGCTGTGGACCTTCAACCCCGACGGGTCGCTCGGGGAAATGGTGGCCACGACCGGCAAGGTGACCTTCTGCATCTCCGACATGTCCCGGATGGACTCGCCGCCGCCTAACGCGGCGCCCAACCCGCAGTTCACTGCGTGCGGGCGGCGGGCCCAGGGGATCTCCGTGGGTTGGGAGGACACCTACGGCCCTGAGCTGCCGGGACAGCAGATCAACATCACCGACGTCCCCGACGGCCGCTATGCCCTGCGCACCGTCGTCAATCCCGATGGCCTCATCAGCGAGATCGAGCTGGGCAACAACACCGCCATCCGTTACATCGAGATCGAGGGCCAGACGGTAAGGCCCATTCCCCCACCCTAAGCTACCCGTCCCCCTGCGCCGGCCGGCGCAGGGGGACACCCTCCTCCGATTCCTGCGCTGCCAGTGGTAATCACTTCGGTTCCCCCGAATGCTTCTTGGGTTTGAGGTGTGCGGCCCTGAGCCCTATACTCCGCCTGCACCAGAAGCGAGCCGGCGTATTCGTGCACCCTCGCTCTGGCTGGCGCGGAGCTACGGGCCATACGGCAGGTCTGGGCATACCGGGCAGCCCTCGCAGGCCCTTGGCCGGCAGCGGGCGCCCGCCAGATGTCGCAAATACAGGCCCAAGGAGAGAGAGAAGTGAAATCCACCGAGCTCAATAGGCGCCGATTCCTTCAACTGTCTGCCGTCGCTACTTCGGCAACACTCACCGCCGCCTGCGGCGGCACCGCCGCTCCCCCGGCCGCGACTACCGCGCCGGAGGCCACCACCGCCCCAGAGGCGACCACCGCGCCTGAAGCTACGGCTGCTCCAGAAGCGACTGCCGCCCCCGCCACTGCTCCCTCGAAGTACGCGGAGGCCCCTTCTCTGACTGAGAAGGTGGTCGCCGGCGACCTGCCGCCAGTCGAAGAGCGCTTGCCCGCCGAGCCCCTCGTGGTTCAGTGCATCGAGGAAGTGGGCCAGTACAGCGACGATCTTCGCATGGTGGCCCGGCCAGGAACCACCTACGTGGCCTTCTACAACCGCGAGGGTCTCACCCGGTGGGACTTCACCAGCGGCACCATCCAGATCATCCCCAACGTGGCCACCAGCTGGGACATCAACGAAGACGCCAGCGCCTACACCTTCCACCTTCGTCCAGGCATGAGATGGTCGGACGGCGAGCCCTTCACCGCCGACGATATCCTCTTCTGGTATGAGGACATCGTCAGCAACACCGAACTGACTCCGGCCTTCCCCGGTTGGCTAACCGTAGGCGGGGATCCCGTGGTCGTGGAGAAGGTGGACGACTATACCGTCACCTTCCGGTTCTCCAAGCCCTACGGTATCTTCCTGGAGGCAATGAGTTTCCGGGGCGCGACGTCTCCGACCTTCGCCCCCAAGCACTACCTCACCCAGTTCCATCCCAACTACGTTGACCTGGCCGATGTGGAAGCCATGGCCAAAGAGGCCAACTTCGACGCCTGGTATCAGTTCTTTGCCGCCAAGATGAACTGGGCTACCAACGCCGAGCTACCTACGATCTGGCCCTGGGTTCCCACCACCGAGGCGGGGCTGGAGCAGACCACGTGCGTCCGGAACCCCTACTACTGGAAGGTGGACACCGAAGGGAAGCAACTGCCTTACTTCGAGCGCTTCATCGTCACCGCAGCTCAGAACAACGAGCTGACCCTGATGAAGGCCATCGCGGGCGAGATAGACTTCCAGGCCATCTACATGCAGTTCAGCGACTACGCTGTGCTCAAAGAGAACGAAGAACAGGGCGACTACACCATCATAGACTGGCTCATCGCCCTGCCGCCCTGCGTCAACGTCAACCAGAGCGTTCAGGACCCCGGTCTCCGCGAGCTCTTCCGCAACACCCAGTTCCGTCATGCCCTCTCCCATGGCATCAACCGGGAGGAGGCCAATGACCTGTTCTGGCACAGCCTGGCTGAGCCCGAGAACCCCACCCCGAACAAGCTGGACGTCTACTACAAGCCGGACGCCGGTTGGGGCACCACCGCGATCGAGTACGACCCCGATCTGGCCAACTCCATGCTCGATGAGATCGGCCTGGGCGAGCGCGACGGCGATGGGTGGCGACTGCGCCCGGATGGCAAGCGGTTGCAGCTGATCCTGGAGACCTTCCCTACCACCGAGGCCAGCGCCCCTGCCATTGACATCTTCGAGCAGGTCGCTTCCTACTGGCGAGAGCTGGGCATAGACTGCCAGGCCCGGGAGATCGAGTCTAGCCTGTGGGTACAGCGGGCTAACGGCAACGAGATGGACCTGCCCTCGTACGTCACCGCCACCCTGCTCTGGGTGGTGGATCCGGGCTGGTTCGTGCCCTCCAGCCACTGCTACTGGGCTCCCGCGTTCGCTCAGTGGGTATCCAGCGGCGGGTCAGGCGGCGAGGAGCCGAACCCGGAGATCATGCAGCTCATAGACTGGTACGAGGAGCTCAAGGCAGAGCCCGACCCTCAGCGGCGGATCGAGCTGGGCCAGATGATCGGCCAGCAGCACCACGAGCAGACCTACATGATCGGCGTGGCTACGCCCAGCATCAACCCGGTCATGGTCAAGAACGGCATCGTGAACGTCCTCAAGAACGGCATCGCCGACTACCGGGTGCTGCGCGAGGACTTGAGCTGGCCGTTCCAACTCTGGCGCCGCAAGGCGTAATGCGTGACCCGTGATGCGTGATGCGTGACACGTGATGCGTGAAGCTTGAGCCAACAGAAGCTTCTCACGCATCACGAGTCACGTGTCACGCTTCACGTTTCACCCTGGAGGTAGAATCGCATGAAGGTCTACATGATGACCGACCAAGAAGGGGCGGCGGGGGTGATCAGCAGCATCGACTTCGCCAGCCCCGAGTGTCGGTACTACCAGGTCGCGCGAGAACTCGTCACCGCCGAGGTCAACGCCGCTATCGAGGGCTGCCTGGAGGCGGGGGCCACCGACATATTGGTGGTGGACGGGCATGGGCCCGGCACCATTGACATCCGGTTGCTTCACCCGGCCGCCCGCCTCTTCACCGGGCGCCCCATGGGGTACCCCTTCGGCTGCTCCAGCGAGTTCGACGTGGCCATGAACATCAGCCAGCACGCCAAGTCCAACACCGATGGCGGCCACCTCAGCCACACCGGCTCCTTCGCCGTGGAGGAGCTGACCATCAACGGGGTGAGCGTAGGAGAGCTGGGCAAGAACATGCTCTTCGCCGCCTACTTCGGCGTGCCTACGGTCACCGTCACCGGGGACCTGGCGGTCTGCGAGGAGGCCAAGGCCCTGGTGCCCGGCATCGAGACGGCGGCGGTGAAGGAAGGGCTCAAGCGCGGCCCTGCCACCGGGCTTACCGCTGAGGAGAACAGGCTCCACAACGGAGCGGCCATTCACCTCAGTCTGGAAGCTGCCCGGGCCCGGATCAAAGAGGCTGCCAGGCGGGGAATCGAGCGCCGGCAAGAGATCAAGCCCTTCTGGCTGGAGCCTCCCTACGAGATGGTGACAGTCTACCGGCCCAGCAACGGTCAATCCGGCCGCACCGTAGTGGTGACCTCCAACGACCTGCTCGACCTGCTCACCAAGCGGGGTTAACCCGCCCTAGGATCGTCCGATCAGAGCCCTCACTCACGCCTCTAGGCGCGGGTGAGGGCTCTTTGTCGGTCAGGCACAGACCTCTAAGGAGCGCGCGCCATCGGTGACACGTGACGAGTGACACGTGACCCGCATCCCCTTGAGGAGTGCGTGTCGATCCGTGGCACGTGACCCTTGGAGGAGTGCGCGCGCCCACGCGCGCAACGCGGGGCATGTCTGAAGCCCCCACGTGTCATCCCGCGACGCCACTCTGTCATTCCGAGCGAAGCGAGGAATCCCCGGCCGGCAGAGCCCGCACCCCCCCCCCCCTTTGGGTGGGCC
>JBMNTK010000042.1:0-21719 GCA_050945695.1 Anaerolineae bacterium | reverse complement strand
GGGTCACGCCGGTCAAACGCCGCCCTGCCCTCATCAGGGCATCGGCGGGTAGGCCGTCGCCGGGGGGTTCACCCCCCGGCGTTGTCCCAGCCCGACGATCTATCCGCGCGTCCGCACGTCTGGCTGCAATCGGGTTGGGGCACCGGAAACCCAAACCCATATTGAGGTTGACAGGCCGTGCACTTGTGATTACCATCGCCAAGTCGCGACGACTGTAGTGTATTGTCGGCGCGTACCTATTCTGGAGGCGGCTGGCTGTGAGACGAGTACTTGTAGGGCTGGCAGCGCTGGTGGTGCTGGTCGGTCTCTTCCTCGGCGGGGTGGCTCTGCTGGACTGGACTGAGTCCACAGAGTTCTGCACTCTGTGCCATCGCACGATGGAACCCGAGGCAGTGACCCACCAGGTCACAGCGCATGCCAACGTTGACTGCGGCACCTGTCACATTGGGGAGGGCATCTACTGGAGCGTTTACTATCACCTGACGAACGCTCGGTATGCCATTACGTACCCGTTTGGCCTGTACGAGCGACCACTGGAGACGCCTCGTAGCACGCTGCGACCGGCCGCGGATGTGTGCGGGCAGTGCCATCAGGACGGGCAGTTCTACCCGCCTCGCCTGGTGACACGGAACCAGTATGCCGCCGACGAAGCCAACACCCTGACCCAGGTCGAGTACCTGATGAAGACCGGCAACGGCCAGGCCGAGCTCCTGGGTGATGGCGTGGGCGCTCACTGGCACATCGTGAACCCGGTGACCTACATCGCGGGCGGTGAGGACGGCCAGGACATCCCCTGGGTGCAGGTCGTGGTGGACGGGCAGGTCAGGGAGTACTTCGCCAGCGACGCTAACTTCACTGACCAGGCCATCGCAGCCGCCCAGAAGGACGAGCTCGACTGCATGGACTGCCACTCCCGGGCCCAGCACCGCATCCCTCCCACCGCGGAGGCTGTGGATGAGGCCATGGCTGAGGGCCTGCTGCCGGCAGACCTGCCGAACATGAAGGCCATCGCCATGGAGGTCCTGGAAGCGCGCTACGACACCCGGGAAGCCGGATTCTCGGCCATGGACGCAGTGGCCGATCGCTACCAGAGCGAGTTCCCGGACGTGTTCAGCAGCCGTCAAGAGGATGTGGAGCGGGCGGTTGAGGGCCTGCGCCTGATCTACAGCCGCACGCACTTCCCCACGATGAACCAGTACTGGGATACCTATCCCGACAACGTGGGCCATACCTTCTTCCCCGGCTGCATGCGCTGCCACGACGGCGATCACCTGACGGAGGACGGCCAGGCCATCCGGGCGGAGTGCAACCTCTGCCACAGCATCCCCCAGGAAGTCACGGGTGAGGTGGCTGAGGACGCGGCCGGGACCGTTGCCGGCGCGGTGTTCCGGACGGTTGCGAGCCTGCCCACCCAGGAGCAGCCGGAGTCGCACCGAAGCACCCTGTGGATCGCTGAGCACCGCTACCAGTTCGACCTGACCTGCGCCGAGTGCCACACCGTGGGCAACCCGGGCGGCACTGACAACTCGAGCTTCTGCAGCAACAGCGTCTGCCACGGGCGGGACTGGCCTTTCCTGGCTCTCGACAACGAGCGGGTCCAGGCGCTCACGATTCCTGAGCGCGAGCCGGCCACGCAAGAGAACCCGGTCCCGCATCCGGTGACCGACGATATGGACTGCGAGTTCTGCCACGGCCTGGGCAAGGTCCTGGCCTTCCCAGAGGATCACGCGACCTTCACCCGGGATCTCTGCTTCGCCTGCCATCCGGCGCCTGAAGTGGAGGCTACCCCTGAGCCCGAGGTGACCCCGACCGAGGAAGTCACGGAGACGCCCGAGGCCACTCCTGAGCCGACTGAGGCCGTCACGGCGACCCCTGAGGCTGAGGTCACCGGCACCGTGACCCCCGAAGCGGAAGTGACTGGGACCGCGACCCCCGAAGCGAAGGTGACTGGCACGGTAACGCCGGAAGCCACGGTCACTGGCACGCCCGAGGCGGAGGTCACCGGCACCCCTGAGGCAGAGGTTACGGGGACTCCAGAAGCGGAAGTGACCGGTACCCCCGAGGCGGAGGAGACTGCGGCCCCCGAGGGTGAGGCGGTTGCCCTGCAGCCCCCGGCCATCCCGCACGAGCTGACGGGGCGGGAAGCCTGCCTGGCCTGCCACGCCGTGGACAGCCCGCTCGAGCCCGCGCCCGAGAACCACGCTGAGTTCAGCGAGGATCAGTGCCAGACCTGCCATACCACCGCGGTAGGCGGGCCCACTGAGCCGGTGGTTCCCGAGGACGTGACGGCCGACCTGTGCCTGTTCTGCCACGGCCCGTACGACGCTCTGCAGGCTCGGACCATGGAGTACGCGGTTACGGAGCGGACCACCGTCCTGCCGCACCAGTACGTGCCTCACGACTCCACGGATCCTGAGGACATCCCGGCCTGCGACGTGTGCCATGATCCTCACCCGCTGCCGGTGACGGACGAGGTGGAGTTCAAGGATCCGGGTGTGCGCTGGTGCTTCGCCCAGTGCCATCACACTGGTACCTTCAGCCCCTGCAGCGACTGTCACTAGGCTGACTGTGCTCACCTAAGTGAGCCCGCACAGCACTCCCTGGGAAGCCGGCCCCAAGCCGGCTTCCCTTGTTTCTGACGGCCTCACGCAAAGGCGCGAAGGCGCAAGGCCACGTGTCCCCCTGTCCTTGCTCGGCTTGCCGACTTCGCGTACCCGGAGAAGCTCGGTAGCGGCGGGTCACGGGTCACTCCTCACGTGTCACTCGTCACGCGTCACCAGACCCCTTGGCTAGAACCGCAGGTGCCATTGACAACCGCTTAAGCTCGCGTACAATCCCGTTCAGTGTATTCGCCTTGGTAGGCGCAGTTGCGAGCAAGGGGTTCTGCTCAGCGTTAGCGAGCCAGGTATCGAGGGTTCCTCCACCTTCACTGCTTCCCTAGAGCGCTCGCGGTGCGCCTGCCCCAGCAATCCCAGCGTTGGGCAGGGAGGTAACAGTGTCAGCAGATAATGAGAGTCGTCGTATCAGCCGTCGCTTGTTCGTCAAGGGTGGTGCCCTGACCGGGGCAGGAGTGGCAGCATCGGGGCTCTTCACGGCCCTGGGTGCGGCTGCTCAGACCGGAACACCAACCCCCGAAGCCAACGGCACAGCGACGCCCGAAGCCACCCCTACCGCTACTCCGGCGCCCCGTGAGATACGCCCGGTGCCCGAGAAGTGGGATCTGGAGACCGAAGTGCTGGTCATCGGCTACGGTGGGGCGGGCGCTGCCGCCGCCATCGCCGCCCATGAGGCCGGGGCTGAGGTACTGATCATCGAGAAGCAGCCCGAGGATGGCCACACCTCGAACACCCAGATGTGCGCCGGAGCCTTCCTAGCGCCGGATTCGGTGGAAGAGGCCATCGCGTTCATGGAGATCGGAGCCCGGGTCAACCCCGACGACCCGAACTCAAAGGCAATCCCAGACGATGTGATCCAGGCCTGGGCAGAGTACATGGTGCAGAACCGCGAGTGGCTGGAAAGCATCGGGGCCAAGGGGTTCGTCCAGTTCTCGGCCGAGGGGCGCGATCCCACGGTAGAGGGGAACGAGGCCATCAAGGCCTACCAGATCGAGACTGAGGATGGCGCCGGCGGAGTGGGCGTACAGCTGTTCGAGCTCCTGGCCGCCCACGTCGAAGAGCTGGGGATCGAAGTGTTGTGGGAGACCCCGGGCAAGGCCCTGATAACCAACCCCCGCGGCGAGGTGGTCGGTGCATGGGCTGAAGGGCCGGACGGTGAGATCGCCATCCGGGCCGCCAAGGCTGTGATCCTGACCACCGGCGGGTTCGAGTTCGACGACGAGATGCTGAAGGCCTACATGCCCATCTACCCGCTCACCTTCTACGGCAACCCGGACAACACGGGCGATGGGGTGCGTATGGCCCAGGCCGTGGGCGCCGACCTCTGGCACATGACGGTGCTCGGCGGCGGCCTCAAGGCCAAGTTCGAGGACTTCCCGACTGCGTTCCTCATGAACTTCGGCTTGCAGCCCTACATGATCGTGGACAAGACCGGGCGCCGCTACATCAACGAGGCCCGGTTGGGTGGCTACTCCGGGTACTGGCACACCATCTTCGCCGATACCACGGGACTGCCTCGCTTCCCTCGCATCCCCTCGTTCTGGATCTTCGATCAGAACCGCATGGATGCCGGCCCGCTGGCCTTCACCAACTTCGGGGCGGCGGGACCCATCGGCATGTACGAGTGGAGCAAGGACAACAGCGTCGAGCTGGAGCGCGGCTGGATCCTCATGGGCGAGACGGTGGAGGAGCTGGCCGAGGCGATGGGCGTAGATCCGGAGGTGCTGCAGGAAGAGATAGACGCCTACAACGCCGCCGCCGAGGCGGGCGAGGACGAGGAATTCGGCCGGACCCCTCAGACGCTCATGCCGCTGGAAGGGCCTCCGTTCTACGCGGTTCCGCTCATGCCTGGGCTCAACAACACCTTCGGTGGGCCCAAGCGTAACGCCCAGGCCCAGATCGTGGACGTCTTCGGGCAGCCCATCCCGCGGCTCTATGCCGCTGGCGAGCTGGGCTCCATCTACGTCCAGTATCCGCAGGGCGGCGCCAACGTGGGCGAGTGCTTCGCCTTCGGTAGGATCGCTGGCGAGCAGGCGGCAGCCTTGGAGCCGTGGACCGAAGAGGAGGAAGCGGCCGTCAAGAGCTAGGCCGCGGTCCAACGTCGCTGCCGGAGTTCAGAGCCGCAGTGTAAGAAAACACTAAGGCAAAGGTGTCCCTTGAGGTACCCAAGGGGGTTGACAAGATAACCCCCTTTGGGTACCGTATCGCCGGGCTGGACGGCGCACTGTAGACAGGTGCCGTGTAGCCCGGCGAATTGCGTTGTGCCTAGCGTCATCGCAAGCGGCGCCTCGGGCACCGGCCCGCAGGCTGGGTGAGTCTCACAGTTAGTTCAGGAGTCAGCGCGATGTCAGACGGAAAGAAGACCTCACGCAGGAAGTTCATCACCGGAACCGCCGTTGCGGGAGCTGGAGTTCTGGCGTTAGCGGGAAGCCAGGTCCTGGCCCAGACTCCCACCCCCGCCGCAGACCTCACGGCCACGCCGGAAGCGACCGGCACCCCGCTGGGCGAGGAGACTCCGGCCGCCGAGGAGACCCCGACCGCTGAGGGCACGCCTGCCGCTCCGCCCACGGGCAAGCCTGGGCAGGCCTACGATGTGATAGTGGCCGGCTCGGGCGTGGGCGGGCTGGCGGCAGCCCTGGCCGCGGCGCAGGAAGGGGTCAGCGTCCTCTTGATTGAGGCTTCCCAGGAGACCGGTGGCACGGCGATGTTCTCAGGCGGTGCCATCCACGTCTTCGGTGCCCAATCCTTCGAGGAGCTGCAAGAGAGGGCACCTCTCATTGACCCTGAGCTGGGCCAGGCGTTCTACGAAGCCTACGGCCCGATGCTGGAGTGGCTGCAGGAGACCAACATCGAGTGGCCGGAGATGAGCCCCGCGCTCGCCGTTGCCCTCGGTGAGAACGCGCTCAGTATCGGTGACTCGTACGAGCAGAAACGCCAGACCGTGGATCAGTGGGTCCAGGCCATCGTGGATGCCGGGGCCGAGGTCGTCACCGGAACCCGAGCCCTCTCCCTGATGCAGGAGAACGGCAGGGTGACGGGGCTGGTCGTGGCCAACGGTGAGGGCGAGCACATGGAGATCACGGCCAACATGGGCGTGGTGCTGGCGACCGGAGCCTTCCCGAACAACAAGGAGATGATGGTCCGGTACTTCAGCCCTCATGCCGACTTGGCCGTCTGCCGGGCGGTACCCTACAACCGGGGTGACGCTCTGCTCATGGCGGAAGAGGTCGGGGCCCGCTTGAGCCGGTCGTTCGGCACCTACTACGGGCACCTGCAGGCCTGGCCGCCGATCGTCCCCCAGGATGAGGAGAGCTACGAGGCCTTCGACAAGCAACTCCTGCGCGACCTGATGGGGGCGGTGCAGGGATACGAGCCCACGAGCGTGCTGGTCAACATGAACGGGGTGCGGTTCGTGGATGAGTCCCTGGGCGACGACATCGCCAACCAGGAACTGATCATGCAGCCTCTGGCCCGCGGGTTCATGTTCCTGGACTCGGCGATGGCGGTGTCTACCGCTAACCTCGAGCTGATCGAGGCCAATGGGGGCGTGGTGCTCACGGCGGACACCCTTGAGGACCTGACCCAGATGGTGGCCGAGTTCGGCGTTTCCGCCGGTGCCCTGCTGAACACCCTGAACGAGTACAACCAGGCTGTCGAGGGCGGCACGACCGGCGACCTGGTGCCGGCCCGCTCGGGTAACATCCAAGGACTGGTGGAACCGCCGTTCTACGCCGTCCCGGTGACGCCGGGCGTGAGCGCCAACTATGGCGGTCTCATGATCAACAGGGATGCTCAGGTGCTGGGCCGCGACATGCAGCCCATCCCCGGGCTGTACGCGGCGCCACATGCGGCGGGCGGCATCTTCTACCGTGACTACGGCGGGTCGCTCGGCCTGTGCACCACCTTCGGCCGCATCGCCGGCACGAGCGCAGCCACCGGCAAGGCGGGCACGGTTCAGGCGAAGGCGGCTGTGGCCCGCTCCTAGAGGGCAGGCCTTGCTGAAACCAAAGCGGGGGCCGGCAACGGCCCCCGCTCTTGCGTCCCCATAGCCTATCTTCAGACGCCGGTGATCACTTCCTGACCGCCCATATAGGGGCGCAGCACCTCGGGGATGACGATGCTCCCGTCGGCCTGCTGGTAGTTCTCCATGATGGCGATGACGGTGCGAGGCAGGGCCAGCCCTGACCCGTTCAAGGTGTGCACGAACTGCGGCCGAGCACCCTCCTCGGGACGGTAGCGGATGTTAGCCCGGCGGGCCTGGAAGTCCTTGAAGTTGCTGCAGCTGGACACCTCCAGCCACTCCTGCGAGCCCGGCGCCCACATTTCCACGTCGAACTTGGCGGCAGCGCTGAAGCTCAGGTCGCCGGTGCACATCTGGACGATCCGGTAAGGGATGCCCAGCAACTCGGGGATCTCCTCGGCGTTGCGGATGAGCGAGCGCAGCTCGTTGGCCGACTCCTCGGGAGCGCAGAACTTCACCATTTCCACTTTGTCGAACTGGTGCCCACGCTTGAGCCCGCGCGTCTCCCGGCCGGCCGACATCTTCTCGCGGCGGAAGCAAGCTGTGTAGGCCACCAGACGGATGGGCAGGCTTCCCGGCTCCAGGATCTCGTCCCGGAAGAGGTTGGTGACCGGCACCTCGGCGGTGGGGATCAGCCAGAGGTCCTCTTCGTGATCCTTGTAGAGGTTCTCGTCGAACTTCGGGAGCTGCCCCGTGCCCACCAGGCATTCGCCGCGCACCAGGTACGGCGGGTAGACCTCGGTGTACCCGTGCCGCTGCACGTGCAGGTCCAGCATCCAGGCGATCAGGGCGCGCTGGAGGCGGGCGCCGGCGCCCACGAGCACGTAGAACCGAGTGCCCGAGATCTTGACGCCGCGCTCGAAGTCAATGATGCCCAGGGCGGTCCCCAGGTCCCAGTGCGGCTTAGGCTCGAAGTCGAACTGCCGGGGCTCGCCCCAGGTGCGCACCACGATGTTCTCCGAGTCGTCCTTGCCCACGGGGACGGACTCGTCAGGCATGTTGGGGACTTCCAGCATCAGGCGGTTCAGGCGCTCTTCCACCTGCGCCAGCTCGGCTTCGTGCTGCTCGATCTCGGCGTTGATGCCACGCACGCGCTCGATCAGGGGCTGACGGGCCGCCTGGTCGCGGGTGCGGCCGACCTCGCGGGAAAGGGTATTGCGCTGCGCGCGCAGCTCGTCCACCCGGCTGACGGTCGCCCGGCGACGCTCGTCTAGCTCCAGGATCTCGTCAATGGGGGCCTCGGTGTTGAGCTTCTGCAGCTGCTCCTTGACATAATCCGGCCGTTCGCGAATGAGGTTGAGGTCCAGCACTTCTCTGCCTCCGTTAAACAGAAACGCCCCCGTCTTGTCAGGACGAGGGGCGACTCGTGGTGCCACCTGACTTCGCCGCCTGCAGGAGGTCGGCCTCATTCACCGCCCCGATAACGGTGGGGACCCGGCGTGCCTTACTCGCCAGAAGGGGCTTTCTGCACGCGGCTCGGGAGTGGATCCGACCTTGCCTGCGCCGCCTCGCACCATCCGACGGCTCTCTGAGCAGGGATAGGGCCGGTTGTCTCCGTCACAGCCTTGCTCGCTTGGATGAGATTATAGGGGAGCTGGGCAGCGGGCGCCAGTCGGCGCAACTGGACGGTGGCCAGAGTTGACCAAGAGTGGGGCAGGTTGTATAATCCGGGTGTAAGTTGCCCTCGTGGTGGAATGGCATACACGGCAGGTTGAGGGCCTGTGCCCGTATGGGCGTGCTGGTTCGAATCCAGTCGAGGGCACCAGTTGGACACATTTGTTATAGCGGCGCAAGGACGGCGGCACCATATCAGTGGTGCCGCCGTCCTTGTTTGTCTGCGTCACGTGCTTGCCCCGTGGGGGCGGGCGCCGTCCGGGAGCACGTGGGCCGAGGGGTATTCAGGCCCCCTTCTTGCGTTGGGCGTCAGCGCCAGCGCCGATGAGCAACCCGATGGCCGCCCCGACGACGGCACCGATGAAGAAGTAGTTCGGCCAGAGCATCATTCCGAAGACAAAGCCGATTGCGGCGCCGAGAGCGAGACCCACTCCGGCGTAGGGCACCTGGTTCTTGTTGCCGAGATTGCTGGCCACGATGAGTCTCCTTTGTCAGTGCGATGGTCAGTGCGGGTGTGCCAGCACTCCGCCGTGGCCCGTGTGAGATCGGCGCGCAGTGGTGTCCCGTCAAGACGCATGAGAGCGCCATCGGAGTCAGTCGTGCCGTTGCCGGCCCCGCGTGGATTCAGGGTGGAGTGCGGCGGAAGAGGATACAGGGTATAGGGATTGTGTGCAAGAAAGGCGCGCGCGGGAGCCCAGCCGGGCTCTAGGTAGCGGGCGCTGCCGCTCGCAGCCGCTCGGCCAGCCGGGTGTTGCGCTGCGATACCCGGTTGTTGCGGACGGCCATCGCGATGGCGCGGCGGTCGCCCACCATGACTACCACGTCGCGGGCGCGGGTGACGGCCGTGTAGAGCAGGTTTCTCTGCAGCATCATGTAGTGCTGGGTGAGGATCGGGACCACCACGACCGGGAACTCAGATCCCTGGGACTTGTGGATGCTGACGGCGTAGGCATGCACCAGCTCGTCGAGCTGGGCCCAATCGTAAGCGACGGGCCTGCCATCGAAGGACACCACCAACAGGCCCTCCTCCAGGTCTATTCCGGCCACACGCCCCAGGTCGCCGTTGAACACCTGTCGGTCGTAGTCATTGCGGATCTGCATCACCCGGTCCCCCACCCGGAAGGTGCGGTGTCCGTGCTTCCGCTCGGTCCGGGAGGGCGACGGTGGGTTGAGGGCGGCCTGGAGCCTCTGGTTCAGCTCTCCCACGCCGGCCGAGCCCCGGTGCATGGGGGCCAGCACCTGGATGTCCTCCATCGGGTCGAAGCCGAACCGCCTGGGGATGCGCTCGGTCACTATCTCGATGACCCAGTCGGCTGCCTTCTGGGCGTCTCGTTCCGGGAAGAGGAAGAAGTCGCGGGCGTTGCGCTCGAACACGGGCGGCTCGCCCCGGTTGATGCGGTGGGCGTTCTCGATGATGAAGCTGTCAGGTGCCTGGCGGAAGATGGTGTCGAGCCTGGTGGTCGGGATCTGGCCGCTGGCGATGAGATCGCGCAGCACGTTGCCCGGCCCCACTGAGGGCAGCTGGTCAATGTCGCCCACCAGCATCAGGTGACTGCCCGGCGGCACCGCCCCCACGAGGTGGTTCATGAGCAGCACGTCAATCATGGATGCCTCGTCCACGATGATCATGTCGGCGTCGAGGGGGTTGTCGCGGTCGCGCAGGAAGCGGTAGCCGGCGGTGGGCTGGAACTCCAGGAGGCGGTGGATAGTCTTGGCCTCCAGTCCCGTGGTCTCGGTCAACTGCTTAGCGGCGCGTCCGGTTGGAGCCGCCAGCAGGACCGCACGGCCTTTGGCCCGCAGGAGCTGAATGATGCCACCCACGATGGTGCTCTTGCCGGTACCGGGCCCGCCGGTGAGGATGCTGACTCGCTCGGTGAGCGCCATGCGGATGGCGGCCTGCTGCTGGGTGGTGAGGGTGATGGGGGACAGCCGGTCGAGCCAGGCGAAGGCACGCTCCCAGTCCACGCTGGCGAAGACGCCCAGGCGGTCCTGGAGGGCCGTCTGCAGGCGGGCGATGCGGTTGGCGATGCCGATCTCGGCGTGGATGAACGGGGGCAGGTAGACGGCGTCGTCCTCGGCTACCAGTTCGTTCTGCTGGAGCAGGACCTCCAGCTGGGAGGTGCAAACGTCGGGGGCGACCTCCAGTAGCTCGGAGGCCTGGGCCAAGAGCTGCTCGCGGGTCGCGTAGCAGTGTCCCTCGTCGCAAAGCGTGCTGAGGGCGTGGAGGAGGCCGGCCTGGATGCGGGTGGGGGCATCGGGGGACAGGCCCAGGTTGCGGGCGATCTTGTCTGCCGTCTTGAACCCGATCCCGAAGACGTCACGGGCCAGGCGATAGGGGTCCTCACGGACCACCGCCACCGACTCGTCGCCGTACTGGCGGTAGATCTTGACCGCCAGGCCGGTGCTCACCCCGTGGCTCTGCAGGAAGACCATCAGCTCCTTGATCTGCTTCTGCTCTTCCCAGGCGCGCACGATCATCTCGGCGCGTTTCTCTCCGATGCCGGGCACCTCACGGAGCCGGTCGGGGTCGGTCTCGATGATGTCCATGGACTCAAGCCCGAAGGTCTTGACCAGCCGGTCGGCGGTGACGGGGCCAATGCCCTTGATCAGGCCGCTGCCCAGGTACTTCCGGAGCCCTTCGATGGTGGCCGGAAGCTGGACGGAGTAGGTGCGGGCCTCGAACTGGCGGCCGTACTGAGGGTGGTTGGTCCAGTGACCCTGCAGGCGGACGGACTCGCCGGGGTTGATCCCGGCCAGGGTGCCGACCACGGTCACGATGTGGGACTTGCCCTTGGGGACCAGGCGGGCCACGGTGTAGCCTGTCTCTTCGCTCTGGAAGGTGAGGCGCTCCACCGTGCCCTCAAGGGTCTGCAGGGGTGGTTGTTCGGCTCTTGCAGGCTCGGGACCACTCGTGCGTTGCATGTTACTCTAGTAAGCTATTTTACACCCCTAGGCGTCAGTCTCCCAATGATGGTGTCCGCGGCCAATGCCTCACGCGAAGGCGCCAAGCCGCAAAAGGGGCGCAGATGGTTGTCATTACGAGCGACGCGAGGAATCCCTGGCTGCCGGGGGTAGATCCCTTGCTTCGCTCGGGACGACAAGAGGGGGGCGGGATGACCCCGGGGAGGAGAGGTTCCTCGTGAGGGGACCAGCGATGCGAGGGGGCTAGTTATCAGCCCAACCCTTCAGAGCTTAGCGCCTTTGCGTGAGGCACCCGGCGCTCGCCAGGCTGGACAACTGGGCCCCGGATCCCTACCCTGGCGGTCAAAGCGCGAACCTAGGCCGTACCAGGAGAGGGAGGCATGACGCCAAGGGAACGGGTCGAGGCTGCATTGCTGGGGGAGATGCCGGATGCAATCCCCTTCACAGTCTATGAGTGCATGCTGCCCAAGAGCGCAGGCGAACGGCGGCTGCGCAACGAGGGGCTGTGTATCGTGGAGCGGAGCTCGGTCTTCCGCACCGTCTACCACGAGGTCAAAGTGGAACGCGTTCACTTCGTCGGCGAGGATGGCCTGGAGCGGGTCCGCACCGAAGTAACCACGCCCCAGGGCAGACTGACCGCTGTGGACCGGCCGGCGGGCTTCACTTCCTGGCACGAGAAGCGGCTGTTCAGCGGCCCGGAGGACTACGATGCCCTGGAGTGCATGATCGCCGACCGCACCTACGAGCCGCGCTACGAGGAGTTCGCCGAGCTGCAGGCGCTCATGGGGGATGACGCCACGGTGCGGGCCGGGATCGGTTACTCACCCCTCCAGGAGATCATCTACACCCTGATGGGGGTGACCGAGTTCTCGATCCAATGGGGAGAGAACCGGGACCGGCTCATGCGGCTCTACCATCTCCTCGTCGAGGATAGGCGCAAGATCTACGAGGTGGTGGCCCACTCGCCGGCCTACACCGTCAACTACGGGGGGAACGTCAGCCCAGAGGTAGTGGGCCGGGAGCGCTTCGAGACTATGATCCTGCCCCACTACGAGGAGGCGGCGGAGGTGCTTCAGGCCCACGGTAAGCTGATGGGCGTGCACTTCGACGCCAACACCAAGCTCCTAGCGCCCGGCATCGCCCGCTCGCGCATGGACTACGTGGAGGCCTTCACCCCCTATCCGGACACCGACATGACGGTGCGCGAGGCGCGGGAGGCCTGGCCGGACAAGACCCTGTGGATCAACTTCCCCTCGTCGGTGCACCTGCAGAGCCAAGAGGACATCGCCGATATGACGCGACAGCTCCTGCGCGAGGCGGCGCCCGGGAACCGGTTCATCATCGGCATCACGGAGGACCTGCCGCCGGGGAGGTGGCAGGCGAACTACGAGACCATCCTGAGGGTGTGTAACACGGAGGGCCGGACACCCATCGCCGGCTAGCCTGAGGTCTGGATTGCCCGCGCCGGACTCGCTCTCCTCGTCCCGAGAGGCATGGTCCGGCGTGGGTGCGCTGGGTTAGTCCTCCAGCACCTCGATGCGGTCGCCGGTCTGGACCGGGCCGCCTTCCAGGACCCGGACGAAGATCCCTTCCCGAGGCATGACGCAGTCACCGGCCTGGTGGTAGATGGCGCAGCGGTCGTGACACACCTTGCCGATCTGGGTCACTTCCACCAAGGTCTCGCCGATGCGCATGCGGGTGCCGACCGGCAGGGTATGGAGGACCAGGCCGCTGGTGGTGATGTTCTCGGCGAAGCTGCCGGGGCCGACCTTTAGGCCCATGGCCTGCATCTTCTGGATGCTCTCCAAGGCGAGGAGGCTGACCTGCCGGTGCCACTTGCCGGCGTGGGCGTCGCCCTCGAGCCCCCAGTCCACCCGCAGCAGCCCGGAGCCCACGTCCACCTTGGGAGTGCCCTTGGCCTCGCTGGTGCACACCGCCACCACTTTCCCGGTTCGGCTCTGTTCGGTCACTCTACCTCCCACTCGTTCACTCCAACACTACGTCGCCGCTGCGCCCGCCGCTCTTGCGGACGAGGCGGATGTTCTGGATGCGCATGCCCCGCTCAGCTGCCTTGCACATGTCGTACACCGTCAGGGCGGCTACCGAGACGGCCGTGAGGGCCTCCATCTCCACGCCGGTCTGGCCGGTGCACCGCACCCGGGCCTCGATCTGCACGGCGGAGCGTTCGTCGTCCAGGCTGAGATCCACCTCGACGGCGGTAAGCAGGAGTGGGTGGCACAAGGGTATGAGCTCGGGGGTGCGTTTGGCAGCCATGATGCCGGCGATGCGGGCCACGGCCAGGACGTCCCCCTTGGGCACCTCCCCTGCCCGGATGAGGTTCAGCGTCTGGGGGGACATGATCACCTCACCCCGGGCCACCGCCTCCCGGATGGTCTCCGGCTTGGCGCCCACGTCCACCATGCGGGCATGGCCGTGCTCGTCCAGGTGGGACAGCTCCATGGGTCAGCCTCCTATCCCCGACATGCTACGAGCTGGCGGCTCGGCCCCACCGGCCAGGGTATGGCCGGCCGGCTTCCCGGCGGCTGCCTGGGTGAGCAAAGCGCGGAGCTCCTCGTCGGTGGCTCCGTTGCGCAGGGCCGCCCGCAGGTCGAGCTCGCCACCCTGGAGCAGGCAAGCCAGCAGCTTCCCGTCTGCCGACAGGCGCAGTCGGTTGCAGGTGGCGCAGAAGTGGGCGCTGACCGGGGTGATGAACCCGATCGTCCCGGCTGCGCCCTCAAGCTGATAGGTCCGGGCGGGGCCACGCGGATCCGCCGGTAGGGCCTGGAGGGGGCCATGCTTGGCCTCGATGCGCTGGCGGATCTCAGAGGCGGGGATGAAGCCATTCCCCGTCCAGTGCCTGCCCTCACCCAGGGGCATCACCTCGATGAAACGAACGTGCCAGTTCTCGCTCAGAGTGAGGCGGGCGAAGTCCGCCACCTCGTCATCGTTGAGGCCCCGGATGGCGACTACGTTCACCTTGATCGGCGAGATCCCGGCCGACTGGGCGGCGGCGATGCCGTCGAGGACATCCTGATGTCGCCCGCGCCGCGTTATCTGGGCGAACCGCTCGGGGCGTAGGGTGTCGAGGCTGACGTTGACTCGGCGCAGCCCCGCCTGGGCGAGCGCCTGAGCCTGCTCGGCCAGCAGGATGCCATTGGTCGTCAGGGCCAGGTCGGTCAGGCCCGGGATGCCGGCGAGCATCCGCACCAACTCCGGGAGGCCGGGGCGTACCAGAGGCTCGCCCCCGGTGATGCGCACCTTGGTCACTCCCAGCTCCGCCGCCAAGCGCACCACCCGGGCGATCTCCTCGTAGCGCAGGATGTCGGCGTGCGACTTCAGGGGCACGCCCTCCTCGGGCATGCAATAGAGGCAGCGCAGGTTGCACCTGTCCGTCACCGAGACGCGCAGGTAGGTGAGCTGGCGGCCGAAGGAGTCCTGCAGGACTGGGGGCACGGCTAGGTCACCTCCGGCTGGTCTATCAGAATGGCGGTAACCTCGTCTCCGGCATAGACGTCTTCCGGGCTAGGAGGTAGCCGCAGCAGGGCGTTGGCGCCCACCAGCGACTTCAGTCGTCCGGAGACCTGGGAGCCGGTGGTGGTGGCCCACAACACGCCCTCGCGACGGGCGACCACCGCTCGCACGTACTCGGTGCGTTCCGAGTCGTGCCGGATGTCGTGGGTGCTGCGCACCGGGACCTCAGGCCGCCACAGCCGGGAGTGCCCGGCCATGAGCCGGAGGGCGGGGCGCACGAAGTTCTCGAAGCAGACCAGCGACGACACCGGGAACCCAGGCAGCCCAAACACCGGCACGCCATCCACCAAGGCAAAGGTGAGGGGCTTGCCCGGTTTGATCGCCACCCGGCCGAAGTGGATGGTGCCCAACTCGGCCAGTAGGGGCTTGATCAGGTCCTTGACGCCCATGGAAACGCCGCCGCTGGTGAGGAGCATGTCAGCTCGCTTGGTGCCATCCAGGATGGCCGCCCGAAGCGCCTCCGGGTCGTCGGCGACGGAACCCAGGGGAACAGGCGTGCAGCCGGCCTCGGTAATGGCCGCGGCCAGGGCCGGACCGTTGCTATCCCGTATCTGGCCGGGCCCAGGAACCGCCTCGGCCGGCACCAACTCGCTGCCGGTGGTGAAGAACGCCACCCGCGGGCGGGGATGGGCGCGCACCGTCACTTGGCCAAGGGAGGCCAGCAGGCCGATCTCGGCCGGCCCGAGCCGGGCCCCGGGGCTAAGGACAGAGTCGCCGGCGGCGATATCCTGGCCGGGGGGCCGGACGTTCTGGCCGGCGCGGACAGGCCCCCGCAGGTAGACAGTGCCGTCCCTTTCGTCGGCTTCCTCGAAGGGGACTACCGCATCCGCGCCTGGTGGCAGGGGTGCACCGGTCATGATGCGCACTGCTGTCCCTGGGCTGAGCGCGGGGGCGTCGGTTGCCCCAGCCTCTTGCTGGGCCACGACTCTCCGCTCGGGCGCAGAGTCGGCGGCGATCACGGCGTAGCCGTCCATGGCAGAGGCGGCAAAGGGCGGGATGCTCTCCCGCGCGACCACCTCCTCGGCTGGGATCAGGCCGTGGGCCTGGCTCAAGGGTACGGTGGCCGGTGGGAGAGGTCGCAGCACGGCGGCTATGCGTTCCCAGGCCTCAGAAGCTGGGATCATCGGGTAGTCGGAAGACCTCACGGCTTCACTCCAGTAGGATAACCTGCACGGTGGCCCCGGCCGGGAGGTGAGAGCAGTCCTCGGGGATCACGGCCAGACCGTCCGCCTGCACCATGGACGAGAGGATGCCTGAGCCCTGGTCGCCGGTCAGCTCCGCCAGATAGCCCTCGCCCTGGCGGTGAAGGCGAACACGCAGGTAGTGGCGGCGGCCATCCTTGCGCTCGATAGGCGTGGCCAGCCGGGCCTGCACCGATCGGGGCTCCGACGGCGGGAGTCCCAGCAACCGCTCAATCGCGGGCCGGGCGAAGAGCCCGAAGGAGATCATCGAGGAGACGGGGTTGCCGGGAAGGCCAAGCAGCGGCACTCCGGCCACGGTACCGAAGGCCATGGGCTTGCCTGGCTTCATGTTCACCCACCAGAAACCCATCTCCCCTTCGGCCTGCAGCACCTGCTTCACGAGATCGAAGTCGCCCACGGAGACACCGCCCGAGGTGATGAACAGGTCTGCTCCCGCGTCCAGCCCGCGGCGCAAAGCCTGGCTCAACTCGTCCACTCGGTCGCGAGCGACGCCGAGGAGAAGGGGTACGCCGCCGGCGGCGAGCACCTGGGCGGCGGTGCTGTAGGAGTTGACGTCACGGATCTGCCCGGGACCGGGTTCCTGACCCAAGGGCACCACTTCGTCCCCGGTGGCGAGCACGGCCACTCGGGGGCGTCGGTGCACGCGCACCGTGGTCCGCCCCACTGAGGCCATCATGCCGATCTCCTGAGGGCGGATGCGCGTCCCCGGCCGAAGCACCAACTGCCCCCGGCGGACGTCCTCGCCCTGGCGACGGACGTTTCTGCCCGGTGAGGGGGCCCGCAGGACCTCGACCCAGCCATCGGCGGAGTGGGTGTCCTCGAAGCGCACCACGGTGTCGGCCCCGGTGGGCACGAAGGCGCCGGTCATGATGCGAGCGGCCTCTCCCGGCCCAACTATGGCGTCAGTGGGGTGGCCGGCGGGCACCTCGGTTACCACCCGGAGGCGGGTGATGCCTCCCGGCACCAGGTCTGCCGCCCGCACGGCATAGCCGTCCATCGCCGAGTTGTCCTGTGGGGGCACGTCGCGGTCGGCATAGAGGGGCTCGGCCAGGGCCCGGCCCAGGCTCTCCAGGATGGGCACTTCCTCGGGCGGCAGGGGTTGGCAGGCCTCGAGAACGCGGTGGCGCGCCTCCTCCACGCTGAGAAGGGGGTAGGTCTCGTGTCTAGTCTCCAGCATGGTCTCCGTGCTCTAGGTGTTCTCCCCGGACCATCTGCACGGCATGGGGGAGGATGGGAGCCAGGACCTCCATGCCTTCGCGTACCGCGCGCGGGCTGCCGGGGAGGTTGATGATCAGGCACTGGCCACGTAGCCCGGCCACCCCCCGAGAGAGGACGGCGCGTGGGGTACGCTTGTACCCCTCCCAGCGCAGGATCTCTGCCAGACCGGGCATCTGCCGGTCAATGACCTGGAGGGTCGCCTCGGGGGTGCGGTCGCGGGGGGCGGGGCCGGTGCCTCCGGTGGTGAGGATCAGGTCCAGGTCGCCCCGGTCGGCCAGGGTACGCAGGGTCTCGGCGATCTGGTCCTGCTCGTCAGGCACGATAGCCTCGTCCGGCACCTCTATGCCGGCCTCCCGCAGCAGGTCGCGAAGGAGAGGTCCGCTGGCATCTCGCCGGGTACCGGCGTGGCTCTTGTCGCTAACGGTCACTACAGCGGCGCGAATGGGCAACGTGAGTCTCCTCAGATTTCGCATAACGAAAGCCGACGTCCTCAGGGCAGAGAACGCCGGCGATGACATACGCCTATGCGTCCTCCTTTCCAAACACGGGAGGCGAAGGCGTTTCCCCCTTCACCTTTGGCCGCCTGTGGGCGGGCCGCGACCGACGGCCCGTGGGCGGTGGCCGGTAGGGCCGACGGTTCGGAGAACACCGCTTCCCGGCCGCCTGCGCTGCGTGGGGCGAGGAAGCGGCATGGTTAGTATCCCATCGCAGTATGCGGGAGGCAAGCCCAGGGCAGTGGTGACACGTGATACGTGACGAGTGACACGTGACACGTGACGAGTGACGCGTCATACGTGACGCGCCGCCACACACCGCTTCAGGAGTGCGGGACCGGACTGTGCGTCCCACGCAAAGACGAAGAGCCGCAGAAGGACACGGGCAAGTGCTTGGCGTCTTCGTGCCTCTGCGTGAGGTCCCCGCCCACGTGTGTCCGGGCCCGGTTAACCGCGCCGAGGCCCACTCTAAGGCTTGCGTTAGGGCTAAGGATTCCTTTAGAGTACGCGGGACCGACGGCGCACCTTCAGGCAGGGGGTGATCATGGACAGCCTGCGGCATGTGGGGGACCTGGACGAGATGCGGGTGTTGGCGGATGAGCGCCGGCTGGCCATCCTCCAGCGCCTCATGGCTGCTCCCGCGACCCTGACCCAGTTGGGCCAGGCCATGGGCAAGCACGCGGCGTGGGTTCGGCATCACCTCAAGCAGCTTGAGGACGTTGGGTTGGTGGAGCCGGCCGGAACGAGGGAGCTGCCCGGCTTCGTCGAGAAGTACTACCGGGCCAGCGCCCGAGCTTTCGCCGTCAGCCGGGTGGTGACCCCCAAGCTGGCCGGTGAGGGGGCGCTGGTGGTCACCGGCAGCCACGACCTGGCCTTGGAGCTGTTGGCGCGCCGATACCGGGAGTCGGGGGCGGGGCCGAGCATGTGGATCGTGCCCCTGGGTAGCCTGGACGGGTTGATCGCCTTGCGTCAGGGGCTGGGCCATCTGGCGGGCTGTCACCTATACGACGCCGAGACGGGGGACTACAACCTGCCGTACGTCAAGCATCTGTTCCCCGGGGAGACCATGGCCCTGATCACCCTGGCGTTCCGGGAGCAGGGGCTCATCGTGAAGGAAGGCAACCCGTTGGGCCTCCGTGGCCTAGCTGACGTTGCGGCCAAGGGTGCCCGCCTGATGAACCGCCCCCGGGGATCGGGAACGCGGCTATGGCTGGACCGGGCCCTGGCCGATGAAGGCCTCCGGCCGGAGGACATTGCCGGCTATGGGGACGAGGTGAGCACTCACACGGAGGTCGCCCACAGCGTCGCCACCGGCCAGGCCGATGTCGGCGTGGGGATCTTGGCGGCGGCTCGCGCCGAGGGCTTGGGGTTCGTTCCGCTCTTCCGCGAGCGGTTCGAGTTGGTGCTGTACGAGAGGGATCGGGAGCGTTCGGAGTTCGTGACCCTGGTGGACCTGATGGCGAGCCAGCGGTTTCGCGAAGAGGCCGAAGCCCTGGGCGGATACGACCTCAGCCAGTGTGGGCAGGTCCGGCTGAGCGCCTGAGATAGCAAGCATACCTGGGGAGGGACACGATAGGCGAGATCGTTGAGGGCCTGGGGGAGGCCCTGAGGCTGATTGCTACTCGGGACCCGGCGGTGATGGAGATCGTACGGATGTCGCTGTACGTCTCCGGGGTGGCCCTCCTGTTCGCCACCCTCGTAGGGGTCCCCATAGGGGCACTACTGGGGCTGACCCGGTTTGCGGGCAAGAGGCTGGTGGTGGCGCTCCTGTACACGGGGATGGGCTTTCCGCCGGTGGTGGTGGGGCTGTTCGTGTATCTGCTGCTTTCCCGGTCAGGACCGCTGGGGCAGCTCAACGCTCCCTGGGTACCGGCCCTCTTCACGCCCGGAGCCATGGTCCTGGCCCAGAGCATAATCTCCTTCCCGCTGGTTGCCGGGTTCACCATGGCGGCCGTGATGGGCGTCGAGCCTCAGCTCCGCCAGCAGGTGCAGGCCCTGGGGGCCACGCGGCTGCAGACCGCAGCGACGATACTCTCAGAGGCGCGCATCGGGGTGGTGGTCTCGGTCATCGCCGGGTTCGGTAGCATCATTTCGGAGGTGGGCGCGGTAATGCTCGTAGGGGGCAACATCGAGGGGCGCACGCGGGTGCTCACCAGCGCCATCATGCTAGAGACCCGCAAAGGGGCGTTTGACCTCGCCCTCGCTCTGGGGGCCATCCTGCTGGGCCTCTCCTTCGCCGCCAACCTAGCGATGCTGCAGCTCCAGGGAAGGGCACTGCACGAGTGAACGAGCTCATCTACACCCTCGAGGATGTCACCAAGCAATACGAGGGCAGCACGGTGCTGCGCGTGGACTGGCTGGAGGTCGGCCGAGGGGAGATCCTGGCGGTGGTGGGCCCCAGTGGCTCCGGCAAGAGCACCCTGCTTCGGCTGCTCAACTTCCTGGAGGAGCCCTCCGCTGGCCGGATCACCTTCCTGGGGCGCGACGTGACCCAGGTGAGAGGCGTGCCCCTGGCGGTGCGCCGCCAGGTCACCACCGTGTTCCAGCACTCCATCCTCCTGAACCGCAGTGTCCGCGACAACGTGGCATTTGGACTGGGCCTGCGTGGGCAGCGCAACTCCTCTCGGGAGGTGGAGGAAGCGCTGGAGATGGTGGGGCTTGGACATCTCCAGAAGCGCCGGGCGCGAACCCTGTCGGGTGGCGAGGCCCAGCGAGTGGCGCTGGCCCGAGCGTTGGTGCTCAAGCCGGAGGTGCTGCTGCTCGACGAACCGACGGCCAATCTGGACCCGGCCAACGTTGGTCTCATCGAGGAGGTGGTGCGTACCCAGAACCGCGAGCGTGGGACGACCATCGTCCTGGTCACCCACAACGTGTTCCAGGCACGACGCATGGCGGACCGAGTGGCCCTTCTGCTGGGCGGGGAACTGATCGAGATCGCCCCGACAGACACGTTCTTCGAGTCGCCCCGGGACCCGAGGACCAGGGCCTTCATGTCCGGGGAAATGGTGTACTAGCCTGGGCTCAGCGCTCAGGAGCCGACGCAATTTGGGCCGGCTGGAAACAGCCGGCCAAGGGAGGCAATGAGGATGACAAGACGGATACTGCTGGCTGCGGCGCTGATACTGGCCCTGACGGGCTGCACTGGAGCGACGGCCACTCCGGCCAGTGAGCCGGCCCAACAACCCGCTCCCGCCGAGGGCGAGGCTCTGCTACTGGCCACGACGACGAGCACGGAGGACTCCGGACTCCTCGACTACCTGCTGCCCTACTTCGAAGAGAAGACTGGGATCCATGTGGATGTGGTGGCGGTAGGCACCGGGCAGGCCCTCAAGCTGGGTGAGGACGGCAACGCCGATG
The DNA here is from genome assembly GCA_050945695.1 of Anaerolineae bacterium. Classification (GTDB taxonomy): domain Bacteria; phylum Chloroflexota; class Anaerolineae; order DRVO01; family DRVO01; genus Ch71. The sequence continues at coordinate 745 of JBMNTK010000042.1, read as the reverse complement.
TGCTCCTGGTTCACGCGCGGGCCCAGGAAGATGCCTTCATGGAGGCCGGCCACGGCACCCGGCGCGAAGACGTCATGTACAACGACTTCATCATCGTGGGCCCAGCCGAAGACCCGGCCGGGATCGCCGGCATGACGAACGCGGCGGAGGCGATGGCCCAGTTGGCTTCGTCCGGGGCCTCCTTCGTCTCTCGCGGCGATGAGTCGGGCACGCACGTCCGGGAGAAGAGCCTGTGGTCAGCGGCCGGCATTGAGCCTTCCGGCGACTGGTACATCTCTGCCGGGCAGGGCATGGGCGCAGTGCTCCAGATGGCGGAGGAGCAGCAGGCCTATTCGCTGAGTGACCGGGCCACTTATCTCGCCCGCAAGCTTGAGGGCCTGGACCTGGAGATACTGGTCGAGGGCGATCCTCTGCTGCTCAACCCCTACGGCGTCATCACCGTGAACCCTAACAAGGGTGATCACATCCATGCCGACTGGGCCGAGCAGTTCGTGGACTGGATCATCTCGGTGGAAGCCCAGGAGCTGATCGGTCAGTTCGGGGTGGAGGAGTTCGGGTCGCCACTGTTCACGCCCGACTCCGAGCCCTGGCGGGCCGCTCAGTAACGGCACTGCCTCACCGAGCCAACTGGCACCAACCAGCCCCGCACTCGGCGGGGCTGGTTTCTTTGTGGGGCCGGATTCGCGGGCCGACCGCCGGCGGTAGCGATCGTAGTGATGGCATCCGGCGGGCCCTCTTGGCCCTG
>JBMNTK010000041.1:0-21767 GCA_050945695.1 Anaerolineae bacterium | reverse complement strand
GCCAGCGGGGGCTGGCTTTCGGACCTGCTGCGCTTCAGCGTCTCCGCTCTCACCCGCAACCTTCCGGGGGCCTTCTACTGGTCCACCGCCACCCGGCTGCTCATGTACCGGGCCGACGGTGCTACCGCAGGGGCAGCCCTGGCCGTGGGGGCGGAGCTGGTGGTCCAGCTGTGTACCGGCGCCGGTCTGGCCCTGGCCTTGCTGGCCTGGCCGTGGGGACTGATCCCAGGGATCGCTCTCGTTGCCACGCCTCTCCTGCCGCCCAGCCGGACTGGGCTCCTGCGCCTCAGCGAGGCCGTCTCCCGCCGGCTCAAGCGCCCGGGGCTGGCAGAGCGGGCCGCAGCCCTGGCCCAGCTGTCGTCGGGCACCATTCTGGCAGTCACTATCACCGACGTCGCGGTGTGGCTCATCGGGGGGCTCTTCATCCAGTGCCTGGGCATGGCCATCGGGCCAGAGCTGCCGGCGTGGCCGATCCTGTACGGCACCTGGATAGCGGCCTCCGTCGCCGGGATACTGGGGTCGGTGGCCCTGGGGGGACTGGGGGTGCTCCGCGAGTTCACGCTGGCCGGGCTACTTGCCCCCTTCACGGGCGTGGCGGCCGCCGGGCTCCTGGCCGTGCTCTCGCGCCTGACGTTGATCGTGGGCACCTGGGCCTCCGGGGCGGCCACTGCCGCTGTATGCCATCTACTCCTGAAGCGGAGGAAGGAATCGTGAGCGATCTGGTGGGACTCATTCCCGCGGCGGGGGCCGGCACCCGGGTGGCGCCCCTGCCCTCAAGCAAGGAGCTCTTCCCCATAGGCTTCCGGTGGCGGGAGGTCAACGGGAAGCGCAAGCTATCCCCCAAGGCGGTGAGTGAGTACCTGGTGGAAGCCCTAGTGCGCGGGGGCGCCAAGCGCATCTTCATGATCGTCAACTCCAGCAAGGCCGACATCCTGCGCTTCTACGGCGATGGCAGCGCTCACGGCGTCAGCATGGCCTACCTGGTGCAGGAGCAGCCCACCGGCATGCCCGCCGCCCTGGACCTGGCCCGCCCCTGGTTGGGCGAGGCCACCGTCCTCTTCGGCATGCCCGACACCATCATCCATCCGCCCGACTGCTACGCCCAGCTCCTGGAGCACCACCGCGAGCGTCAGGCCGACGTCACCCTGGGGCTGTTTGCCACCGACGAGCCCTGGCGCTTTGGCATGGTCGAGGAGGACGAGCGCCATCGGCTGATCCGTTGTGTGGACAAGCCTCGCTCGAGCCCCCTACGGTACATGTGGGGCATCGCCTGCTGGGGGCCGGCCTTCACCGCTTACCTTGGGGACTTCTGTGCTCGCGCCCGCGATGAGGTCGGCAGCGAATTGCTTCTGGGTGATGCTTTCACCTCCGCTGCCCAATCGGGGCTGACCGTGACCTGCCACTCCTTCACCGACGGCTCCTACCTGGACGTAGGGTCCCCAGATGACCTCATGGCGGCTGCCATGAGGTTCTGCCGGCACCCAGATGACCCCCTAACCCCCTGATACCACCAAAGTGGTATTGATCATAGGGGGCTAGGAGCCTAAATTGACCTCATGAGACAAGGCAATCCTGCCATCCCAATGCGGAGGTCTAGAATGTCATCACGTATCGGTAGGGCTCTAGCAGTAGTTCTAGTGGTCAGCCTGTTGGCGGCGATCCTCCCGATGGGCGCCCTGGCTCAGGGGACCACCACCACCAAGGCCCCGGGCACCTGGGTAAGCTCCATCAACATTCAGAACCCGACGGATCCGGGTGGTGAAGCGGCGAACGTCACCATCAACTTCTACGGCGCTGACGGCAACCTGGCCCACAGCTTCCCGCTCTCGGCCGCCATCCCTGACGGTGGCTCCCGCTCCATCTACGTCCCGGCTGAGGTTCCCGGCCTGGCTGATGGTCAGTACAGCGCCGTCATCCAGAGCAACGTGCCCCTGCTGGTAGTCGCCAACTCCAGCTCGACCAACCCCAGCACCGCCGGTGCCTACAACGGCATTGACGCGGCTGAGGCCGGCACCCTGCTCTACTTCCCCGGCACCTACAAGGACTACTACGGGTTCTGGTCCGAGCTCGTCCTGCAGAACACCGAGGCCACCCAGGCCAACGTCACCATCCGCTTCTACAACAACGCCGGCGCCCTGGCTCACACCGCCACCGGCACCATCCCGGGCAACGGCTCCCGTGTCTTCGCCCTGCAGGACATCGCGCAGCTGGCTTCCGGGCCCCAGGGTCGCTACTCGGTCCAGGTTGAGTCCTCCACCGCGCTGGTCGGTGTCTGCAACATCTGGAGCTCGGCCATGCACGGCGAGTACTCCGACTACAACGCCTACACCAGCGGCACCACCCTGGCCTATGCGCCCTCGCTGCTCAACAACTACTACGGCTTCGTGAGCTCGCTCACCGTCCAGAACATCGACAACGTGGACGCTCAGATCCGGGTCACCTACTCCAACGGGCAGGTCGAGACCAGGACTCTGGCCCCGCGCACCTCGGTTGAGTACTACCAGCCCAACAACCCGAACCTGCCTTCCGGCAACGCCAACGGTATCTTCTCCGCTCGCGTGGAGTCCACCAACAACACCAGCATCGTGGTTCTGGTGAACCAGGAAGACAAGGCCAAGGGCCTGCTGGCCAGCTACAACGCGCCCACCCAGGCGGCCGTGACCGTGAATGCCCCGGTCGTCCTGAAGGACTTCTTCGGCTGGTTCTCCGCCGTGACGGTCCAGAACGTGGGTAGCTCCCCGGCTGACATCACCGTCACCTTCGCCACTGGCCACACCAGCACCGCCACGGGCGTCCCGCCTAACGGCACCCACAACTTCATCCAGCTCGCCAACGCGGGCGACCCGCTCCCGCCCGGCAGCAGCGTGTCCGCTGAGGTCACCTCGACCAACGGCCAGCCTCTGGTCGTGACGGTAAACGAGAACAGCGACCAGCGCTACGCCGCTACCCCGGGTGACTATCTCCTGGCCTACACCGCGGTCCCGGCTCAGTAACCGGACCTGACTAGGGCCAAAGTCGGCTCACAAAAGGGCCACCGGCTAGACCGGTGGCCCTTGGTCTTACACCACGCTATACTGCGACCCACTCATTCCGGAAGGAGCACCCCTCAATGCGTTCGAGAATCATCGCCTTTCTCGCCGCCCTGGCTCTGATCGTAGCGGCCTGCGGGGGCTCGAGCCCGGCAGCTACCGACACCCCGGCGCCTGCAGAACCCGCAGCCGCTACCGCCACCCCGCAGCCGGCCGCAACCCTGGCTGAGCCCGTCTTCGTCAGCCCGGTCTCACCCATTCCTTTCGATAGACCCGGCCTTCCCCTCAATACCGGCCGCAGCGAGACTGCGCTTGCCTGGGTTGACCTGGCCATCGAGGCCGCACAGAAATGGAGCCCCGATGCCCAGTTCCTGGGCATACAGCCCTCGTACGTGATGGAGCGCAACCTGCCCTTCATGCCCTCGGCAGCGGGTTGGTTCTACAGCTTCGGACGACCCCAGGACGTGCTCCAGTATTACGTCCAGGTGGTTGACGGTAGGGTCACCGGCTCAGTCGAAGCCGAGGCCATCGGCGAGCGCCCCAAGCCTCAACCCGTGGACGTTAATGCCGTCGTCCTCGACTCCGACGACGCCCTTCAGGTCTACCTGAACAGCCTCAGCGGCGCAGCCCCCAGCGAGGCCAACATTGACTACAGCCTCGCCGTGGATCCTGACCTGGGCAAGGCCATTTGGTGGATCTACAACCTCGAGGAGAGCGACCAGAAGCCAGTCCTGGCCGTGGATGCCGCCACCGGCCAGGTGCTCGCTATGGAGTGACACCCCAGGAACACGAATGACGCTGATGCCCCGGCGGGGCATCAGCGTCATCTGGTGTAGCACCGCTCATGCACTCTTGATGATCCGCGGATCAATGCTCCTCACGAAGCGAGGATCCGCGGATCATCGGCGTCATGGGTTCTCCACCGCGAACGTCCCGCCATCACTGTGGCCGTAGACGTCGGGGAAGTACATCTGGTAGGCCCGCGCCGGCCGGACGTTGAACTCGCCGGCGATGCTGGCCCGCATGTAGTAGGTGTACTCGTAGGTCCCCTGGGGCAGGTAACTGGCGAAGAGCACGACCTTGTCGTCTCGCATCTCCGTGTGGCTGAACCACCACCATCCCCAAGGATCATCCACCGCCCTGGCCTCGGGCTGCACCCCTACCGTGGTAGTGGTGCGGAGGCTGGTGTCCAGCCCCTCGCAGCCGGCAGGCAGCGGGTCCTCCACCACCACGTGGTACAGGTCGGTGGGAGCAACGATGGTCAGCTTCACCCGCACGGTGTCGTTGATGGCCGCCGAGCTCAGGCCCGCTTCCTTGCCGTCGGCGCTGGCGTACTCGCGCGCCACCGTGATCCCCGCGCTCACCGGCCGTAGCTCCTCGGCCGGCGGGTAGTACTCCAGCGATGCCGAGTAGTACATGGCGCCAGTGTCGGTCTCCGTGCCCTCTACCGGCTCCCGGCTCAGGGTCAGCAGGTTGGGCTCTCGGGCTAGCAGCCGCGCCACGTCTACCGTCAGCGTCTGCGCCTCATCCAGGTTCTCAGAATCGAAGGTGCCGGATCCCAGTTCGCGCTCGTTGAGGGCCACCGTCCAGGCGTAGCCGGCCTCCAGCTCGCCCCGGGCCACCATGAACTCGGTCAGTGCCATGATGCTCACTGCCGTCTCGTAAGTGCTTTGCCAGCGCCCCTGCTCGCGGGCCGCCATCAGCCAGCGGGCCGCGCCCGGCAGCAGGTCGTGGTCCGGGGCCACCCGGGACAGGGCCTGCAGCACGGTAGCCGTGGTGACCGCGTCCGTGCCCATAGAGCGCCACTGCACCTCATCCTGCCAGTGAGTGGTCGTGGCGCTGAGGATCGCGGCGCCCTCCAGCTCATCCAGGAGCACGTCCAGCCGGCGCACCTCCTCCGGGCTGAGAGCGGCCAGCGCCATGAGCAGGTGGGCCTTACCGCGATTGCTCAGGCCGGCCCGTTCCTCGTACAGGCGCACCGACGCCCCTAGGTCACCCTCGCCGGCCTCTGCCAGCACGTAGGAGATGTAGGCTCGGGTGTCGGCATCCAGGTTAGGCTTGTTGTCCCGCTGGGTCCCGTGTAGCGATGCCACCAAGAACGCCGTGGCCCGGTCCAGCACCGCGGCATCCACCGCGTACCCGGCCTCCTGCGCCTTGGCCAGCCCCAGCACCACGTAGGCCGTCAGATACGGATCGCTTGCGTCCGCATACCACCATCCCCAGCCGCCGTCGCCGTGCTGGTTGTTGTAGAGCCGCTGCAGGCCGATCCCGACCTGCTGAGACAGCCCCTGAACCAGCTCGAAGTCCTCGACGCCGGCCTCGCGCAGCGCCTGCGCCGTCACCACGTTGGGCAGGAAGCGGCTGAGCGTCTGCTCTATGCACTCGTAGGGGTAGTGGCGCAGGAACTCCAGCCCCGGGATCATGCCCGCCACCAGCGAAGCCTCCACCCGGACCGAGAGCTCACCCTCTTCGTAACGGGAAGGCAGCACCACCGATTCCTGGACGGTCTCTCCCGGCGGCACGTCGCCGCTGGTAGCAACCACCTCCGCCACGGTCATGGCGTACACGGGCACCGTCTGGCGAACGGCGTCCTGGAGGGAGCCGCCCTCAGCCGACAAGGTGACGGTGGCCTCGCCTCGCGTCGTAGCCTCCACGTCCCAGGTGACCAGGGTCCGGCCCCCGGCCTCGACTGTGACCTCTTGGGGCTCCAGCGAGCCCTCCAGGCCCTCGAGGACGCAGGCCACCTCAACCGTCAGGGTCTCCTTGGTGTTGTTGTGCACCACCGCCCCGACCTGCGCCCGGTCCCCTACCACCAGGAACCGCGGCAGCACCGGCCGCAGCAGGAGGTCCTTCGTGGCCACGATCTCGACCGTGGCCTGCCCCACCAGGGTGTCCTCGGTGACGGCCTTGGCCTCTAGGGTCCAGGTGGTGAGGTTGTCAGGCAGCGTGATGCTGGCGACGGCATCGCCGTCAGCGTCGGTGCGTACCTCGGGCTCCCAGTACGCCGTCTCCGGGAACTCCTCTCGCACGCCGCCGCCATCACCGCCACCGCCGCCCTTGCCCGGACCTCCCTCGGTCTGGCGCTGCAGGTCGCCGGTGGAGAGGGTCAGGGCCACTGCCGTCTGCACCCCCAGCCCGCGCTCGCTGTAGAAGTGCTCTACGATATCCCTCGAGCCCTGCTCGGAGAGAGCCAGCACCGACTTGTCCACCAGGCTGAGGGACAGCTCAGCCTCCACCGGCTGGCCCTCATGGTCCCGGGCCGTGATGGTGAACTCCGCCGTGTCGCCCGGAGCGTAGGTTCCCGTCCGGTCCGGCCGGAGGTCGAGCGTCAACTTCAGGGCATCGGCCTCCACCTGCGCTCCGGCGAACCCGATCTGGAAGGGCGGCAGCGAGGCGGACTCGTCTGCCCCCCGCATGAGCACGGCCACGAAGTAAACGTTGGGGGCGAACTCCTCGGTGATAGGTACCTCAATCACCTGAGCGCTCCCCTGCAGCTCGGTCACCTGGTAGTCCAGAATGCTGCCGCGCTCGGTGGTGAGTAGCACGCTCACCGGCCCCTCGTAGGGGCTGGGAATCAACACCCGCGCCGTCTCGCCCACCCGATAGGACTTCTTGTCGGGGATCAGCTCGATGGTGTAGTCCTCCTGGACCGGCCAGGAGACGTAGTCCGAACCGCTCACCCACAGGTAGCTGGAGGAGCGGATCTCATTGCCCCGCTCGTCCTCGCTGACAGCCACCACCTTGTAGGTGCCCGCCATCTCGGGCACGAACGAGGCCTGGGCTCGGCCTTCCTCATCGGTCTGCACCGTCTCGCGGGCGACCTCGATATCCTCCTCGGTGGTCTTCCACTGGAAGTAGCCGTCCACCTTCTGGCGGACGTTGTACCAGCGGTGCTCGTAGAAGGTCAGCTCCACCGTGCGCTCGGGCACCGGCTGGCTATCAGCATCTACGCTGATAACCTCCACGGTCGCCTCCTGGTCCACCGCGGTCACGTAGGACAGGGGGCGCAGGCCCAGGTAGAACTCGCCCGAGTGCACCACCACCGACGCCCGCCCACTCACCTCCTGGGCGTTGACGTCCGTGATCGTGGCCTCGATGGTGAAGGTCTGGCTCACTGTGCGCTCGGCGATGTCGGCCGGCAGGGAGATCATGAACCTCCCGTCCGCGTCGGTCCGCCCTGTCCCCTCGGTGAGCACCTCGCCGTAAGGACCGAAGTAGGTGCGCTGGCGCAGGTAGTCGTAGTCCGTGAAGTCGTAGTAGCCCTCGCCCGTCCAGTCGAAGAACCAGTCCTGGGTCAAGACCGTCCATTCCACCTCGGCATCGGCCACCGGCCCACCGAAGTAGTAGGCCGACTCCACCAGCACCGATATCTCGTCCCCCTGGACGTACTCGTCCTGGTCAGGGGTCACCGTTACTTCGAAGTCGGGTCGGCGGTACTCAGCCACCTGGAAGCTGGCCCCGAACCCCGTCTCCAGTTGGTCACTGGGGACCCAAAGGTTGAAGGTGCCCAGGGGCGCGTCCTCGGCCAGCACCAGGCTGCCGTGGAAGGTGCCCATCTCGTTCAGGGTAAAGGTCTCCCGCATGATCTCCTGGCCCTGCGGATCAACCGCCACCAGCTCGAAGGGCGGCAGGTCGGTGGGCACCTGGTAGCGGGCGTCGTCATCCAGCCGGACGATACCCTTGAAGTAGACCGTCTGCCCCGGCCGGTAGATGGGCCGGTCGGTGTACAGGTACAGCGTATAGGGGGTCGTGTACCACGACTGGTACACCTCGTAGCGCCACGGCGAGATCCCAGTGGTCCAGGTGCTGAGGGCCAGCCCGAAGTCCTCGCTGCCGGGCTCGCCCACCACCACCGAGTGCGTCATCCAGGGCTCCTGAGCAGCCAGGTCCCCCATGACCACACCGTCAGAACCGGACACGCCCGAGGCTGTCACCCGGCCGGCGGCATCGAGGAAGCTCACCGTCACCCCAGGGACTGGGGTTCCCTCGTCCCAGTCCGTGACCCAGGCCATGCCCTGCTCCCCGGCCCACTTGAAGGTCACGTTGTTGGCGGCCACTATCACTACCTGACGCTGCTGGTCCTGCGAATAGAGCCGGCGAGTCTCAGGGGTACTGGCCGTCAGGAAGTAGAGGCCTGGCGGCAGGGTCCCCCCGCCTTCGACCAAGGGCTCGCTCAGGCTTCCCGACTGGTTGCGAGGAGCGTCCGTCTTCACCGTCCACTCCCGCAGGAGATCGGCAGGCGACGGGGTGTACTCCTCCCGGAATCGCCAGTCATCGCCGTAATAGCCCATGAAGTCCGCCAGGGACATTGAGTACAGGGCGAACTCGATAGTCTCCACGTTGCGGTAGGTGACGAACGCTCGGGGTTCGTCCTGGTCGCCGAAGGCCCAGGGCTGCCAGCTATCGAGCAGCTGGTAGGAGGGCGGCCAGTCGCCAGTGGTGAAGGTGATGACCACGTCCTCGCCCAGCCGCCAGCCGGTAAGGTCCCGCAGCTCAGCATCCAGTGTGACCTCGTAGGTCGTGTCGGCCTTGGGCCCGAAGTCCAAGTACACCGCGCTTTCGCCTTCCCAGTACGTATACAGGTACTCGGGTTCGGGGCTGATCTCCACGTAGTCGAGGAAGGTCTCCCTGTCCAGAGGCGCGCTGAACCTCAGCACGAGGGACGAGCTGGGGAACACGTCCTCTGCCCCATCGGAGGGGTCGCTGGACACCAGCCTCAGCTCCTCGATGACCGGGAACTCCCACTCCAGCGGCTCCATGGCCACCCCGCCGGCAGCCAGTGCCCCGGTGAGGCTGACGCGTACCACCGATCCTCGTTCCCAGGGCGTGCGAGGTGTGAACACCAGCGTGTTGGCGAACCAGCGCACCGTGCCCTCGACGGCCCCCAGGCCATCCGACACGTACGCGACTTCCAGCGCCTCCTCCACGCTCTCCCGGTCCATGGGCTGGGCGAAGGCGATCTTCACCGCCTCCGTCGGCCGGGCAGCCAGCGAGGCCCGATCACCCCCAGGCGGCACCGGAAGGGGGGAGTAGCGTAGGACGTAGGGTTCGACAGTGGTGAAGGACCACTCGAACGGGGCGGCCATGCCGGTCAGGTCCGCCGACACCGTCACCCGGTAGGTGGTGGCGGGGGCCAGCCCGTCGCTGGGGGTGAAGCGGTAGATGCTGTTGCCGACCCAGCGCCCGCGGCCGGCGACGTCCGGCTCGAAAGTCAGGGGCTGGGGCAGGTCGGCTCGGTCCAACTCCGTGCCCAAGGGGACCACCGGCTGGCTGAACACCACCGTGATGGGCGAGTCCAGCGGAACGCCCTCGGCCCCATCGTCGGGCTGGACGCTGCTGATCGTCAGGTCGGCCGCCACCAGCAGGGTCCAGCTGACCGGCTGCGACAGTGGCACTCCCTCCAGGCTCTGGGCCCCAACGCCCAGGGCCACGTGGTAAGTGCCCCCGGCGCCGAGCCCCCGCAGATGGATGAGGAGCGTGCTGTCGTCCTTCCAGTCCACAGTGTAGGTCAGCCCGGCCGACAGCTGAATGGCGGCCTCCACGCTGGCCCGATCCATCGGTTGGCTGAACTGGATCTCGAACGGCGCCGCGGGGTCGTGGTCGGCCACCACTTCCCCTTCGGGCGAGAGCACCACGGGAGCAACGGCGGACTGCTGGGCTCGGGCCTCTACCCACACGTAGAGGGAGCCGGTCACCCCGGCCATGAGCACGATGAGCAATACCGCGATGACGAGGAAACCGTTCTTCCGCACGCTGCCCTCCTACAACCAAGTAACGAGTCCGGGTCCGTGGTTGGAAGCAGACGCAGCCTTGCCCGCGTCGGAGCTAGGCTAACAGGAGCCGCCCGCTGGAGAGATGCCCACCATAGGGAACCTGGTGTAGTTCACGCCGAGGATACTACACCTGTAGAAGGGTGTCCATGCCGGCCCGAGCCGGGTGATGGACTCCCCTGCTCCATCGCCGCCTCCGGCGGACTTTCGTTTGTGCCCCATCGGCGTTCATTGCCACCCCGTTCCCCCGTGCATATACTGAGCGCCGACCATCACACGGACAGGCCCATCAATGAGCACACTGAGTCTCGTTCAGCTTGGCGTGGGCGGTGTTGGGTCAGCACTCTTGGGCCAGTATCTGGCCCTCGAGGCGCGTGCCTCCTCCGGCCTCAGGCTGGCTGCCCTGGCGGATAGCCGGGCCGCCGTGGTCTCGGAGCAAGGCATCTCCGCCTCAGATGCTGAGGCCCTGCTCGCCCTGAAGACCGGGGGCGGTAGCCTAGCCGCAGCCGAAGGCAGCATATCCAACGCTGCCCTCGGGGACTGGCTAACCTCCCGCACTGAACCCACCATCGTGGTGGACACCACGGCGTCCGACGCGACGCTTCCTCTCCTCCTGTCCGCCGCCCAAGCGGGCTGCGGCATCGTCCTGGCCAACAAGCGCCCCCTCTCCGGCTCCCAGGACACCTGGGACGCGCTGACCGCCCGCGGCCTGCTGCGATACGAGGCCACCGTGGGCGCCGGCCTGCCCGTCATCTACTCCCTCGACTACCTCCTTCGGACCGGCGATGAGGTCCTTGCGGTCGAGGGCATGTTGAGCGGGACGCTGGGCTTCTTGCTCTCGCGCCTGGAGGAAGGCGACAGCTACTCCTCAGCCGTCCGTCTGGCTCGGGAGCAGGGCTACACCGAACCTGACCCACGCGATGACCTGGGCGGCATGGACGTGGCCCGCAAGGCCCTCATCCTGGCCCGCACCCTGGGGCTGCGCATGGAACTGGAGGACATCGCCGTGGAGGCGCTCTACCCGCCCGACCTAAGAGACCTCAGTGTGCCCGAGTTCCTCGATCGCGCCTCCGAACTGGACGCCCACTACGGCGGGCGCCAGCAGGCGGCGGCCGAGCGCGGGGAGACCCTGCGCTACCTGGCCCGAGTCACCCGCGACGGCGTGACCATCGGGCTGCAGTCAGTGCCTCAGCACTCGCCGTTCGGCTCGCTCAAGGGCCCCGACAACCTAGTGGTCCTGTCCAGCCGACGCTACACCTCTCCCATGAGGCTCTGCGGGCCCGGTGCCGGCACTCCGGTGACGGCAGCGGGAGTCCTTCGGGACATCCTGGACCTGGCCCAAGCCATGCGCGCTCGCCTCGCGGACGGCCAACTGTGATCGTAGACGGCCTCTTCTCCATCAGCGACTTCCTCGGCGATCTGATCGTCTATCGCAACCTGGAGCCCATGAACCCGGCCCTGCCGCGCCTGGAGGAGTCCACGCGGGCGCTGGGGCTGCCGGCCGGCCGCATCCCGCGCAAGACCGAGATGGACTATGCCCGGGTGGTGGCTCACATCGCCATGCAGGCCGCTGCCCTTCGGGGCACCGGGCCCATCACGCGGGTGCTCTCAGTGGGCGACACTCGGCTCAACGACGGCACTGCCTTCGCCAACCTGCGCGCCGCTACCGGCTGGGACGGGGCGGCGTTCATCTGCTCGGAGAAGCTGGGCGCCGAGCCCAGCCTGGAGGAAGCGGAGCCGGGGCTGTTCCTCGCCAATCGCTGGTCTCACCTGGCCGCCTTCCACCAGGCCCTCGGGCAGCGCGGCCTGACGCCGGATGGAAGCACGCTCGCCATCGTGGACCTGGACAAGACGGCCATCGGCGCCCGCGGCCGTAACGACCGCGTCATTGACGAGGCCCGCATCGCCGGGGTCCGAGCCATAGCGGCCGACCTGCTGGGCGCGCAGTACGACGAGGAGCGGTTCCTAGCCGCCTACCATCGCCTCAATCAGCCCGAGTACCACGTCTTCACGGCGGATAACCAGGACTACCTGGTCTACATCTGCTTGGCCATCGGCGCCGGACTGCGCACCCTGGATGACGTCATCCAGGGCGTACGCGACGGCTCGCTTGCCTCATTTGCCCAGTTCGTCGAATGGGTAGATGCTAACCGTGCCCTCCTGGCCGGCACGCCCCTCGCGCAGGTGCACGATTCCGTGTACTGCCGGTTCCGAGCCGGGGACCCTACGCCGTTCAAGGAGTTCCGCTACCAGGAGTTCCGCGCCACCATCGCCCGGCTGGGCTGCCTGCCAGGCACGCCTTCGGCCGAGGAGGCCCTCAAGAGCGAGATCGTGCTCACCCGCGAGGTAACCGAGCTGGTCCAGCTCTGGAAGGACGCGGGCACCCTGGTGATCGGCGTGTCTGACAAGCCGGATGAGGCCGCCCTACCCACTACCCAGGCGGCGGAAGAGGGTCTGGCGGCGCTCCACGAGGCACGCACCCATAGGGTAGGAGTGAGTATCTTTTGAGTCAGGACATCGCCAAGGAAGTGAAGTGCGAAGTCTGTGGCCATCCCCTCTCCGGGCGGGAGGTGGAGTGCCCAAACTGCGGCAGCTACGGCGACGTCTCAGCCATTCTCCCTGACACTGAACTCCTCGAGGCCGCCCCGGATCCTGAGCGCGAACGCCGCTGGGTCCAGCGGCCTCTCTTGTACGGGCTTCTCATCGCCGGCGTCCTCGCCTTGTTCCTGGCCGGAGCGGGCGCCTTCGGGGTGTATAACGGCCTCCGCGACCGCGAACGGGTCAAGCTGACCGCGGTCGCGGAGCATTACTCCCGGGGAGTCTCCTCCTTCGAGAAGGGGGACTACGCCCTAGCCGTGGCCGAGTTCGAGTACGTGGAAAGCATCCGCCCCGGGTACCTGGATACCTCCGCTCAGCTCCAGCGGGCGCGGGAGGCCATGCTCGCCCAGCCCACTCCCACCTCTCAGGCGCGGGAGGACATCGCTGCCGGCCTCCTTTCTCGCGCCCAGGACGAGATGGAAGCCGAGTCCTGGAGCAAGGCGATCGCCACCCTGCGCGAGGTACAGAGCCTCGTCCCTGACTACAAGGCCGAACAGGTGCGGGCCCTCCTCTTCCAGAGCATGTACGGCGCCGGCGCCCAGGCCCTAGAGGCCCACGACGTCACCGCCGCCCTGGAATGGTTCAAGCAGGCCCTGGCCCTCAACCCAGAGAGCGTAGACATCCGCCGTCAGATCACGCTGGCCAGCCTCTACCTACAGGCCATGGATGCCTGGGGACTTGACTGGCCAACGGTCGTGTCCAGGCTCGAGCAACTCCACTCCCTCAGCCCCGACTACGCCGACACGGAGGAGCGCCTTGCCAGCGCCTACGTGCGCTGGGGTGACGAGCTCTCTTCCGAAGGCTCATGGTGCGAGGCGGCGGACCAGTACGCGCTTTCCTCCGCCATACGCGAGAGCCCCACCGTAGACACTAAGGCAGCCCTCGCCGTCGCCTACTGCGAGAACCCACCCGCTACCATCACTCCCGACACCACGGGCACTCCTGGCCTGGTCCCTTCACCGGCCCCCGGCCAGAGTGGCAGCCTGGCCGCTCTGCCCGGGTCAGGCACCCTCTACTTCACCATGGTGGACCCGCAGTCGGGCGTCACCGGCGTGTACACCCTGGCCGCCGGCTCGTCCCAGCCTCCACGCCTCTTCATCGCCAACGCCGAACAGGCCGCGGTCCGAGATGACGGCTACGTCGCCTTCCACAACCTGTCGCCCGATCGGCTAGGGATAAGCGTCTCCGCCCGCGATGGCACCTTCGCCGCCAAGGTCTCCGCCCACCCCGAGGACCAGTACGCCACCTGGGAGCCGGGCAATGGTCGGCTGGCGTTCGCCTCCACGCGTGAGGGCGACCGGAAGTGGCGCCTCTATGTGAGTGAATCCTGGTTCTCGGGCGGAGAGGCCACCAGCTTCGCCTTCGGCAAGTCGCCGGACTGGGGGCCGGGCGGCGTCCTGGCCTACCGTGGCTGCGACCCTACCGGCAACAACTGCGGCATCTACCAGGGGCTGGCCGACGGCACCTCCTTGGGCAGGATCACCGACAACGCCGCCGACGACATGCCGGCCTGGTCCCCCGACGGCACTAAGATCGCGTTCACGTCGCCGCGGTCTGCCACCCATAGCATCTGGGTGAAGGACCTACAAGGCGGACAGCCGGTTCGCATCACCGACGACCAGGGCATGGACGTGGCGCCAGTCTGGTCGCCAGACGGGCAGTACATAGCCTTCCTGTCGAACCGGGGCGATGAATGGGGCATCTGGGTGGTAGACTCTAGCGGCGGCACCCCGCGCCGAGTCCTCAAGCTGGGCACCGTCCCCGGCAGCTGGGACGTCTACAAGATGGACTGGCGGTAGCCGGGAGATAGCTAGCAAAGAGTCCCCGCGGCCATCACCTCAGCCGCGGGGACTCATGCGTCACTGGTCGTAGAGCGCGGCCAGGGTATCGAAGACGATCCCTAGCGATCGGATGTTGTCCTGACAAACCGTCGCCGGGGCCGGCCCGCCGCGAAGGGCCCGCACGAACTCACTGAGCAGGTAGGCCTGCCCGGTCTTCTCCATGGCCACGGGAGGCACCTCCTCCCGCTCGCCGCCGGCCTCCTGGACCCACACCCGGTCCTGCTCCAACAGGGCCACGCCCCGCTCGCACTCGAAGCGCCACTCGCCGTTCCAGGACAGGTCCCACCCGTTGGAGCACCAGGAAGCGTGGTACCCGACGAACACGTCGCTGCCATCACCGGCGAACCGGTACGACACCAGTGCCGAGGCGTCGCCGCCAAACCAGCTCCAAGAGGGGTTGAAGCCAAACCCGCGGATCTCCACCACCTCCCGCCCCAGCAGGTAGCGCATGAGGTCGAAGTGGTGAATGCTCATGTCCACGATCAGCGGGTACGGCATCTCCTCCCGGAAGCCCCCGAAGTGCGGCCCCCGGAAGAAGCGCACCGACACCGCCCCCACCTTGCCCAGTCGGCCCGAGTCCAGCACCGCCTTGAGCGTCTGAATGGGCACGCTGTAGCGGTAGTTCTGCGCCACCATGTGCAGGACACCGGTCTCGTCCGCAACCCGGACGATCTCGCGGGCCGCTTCCATGGTGTCAGCCAGGGGCTTCTCTGACAGGACCGGCAGCCCGGCCCGCAACGCCTGGATGGATTGCTCCCGGTGGAACTGGGGCGGCGTCACCACGATGACGCCATCCGCACTCAGGGACCGCATGGCCTCCGGCAAGGTGGGGAAGATCAGTGAGGGGTCTAGGCCGAACTGCTCACTCTGCTTACGGGCGATCTCGTCGTTGATCTCGACGAAGCCGGCGTATTCAGCCTCGTCCGACGCAAGCACGGTACGCAGCCACGTACCGCCCATCCCACCTATCCCCACCTGGATCAGCCGGGTCATACCCACCTCCCTGCTCGCGGACTAGCTTCCCTCGCCCCGTTCCTCTTGCTTGGTCTCTTCCCAGAGCCGATCCTGCTCCTCCAGGCTCAGCCTGGCGAAGTCTATCTGGCGTTCGGCTGCTATCTCCTGCATCCGCTCGAAGCGACGGCGGAAGCGAGCGTTGGCCTGGCGCAGTGCCGTCTCGGCGTCCAACTCCAGGTGACGGGCCAGATTCACCACTGCGAAGAGCAGATCGCCGAGCTCTGCCTCTCGCTCCTCCGGCAGGGCAGCGCGAAGCTCCGAGACCTCCTCCAGCACCTTCTCCCAGACCCCTTCGACGTGACGCCAGTCGAACCCCACTCGGGCCACCCGCTTCTGGTAGGCGTTGGCCTGGGCCAGAGCGGGAAGGCCAGCCGGCACCCCGGCCAGGAGCGACCGAGAGTCCTGTTCGCCTCGCTCGGCGCGCTTGATCTCCTCCCAGTTGCGCAGCACTTCCTCGGAGTCGCTCACGGTGGTGTCGGCAAACACGTGGGGGTGACGCCGTCGGATCTTCTCGTCTATCCCGGCCACCACGTCGTAGATGGTGAAGTACCCTTCCTCCGTGGCCATCTGGGCATGCATGCAGATCTGCATGAGCAGATCGCCCAGCTCCACCCTCAGCTCCTCCGGGTCCTCGTCGTCCAACGCCTCCAGGACCTCATACGTCTCTTCCAGGAGCGTCTCGCGTAGCGTCCGGTGCGTCTGCTCCCGATCCCACGGGCAGCCCTCCGGCGAGCGCAGCCGGGCCACCGTGTCCTGGAAGCTCTCCAGGCTGGACGGGGTGGATCGAGGCGGCACGTAGAGCGAGGTGAGGTGATCTATGTCCGGCTGGCGGTCCAGCTCCTCCAGGGGCAAGCGCCGGACGACCTGCTCCGCCGTGCCCGCCGCCCGCACCAGGACGACCTGATGATCGGGTGGATAGGCGTTCAGGAGACAGAGCTTCACCCCTGAAGCAATGCTGCGGTCGTAGAGCTGTCCTAGGATCGCCGGCCCGTCCACCCGCAGCGGTGGGTGCCAAAGCCGCGCTACCTCGGTGGCATCCAGCACCTGCAGGTCGAGACCGTCCAGCCCCAGCGTCACCATGACCGCAGACAGGAAGGACTCGCTGGGCACGATCTCAACCGGGATGCCCTCTTGCCTCGCTATGGCCACGATGCGCTGTACCGTCGTCTCCCCCACTAAGGGGTGCCCAGGCACGGCATACACCACCGAGCCCTCGCCGCGGCCCAGTTCGGTTATCTGACGGGCGATCTCATCGTAAACCTGATCGAACGACTCGTGGCTCTCGTACACGGCGTCGAAGGGCCGCACCTGAATCTCAGGGGGCAACTGCCGGACGGTAGGGTGACGCGCCGTGCGCACGAACACCTCCCCGGCCGACTCCAGCGCCTGCCAGGCCCCCAGACTCATCTGAGCTAACGGTCCTGGTCCCAAACCAACTATGGTAATCGCCATTACATACTCCTCAAGCAACAGAGGGAGCAGCCAAGCTGCTCCCCTCACACTTCCCTATCGGCCCAGTTGGCTAACTGCGCAGGGCTTCGGCCAGGGAGCGCAACATCAGGGCTACGGCAGTGGCGCCAGGGTCCTGAACCTCAGCCGCTCGGGGCCCCAGCCAAGAGGCCCGTCCGAACTTGGGCATCTTACCGACGGTGGCTTCCGCCCCGCGCATGGCTGCTTCTGCGGCGGCATCCAGGGCCTCTCTCAGCGACCTGCCCTGTGCCTCGGCGTCCTTCAGGGCGGCAATGGCCGGGTCAAGAGCGTCCAGCATGGTCTTGTCGCCCACGTCAGCCTTGCCCCGCTCCTTGATGCCGGCGAACGCCCCCTCTGCCGCCCGGATCACGTCCGGCAGGCGCGCCTCGGTGAGCCCCTTGAGCTCCCTTCCGGCGCGCATCAGGGCCGTGGCCAACAGCACGCCAAACGTGGAGGCAGCCGCCCGGTTGAAGGTCATGCCGGCCTGCGCCAGGAGGGTGCCGATGTCGCCCTGACCCAGCCCGGGCAGGGCCTCGCGTACCGCCCCCCAGCCCACCGTCATGGTCACGCCCAGGTCACCATCACCGGTGGCGGCGTCCAGTTCCCGCAGTGTCTCAGCGTTGGCGGCCGCGTCCTCGCCTACCTTGGCCAGCGCCGCCCGCACCTCCTCTACCGTCACCGCATCCTTCATTGCTGAGTTACCCTCTGTTGGAGCAAGAATGGTGAGAACGCCGGGGCATCCAGCCACCGCTTGAGATCGTCATCCAGCTTCAGCAGGCTGATGGAAGCCCCTGCCATCTCCAGCGAGGTCGCGTACTCGCCCACCAGGGCCTTGTGGATCTTGAGGCCATGGTCGGTCAGCAACTGGTGCGCCTTGCGGTAGAGCACGAACAGCTCCTCCGGCGGCGTAGCCCCCAGGCCGTTCACCAACACTGCCACCTCGTCGCCACTGCGGAAGGGCAGGTCGGCAACCACTCTCTCCACGATGGCCTCCGCGATCTCGTCCGCCGGCTTGAGCTTGCTTCGCTCCAGCCCGGGCTCGCCGTGGATGCCCATGCCCAGCTCCATCTCGTCCTCGCCGATCTCGAAGGTGGGCTTGCCTGCCGCCGGCACGGTGCACGGAGACAGCGCCACGCCCATGCTACGAGTCTGGTCGGCCGCCCGCTGGGCCGCCGCGGCCACACCGTCCAGGTCCTTGCCCTCGGCCGCGCAGGCGCCCGCGATCTTGTAGGCGAAGTACAGCCCGGCCACGGCCCGGCGACGGGCAGCCTGGTCGGGTGGGGCCGAGACCACGTCGTCGTGGGCGAGCACGGTCTTGACCGGGATGCCCTCCATGTCCGCCATCTCGGCCGCCATGTCGAAGTTCATGACGTCGCCGCCGTAGTTGCCGTAGAGGTAGAGAACGCCCTCGCCACCGTCCACCGCCTTGGTGGCCGCGAGCATGGCCTCGGCCGGCGGTGACGAGAACACGTTGCCAATGGCTACCCCATCACACAGTCCAGGACCCACGTAGCCCAGGAACACAGGGATGTGACCCGAGCCGCCCCCCGTCGTGATACCGACCTTCCCTCTGACCGGGGCATCGGCCCGCACCAGGGCCCTGCCCTCTCCCTCGACCCGCTTCAGATGCCAGGGATACGCCAGGAGTATGCCCTCGAGCACCTCGTCTACGAATTGGAAGGGGTCGTTTATGATCTTCTTCATCGGAGCCTCCTCGTCTGCCGGGCAATCGGCTCTGGGTTCGGCCCGAGTATACGGAAGCGCCGCGCTTCCATCAAGGTACGTTCCCGCGGAGGTGGCCGGCCGGGGCGCCGGCGCGCTATACTGGCCAGGCGCGGTCACAAACGGCCGCGCCATCCCCCAACGAGCCGAGCTGACTGTGCCCGTGCCGCCTAGTGGCCCTGTAACAACGGACCGGCTGCCGCGCCCTCAGCGCCTAGATGTCCTCGCGCCCTGGTTGGTGCGCACGTGGGCTCTGCCTGCCTTGGCGGCCGCAGTGGCGCTGTGGGTAGCTCTCTCCCAGCACCACCTCCTGGGGGACGACGCCTACATCACCTTCCGCTACGCTCGCAACCTGGCCGAGGGCAACGGGCTGGTCTACAACCCCGGCGAGCCCGTCCTGGGCACTAGCACCCCCTTGTTCACGCTGCTGCTGGCCGCCGGCCACCGCCTCGGGCTGGGCCTGCCGGACCTGGCCGTCTGGATGAGCGGCTTTTCCTGGGCGGTCGCCATCCTGGCCCTCGGCTATGTCCTTCGGCACCGGCCGGCGTGGGCCGGGGTGCCTCTCCTGGTCCTGGCTGCCAGCGCTACCTTCGCCGAGAACCTCGGCATGGAGTCGGCGCTGTACGCTCTCCTGTGCCTCGCAAGCCTGCTGCTCGCCGGCTCGGGACGGGGGCTTCCCGCCGCGGCTTTGGCCGGCCTGGCGGCCCTCACCCGGCTCGATGGTGGGATCGTCGTGGTAGTAGTCCTGGTGGCCACTGCCCTGCGGGAGCGGCGCCTGCCCTGGAAGGAAGCGGCCCTGGCCGGGCTCATCGTGGCGCCCTGGTACCTCTGGGCTTGGGGGCACTACGGCTCGCCCTTCCCCAACTCCCTCCACGCCAAGGCCGGGCTGGCCCACAGCCCCGGGTTCGGTGGTGGTGACTTCGTACAGGGCGGCTTGGCACTCCTGCGGGGACGCCTGGCCCGATGGCCGCTCCTGGTCCCCTACCTGGGGCTGGCCCTCATGGGCCTACCCCGTGCTCTTCGCTCAGCGGCGCCCTGGCAACCCTACGTGGCTTGGGGTGGCCTCTACACCGTGGCCTACTGGCTCACCGGCATGCCGCACTTTGGCTGGTACTACGTGCCCCTGGTGCCCCTGGTGGCAGTGCTGGCCGTCGAAGGTCTCCATACCGTCGCCACGGTGGCCGGGCGGTGGCGAGGGCTGGCCGTAACCCTGCTAGCGGCGGCCCTGCTCCTGCCCGCTGGCCAGATGCTGACGCACTCGCTGCGCTCGGCCGAGGCCAGCCCCGCCCGCGCCCTGGCCTACCGCGATGCCGGCCAGTGGCTGTCCGCGCACGCGCAGCCCGGCGATAGCGTGGCTCTGCTGGAGATCGGCGTGGTGGGTTGGTTCTCCGGCATCGAGGTGGTGGACACCATGGGCCTGGTGTCGCCCTACCTGGCCGAGCGGCTCCTGGACTGGGGCCAGAGCCTGGTGCTGGCGGTGAACCGCTTCTGGCCGGAGTACGTCCTGGCCGTGGACGCCACCGCCTGGGAAGCGGTGGAACGGGAGCCCTGGTTCCAGCGCGCCTACCAGGTAGCGGCCAGCTTCGACTACTCCGCCCAGGGCGACCCCGCTGCCCGCATGAGGCTCTACCGGCGCCTTCCGGCCTATCCGCCCCGGCCCAACACGTCCTGGACTCCTGCGGCCTCGCCCCGGCCGGAGGTCCAGCTGAGCGAGGTCGGGCTGCCTGGCGTACCCGTCCTCAACCCCGGCGCGACCGTTCCCTTGGTCATGACCTGGCAGTGCCTGGCGCCCCTGGTGGACGACCTGACCATCAGCGTCGCGGTGCGCCCCGCGGACGGAACCGAGATCGTGGTGGCGCCGGAGCAGGGGCCGCTGCGGGGTGGGCTCCCAACCAGGCTGTGGCGCCCGGGCGAGACCATCACCGAGGTCATCCCGCTGGCTCTGCCGCCGGAGGTGCCGGCAGGCCCTGCCCGGCTGGTAGTGTCGCTGGGGGAGGCCACCTGGGTCGCCGGCGAGGTGCTGGTGTCGCCCACCCCGGCTCAGCTGGCCGCCCTGCTGGAGCACCGCGAGCCCATCACCTTCGGTGAGGGTGACCTCGCCGCGGTCGGCTGGACCATCCACACTCAGGATGCCCGGCCCGGAGAAGCCATAGACGTGACGGTAGGCTGGCAGGTCCCCGACGCTCTCATTGACGGCCTGTCGGCCTTCCTGCACCTGGCCGATGCCCAGGAGCGTCCCCTGGCCCAGTGGGATGGCGCCCCCTACGAGGGTCAGGGCCGCGCTTTGGACGCGGGGGAAGCGCTCGCCTCGACCTACACCCTCGCGTTGCCTGAGGACGTCGCCCCGGGGCAGTACCAGCTGCTGCTTGGGGTCTATGAGTGGGATACGGGAGAGCGCCTCCGGCCGCAGTCAGCGCGGGGGCTCCCCTCAGGGGCAGTGGTGGTGGGGACGATCACGGTGAGCGGTGAGTGAGGGCCGCCGGGCTAGCGCACACCTCGGTGGAGGGCCACCGCGCCCAGGGCCAGGCGCCGGTACGCCACCTCGCGGAACCCCACCGCCTGCATCCGCTCCGCCAGCTCCGATGCCGAGACGAAGGCCGCCACGGAGCTCGGCAGGTAGGAATAGGCCTCCGGGTCGCGGCTGATCAGCCGCCCCAGCAGGGGAACGAGCCGCCCGAAGTAGAGGCCGAAAGCTTCCCGGAAGAGAGGCAGCCGGGGCCAGGTGATCTCCAGGCACACGGCCAGCCCACCGGGCTTGAGCACTCGCCTCATCTCCGCCAGGGCGGCGTCCAGGTCGGCCACGTTGCGCAGCAGGAAGCCGTTCACCAACCCGTCGAAGGTGGCATCCGGGAAGGGAAGCCGCATGGCATCTCCCGCCACCAGTGACACCGGCGCCGAGGCCCGGGCCAACTTCTCCCGCCCGGCGCGCATCATGGGCAGGGAGAAGTCCGCGCCCACGGCCTGGCATCCCCGCCCGGCCAAGAGGGGCAGGAAGTCGCCCGTGCCCGTGCCCACGTCTAGCACCAGGTGTCCCGGCTGAGGATCGAGCCAGCGAACCGCTGCTGCCCGCCAGGCGCCATCTCGGCCCGCCGTCATAAGGCGGTTCATAAGGTCGTAGTGGCCGGCGATGCCGCCGAACATCCGGCTGACGTAGGCGGGCTTCTCCTGCCGCGAGGGCAGGGTCATTCTAGGAACAGATACGGGCACAGGCGCTTCTCCAACCGGTCTATGCCCAGGTAGAACCCCAGGCCCAGCAGACTCATGGCGACCACCCCCGCGTACATCTCCGCGTAGGCGAGCCTAGTCCAGGTCTCCACGATGAT
>JBMNTK010000040.1:0-21769 GCA_050945695.1 Anaerolineae bacterium | reverse complement strand
GTGTGGCGAGGCTTGCCCTCCCGGGTGTGTAGCAGCGAGGCTACATCCAGGGGCTCGCCTTGCAGCCAGGCGGCGAAGCCGGGCGAGGCTACGATGTTGTTGAGCAGCATGGCCAGGGCGAAGCGCTCCTTCTCCGGGAAGAAGGAGTCCAGGTCCAGCACCCCGAGCTTAGTCATGGGTGGCTTCTGCACCGCCATGATGAGCTTGCCTAGGTCCACCGACTCGCCGGCCCGCCAGTAGTGCTCCAGGATGTTGGAGAGCAGGATGTGCTCCCGGCTGAGCAGGGGGTCGGCGTTCACTCCCACCAGCCCAAGCAAGGCAGACACGGTCCCCTGTATGCGCTCTCGCAGTGCTTCCTGCTCCACTGCCCAGTCCAGAGGGGGCGGGTTGAAGCTATCGAGGATGCTGATGGGCTGGCCGGCGGTGGAGCCGGGGGTGTAGACGGAGAACTGGGCGGACTCCCGCAGCAGGCGGATGCGCTCCGGTCCCTGGTCCCACTCGGCCAGCCCTTCCCGCCAGGAGGTAGCGACCTGCTGGGCGTAGGTGTCGGGGTCCAGGCCCTTGCGCCCAGCGTCATCCAGGTTCACCCAGGGGCGGAAGTCCTCTGGCCGCAGGTCCGGGAAGGTGAGGAGGAGATTGGCCATGTCGCCCTTAGGGTCAATGATGATGGCGGGCACGTTGTCCAGGGCCGCCTCTTCCAGCAGGGAGATGCACAGGCCAGTCTTGCCGCTGCCGGTCATGCCCACACAGACAGCGTGGGTGGTGAGATGACGGGAGTCGTAGTGGACGGGACGGTCCAGGATGCGCCCGGCATCCAGGTCGTACTCCCTGCCTAGGTAGAAGCTGCCCAGTTTCTCGATCAGGGGCATCAGGTTGTTCCTCCTTGGATGGACGCAGTTGCTAGGATGCGGCGTTGGGCTCAGCGGGTGGCCTCTGCCTCCAGTGTGGCCGGCAGCAAGACCCGGACGGGGCGGAGCCCAGGCTCGATATACTGCCGGCGCAGGGCGTCCGCATCGGCCACCTCGCCGCGGGCGTCGCGCGGGTTGAGCAGTGTCACCTGGGCCTCGCCCATGCAAGGCAGGAGGTCGGCCAGGTCGAAGTGACGCAGGAACCCCCAGGCGATGCTCCAGACGCCATAGAGCTGGCTGCTGTAGTAGCGGGTGGAGGCCAAGTCGCGGAAGGAGTAGAGCGAGTCCTCAACCGTAACTGAGACCAGACCCTCGTCCAGGGCGGCAGCCAGGTAGGCCAGGAGCCCGCCGAAGCCTACCCCATAGATGCCCAGGGGCTGGTCGGCGCAGTCGGGGCGCGTACGCAGGTAGGCCAGCCCCCGCAGGACATCGAAGACCCGCAGCCCCAGGGTGGAGATCCCCAGCAGCATGGCGTCCGAGGCCAGCTTGTACTCGGTGCCGTAGTCGGCGCCTGGGTCACGCCCGTTGACGGGCCGGTTGCGTATTGCCCCTCGCCCGCGGACGTCGAAGACGAAGAGGCGATGGCCGCGCCGCAGCAGCGCCTCCAGCCGAGGCCGCTGGGCAGGGATCTCATCGCTGCCATGGTCGAAGACCACCAGGTCGGTCTGGACCACCGGCCCGGCCTGCCGGGGATAGATCATCACCCCGGTGACCACGATGTTGGGGGCGCTGAAGAAGAAGACGTGCTCGGTGGGGTAGCCCTCCACGACGTCGTCGAACACCACCCGGGCGTTGATGGGGTAGTCGAGCGGCTCATCGGCGATGCCCAGGACCTCCACCAGCTGCTGGCGGAGCTCTTTGGGCTCGGCGGAAGGGGCCGGCGGTACCATCCGCTCCAGGTTGAGGTCGAAGACGGTCTTGCACCCGGGGAACTCCGCCAGGACCTGGCCGGTGGACGTGCAGTGCAGGTCGGCGTCGGGCAGGATCTCCGGTTCGCCCGTGCGGAAGTCGCCGGGCTTCCCGGCCAGGTGCACGCGCATCCAGTTGACCACCGCCTCCCGGAGTGGGGCCGTGAAGCCGTGGGTGTGAGGCGCGTAGGCGATGCCTACCTTGTCCTCGGCCCCGTAGAGCCGGTAGATCTCACGGGCCCGGCGGACGGACTCCCGGGCGCCCTCGATGGGGAAGAAGTCGTAGAGCGCGGCCCCCACCATGACCGGCTTGGGTGCCATGGCAGTCAGGTACTGGTAGTAGTCGGGGCCCCAGGCCATGGCGCCGCGCACCAATTGCTCGGCATCCTGGGCCTGGCCGGTCTTCATGTAGCTTTCCAGCGTCATGACGAAGCAGCAGGGGGCGCCGGCGGCAAAGCGCTCGTCCGCCATCATGAGCAGGCAGGTCTGGGTGCCGCCGCCAGAGTTGCCGGTGACGCCGATACGCTCCGGGTCCACCTCCGGGCGGGACTGAAGGTAGTCCACCCCGCGCATCCCGTCCCAGATGAAGTGCCGAGCGAGGCTGGCCCCGTCCAGGATGTATTGGAGGCCGGCGTAGGAATGCTCGACGGTGCAGCCGCCGACGTTGCGCCGGCCGGTCTCAGGGTCGAAGTACTGGAAGCGCTCGCCCTGGCCGGGCGGGTCCATGGCCAGGACCACGAAACCGTTGGCCGCCAGGTCGATGCAGACGGCCTGATAGCGTGGTTCCGCCTTGCCGTTTTCGCTGTGACCGCAGACGAAGAGGATGCCGGGGGCCTTGCCGGTCAAGCCCTTGGGCACGTACAGGTTGGCCGTCACGTAGAAGCCGGGCAGGCTCTGGTAGATGATCTTCTCGATGGTGTAGCTGCCGCGATCCAGGACGCCGGTGCAGCAGGCCTCGAGGGGGGTGCGCTCCTGGGGCAGACCGCCAATGGCCTCGAAGAAGCGGGCCCGGGTGGCGCGCCGGTGCTCCTCGAACTGCTCGATGGTGGTGATGGCCGCCCGCTCTTCCTCTTGGCGGCGGAAGTGAGCCTCCGCACGGCGGCGCAGGTCGTCTATCATCTGGTCGGGTACGTCGTAGTAGCCGTCTACGTGCGTGCTGAAGGTGCGCATCTTCCCTCCGAAGGGTGACACGTGACACGTGACGAGTGACACGTGACACCACCCTACTCACGTGTCACGTTTCACGCATCACGTGTCATATGTAGTCCACGTGGCTGTAGGCCCAGGGTGCCAGGGGCAGGGCGCGGGCGATGGCCTCCACCTCCTTGGCCCCGCCCCCGACCACGGTCACCGACTCCTGGCGCACGGCCGCCAGCAGGTCCAGCCGGTTGAACAGCAGCCGAGTGAGTGTCTCCTCCTTCATCTCCAGGGTCACCTTGGCCTTGGTAGCGCCGGTAGGCTGGTGGATGATCGCCTCCCGAAGCGGCGTCCAGACGTCTACCTCCAGGCCCTCGGTTTCCTCGTTCTCCTGCCAGACGCGCGGGCCCAGGGTGGCGGGGTCGAGGACGTAGGCCATGGTCATCATGGAGCTTTCCGAGCGGGGCACCGCGCGGAAGCCAAGCTCCAAGAGGGTGCGGGCGTAGGGCGAATGGTCGGTGGAGAAGGCTCGGAAGGTCGCCTGCCACTGGGCGGCGAGGGTGATGGCCTCCTGGAGAAGGGCCCGGGCCAGGTCGGCGTCGGCGTTGCGGGTGGCGACTTCCAGCAGGTGGACGCGAGGGTGTTCCACCTCCCGGCCGAGCAGGACGTAGCCCTGGATGGCGTTGCCCTCCTCCCGGCGAATCAGGACGAACTCTTGGGGGATCATGTCGAAGTAGGCAGAGTCGAAAGCCCACTGCCAGTAGCCGGGCCGGCGCTGGGGGAAGCCGCCGAAGCCGGCATAGGCGCTCTCGAAGACGGCTAGGAACTCGTCCTCGCGCTCCAGGAGAGGCTCAAGGCCGGAATGCTCGGCGCCGGAGAGGGGCTGAGGGCACGGTTCCTCGAGGATGAGCGGCCGCCAGTACGACAGGTCGTGGTGGCCGTTGCGGGCGTAGAAGCGGTATCCGGCGGAGCGCTCGGCGCCCCGGTAAACCATGAGGGCATCGCAGCGGCCGAGGAAGAACTCCTTGGCCAAGTCCATCATCTTCGAGCCGACGCCCTGGTCTCGCATGGACTCATGCACGAGCACCGCGTGCTCGAAGGCACCCCGGACGGTGACCCCGGGGGCGGTGCGGAAGTCTCGAATGTGGAAGGGGATGGCCCCCACCGGCTCGTCGCCGCGCAGGGCCAAGGCAGCGGTGACGTCCTCGCGAGAAGCCCAACGTAGGCCCTGTTCATCGGTCAGGGGCGGGAAGTGGGTGCAGTGCAGGAGGCGCCATCCGGGCACGTCCTCGGGACGCATCTCACGGTAAACGATGGGTTCCATGGTGCATGCAGGCTCCGCCGTGGTGTGGTGAAGGCAGTATACGCGCAAAGACCTCCCGGTGCCTAAGGCTGACCCCTGCGGCCTCGGCGTTGTGAGCCGTACGGCGCGGCAAGGGAGCCGCGCCGTATGACGATGGGCCTGGTTGCGGGGTCAGTGGCCGCGGGCGACGTGGGAGCGGGCAAGCTCGGCGCAGAAGCGCACCCCGTCATCGGCGGGGGCGTTGGGCCAGCCCTCCGGCTCAAACGCCAGGTAACCATCGAACTCGGCTCCGGCCAGGATCCCCACCAGGAGCGGGTAGTCGGTGATCCCCTCAGAGGGGCGGGTGTACTCGAACGGGTAAGGCTCCTTGTTGGGGGCAGGCACGAAGTTCTTGACGTGCACGTGCACCACCCGGTCGGCCAGTTCCACTGCTGCCTTGATGGGGTCGGAGCCGGCCAGGATGAAGTTGCCACCATCAAGGGTGACCTTCATCTCTGGGCCCACCCGCTCCACGCACTCCTTGAGCTGCTCCCAGGTGTGGCACATCCGTCCAGCATTCTCGATGCTGAAGAGCAGCCCCGCCGACTGGGTGATCTCCAAGGCCTTCTGTAGGCCCTCAACGTAGCGGCTCATGGCCTCGGGGCCCTGGTTGGTGTGCTGGCCGCCGGCGCTGAAGAGGTGACCTATCCCATGGCGGGTGCAGACCTCGGCGCCGCGGCGGATGGTGTCCAGCGACGCCTGGATGTCGGCACCGGGGGTGATAAAGTCAGTGTGTACGCAGTAGACGGCCGGCTCCAACCCGTTGTCGCGCAGGAAGGCGACCGCTTCGTCAGGGGTGGTGTTCACCCGCTCCAGATAGCGGGCGAAGAGGTCCACGCCTTCTAGCCCCACACCCTTGAGGTGCAGGAGGGTGTCGTGCCAGTCTTGGACGCTGCCGTCGTCAGCCCGCGGATCTCCCATGAGCATGTAGCTTGGTTTCAAATCCCCCTCCTTGGGTGAAGCATGACACGTGAAGCGTGACCCGTGACGAGTGACCCGTGACACGTGATGTGTGAAGTCCGACACCGCACTCGTCACGTATCACGGGTCACGCTTCACTCGTCACGTGTCACGTATCACTCGTCACGCATCACGTAGTCCAGGCCGGCGCGCAGGGAATCGGCGATGTGCTCCAGGTCAGCGTCGGTCAGGAGCGGGTGCATGGGCGGAGCGAACATCCGATCGCCGATGTCGGCGCTGACCGGGTAGTCCTCGTCCTTGAACATGCGATGCAGGATGCGGCCGGGGTAGCGGTAGGTAGGTTGGTTGCCTACCACCAGGCCTACGCCGGTGTTTTCCGGCATCCACCGGAGCAGCTCATTCCGCTTGGCGCCCGCCAGCTCCTTGGGCACCAGGCAGGTCATCAGGTACCAGGTGTGGTAGTAGCCCTCGGGCTCGGTGGGCAACACGATCTCGGGCACCCGCTTGGCCAGGAGCTCCAGCAGCCGGTGGGCCCGGTCTCGACGTCGCTCGATCATGTAGTCCAGGCGGCGAAGCTGCACCCTGCCCACCGCGGCCTGGAGCTTGGACATGCGGTAGTTGGTGCCCCAATACTTCTCGGTGCCCCAGTTGCCCAGGGCCTTGATGCGCTCATAGGCCTCCGGGTCGTCGGTGGTGACCATCCCGCCCTCGCCCAGGGTGACCAGGAGCTTCTGGGTGTGGAAGCTGAAGAGCGTCATCCACCCCTTCTTGCCCACCTTGGTGCCCTTGTAGCCGGCACCGCACGCCCGGGCGGCATCGCCGATGACCTTCGCCGGCCCGTACTTGGGGTGCGGATGGCGCCGGGCGATCTCTTCCAGCTCGTCAATGGGGGCGGAGAGCCCGTGGTCGTGCACCACCAGGATGGCGCGGGTGCGCTTGGTGATGCGCCGCTCCACGTCCTCGGGGTCTATGTTGAAGGTGACCGGATCGAGCTCGGCCGGCACCAGCGTGCCGCCCTGGCCGATTATGGCAGTGTGGGTGCCGGGGTAGGTGGCAACCGGGCTGATGACCTCGTCGCCTGGCTCCAGGTCCAGGGCCATCATGGCCATGTCCAGGGCGGTGCCGGCGGAGGTGCAGGCGAAGGCGTACTCAGCGCCGGTGTAGGCGCAGAACTCCCGCTCGAACTCCATGACCTCTGGGTGAGGATGGAACCCTACCCGCCAGTCCATGGACTGGCGCATGACGCTGAGCAGGGCCTCGACCTCCTCCTCGGTGTACCAGGAGCCCAGGGAAGGCTCGCCGGGTACCGGGTGCTCCTTGCTTATGGGGGGAAAGCCCGTGGGTATGGTGCGGTCGAAAGCTGCCTCTTCGGTCCTCGAAGCTGCGGGATTCCGCATCGTATCCCTCCTTGTGATGGGCCGCGTCTAGGCGATAGGTACGTCCGCCACTACGATCTCTTCCTGTCCCGGGTGGCGGCAGTGGGCCAGGATGTGGCCGTCGGCGCCGACGATGATGGCACCGCCATCACAGATGCCGGTGCCGGAACGGCCAACGCGATTGGTGGCCACCAGGGGCCGGCCCAGCTGGGCGGCGCGGTCAATGACCTCCAGCCACCCGTAACGGAAGCGGTGGCGGTTGTTGGGCCAGAACACGATCTGAGGGTCAGTCTCGGCTGCCTGCTGCCAGGCCCGCTCGCTGTTGCCGTCGGCGCAGATGAGGCAGGTGGCCCGCAGCCCGGCGATCTGGAAGGGCTCGGGGCCATTCCCTACGTTGTACCACTTGATCTCGTTGCGGATCTCGTAGTCCACAGAGCCAGGCTCTGCCCGCCAGATCCAGGTCTTGCGATACTTGGCGGCAAAGCCCTCGGGCCCGCAGAACACGTGGGTGATGTAGAGGCGCCCGTTCTCGGACTCGGCCATCCCCACCCCCAGCCAGATGTCGCAGTCCTTGGCGATCTCGATCAGGCGGCGGGTGCTGGGACCCTCCGGGACAGGCTCGGCCACGGGCCGGGGATCATCGGGGTAGTCCACCAGGAGCCCCTCGTGGAACAGGGCGATACGCGCTCCTAAGTCCGCGGCCTGCTTGGCCAGCCGGGCCACGGCGTCCAGGTTACGTTCCTTTTCGGCAACGGGGCTGTCCATCTGCACCGCTGCCACCCTCACGTCCTGCATGTCAGCCTCCCGGTTCCCAGTCTTCAGGCGCCGATGAAGCCCTCGCCCCAGAACACCGGCTTGTAGCCCCGGTCGCTCACCCACTCCACCGCCCGCAATACCTTCTCCTGCACGTCGGGCTGGTAGATGTCCAGCTCCTTGCGGAAGTACTGCTCGTGGATGAGCAGCTCGATGACCTCGGAGGTGTGGGGGCTCGACGCTACCTTCTCCAGCCGGGGCACCACGTCGTCCAAGGCGTAGGTGTTGACCACCGAGTCGCAGGACACGTAGAGCATGTCCATGTCCGGGTCCCACCAGTAGTCTCGTGCCGCGACGTGGTCGGCGATCTCTTCGCTAAGGTAGTAGCGGGTGAAGGGGGTCTGGCCTCGTCGCTGATCGAACAGGCCGATGAGTCCCTTTACTCCCCGATCCTTGAGGGCGCGCACCCCGTCCCAGGTGGCCTCGGCCCAGTGCACGGTGGTGAAGGTGCTGCTCAGCTCCGGGCCGGCGAACCGGTGGATCTGCTCCGTTACCGCCTCGTAGTCGCGGGCTAGCTCGTCGTAGCCGGCATCCTTGTAGGGGCGATCGGGCTTGTTCTGGCGGGCGTGGAAGGTCAGGCGCAGCCAGTCGGCGTTGTCCTGCCACTCGCCCTTGAACCGGTCCGGGAACTGGGGCAGCTGGAAGGTGTCCTCGGCCCACACGCTGGGATCGGTCTGGTAGTAGATGTTGATGTGGACCTTGGTGCCGAACCGCTGGTGAACCGAGCGCCAGAAGGCCAGGTACCAGTGGTCAAAGAGGGAGCGGTAGTCGCCCAGGGCCAGGTCCTTGAGGAAGAGGATGTTGTCGTCAATGGAGAAGCGGTAGCGGGGGAAGGACCGCCTATCCCACAGCACCGGCAAGGACAGGGTCTCCTGCCCGGCCCGGACAGTCAGGTCGCCCTGGGGGTCGGTGATAAGGACGTCTGCCTCGAAGCTGGTGCCTTGGCTTCTGACCTGGATGGCCGGGCGACCGTTGCTGGTGACCGACAGGGGAGCGCCGGCCGGTGCCGTGCCGCGCACGGTGATGCGCAGCCCTTCGCCCGTCTGAGTGCCGTCGTGGCGGTTGAGGATGTCCCCCCGTCGGGGCCAGGTGACTTGGATGGCTTCGCTGCTCAAGGGTAACCTCCTACGATGAGGTGCCTTCTGATGCGCGAACCTCTCCCAGGGCTCGCGCTGCCTCGTACAAAGCCAGTATGTTCTCGGTGGGAGTGTTGGGCTGCATGTTGTGGCAGGGCGCCACGATGTAGCCGGTCCCACCCGCTCCTAAGGTCTTCAGGTTGTACTCCACTTCTGCCCAGACGTCGTCGGGCGTGCCGAAGGGAAGCGTCTGCTGGTTGTCCACGCCCCCGTGGAAGCACAGGCGCTCGCCGAAATCTGCGGCCAACGCGGCCCGATCCATGCCCGGGCAGCGCCATTGGATGGGGTTGAGGACGTCAATGCCCATCTCGATCAGGTCCGGCACGAGCTCCCGCATGGCTCCATCGTCGTGGTGGAAGACCTTGAGGCCGTACGCCTTGGCCAGGGCGATGGCGCGCTCCATCTCGGGGCGGTAGAAGTCGGTGAAGAGGCTGCGGCTGATGAGCAGGCCGCTCTGGCTGCCGAAGTCATCGGTGACCTGGGTGATGTCTACCCGCCCTTGAGCGGCGCGGAAGCCCGGTTCGTAGAGGCTCAGGAAGGTGTCGGTGATGCGGCGCAGCAGATGACGGGTGAACTCGGGCTTGAGCAGCGGGTCGGTGAGTGACTGCTCCAGGCCCCGGAGCTTGTTGTGCCAGAAGAAGATGGCGGTGTAGCCGTACATGACGGCCCGGTCACCCCGCGCCTGAGGGAGGTCGGGCATGACGGAGTAGTCGTACCAGTCAGGACTGGGCCAGGGGTAGGCATCCAGGTCGGCGATGGTCTGGGCGTCGGCCAGGGGATAGCCGACCTGCTCCCAGTAGGTGCCGGTCGCGTATTCCTGGCGCCGGTACTCCATGCCCCACTCATCCACTCTACGGTCAGGGGCCAGGTCCGGCAGGGGCGGCCCGACGTACTGGGGACCGATGCCGACGATGCCGTCAATGTCCAGGCAGTCCCACACGCCAACCATGTCGGTGCAGCCGAAGTGCCGCTGCAGACGGGAGGCGACTTCTGGAGTCGCCCACATGTCAGTGGGGAAGCGGTCCAGCGGCCGACGCTCGATGGCGGCCAACACTCGCTCTCGTCGGGTCAAGCTCATTTCCTGCCGGGCAGGGCCCGGTGGAGCCGGGGGCGCCCTATAGATTCTGCGTGCCTGATCGTCGCCATTATGGCCCAAACCCTAGCCGGGTCAAGGCGGGGTTGACCGAAGCGCGCGCCAGGGATAGGCTCAGTGACGGTGTCATGAGTTAGTGGTGTTGTGTTGAGGAGGTTACATGGAGACGCTTATTGCTCCTGAGGAGCTCCACCAGCGCTTGGAACAGGGCGAGGCCATCACGGTAGTGGATGTGCGCTCGGAGGACCGGTATCGGCTGGGGCACGTCCGTGGGGCGCTGCACATCCCCCTGGAGGAACTGGAGTCGCGGATGGGGGAGATCCCCCGGGGACGGCCGGTCGTCACCTACTGAGGCTTTGGCAATCCCGGCCACTCCAGGAGTGAGAGGGCCGCGGAACTGCTCCGTGCGAGCGGATACGATGCGAAGGCTATGAGGGGCGGCTTCCCGGTATGGGAAAGGCTCGGCTACGAGGTCGAACGAGGGTAGGGGCGAACCGGCCGCTCAGCCGGGCTGCCCGGGACGTGCTTCGGCCACGAGCTCCACGTACTCGTGGGTGACCTCGAAGCCGAGGGCGCGGTAACACGCGATGGCGGCGTGGTTGTCGGCCCGGACGTTCAGGCCGATGTGGTCGGTGCTGGCCAGGAGGTCCCGGCAGAGGGCGGCGGTGACCGCGCGCCCGAAGCCGCGACCCCGGTAGTCGGGGTGGGTGGCGACGCTTCCCAGGGCGGCCACGCGGTAGCGGGACGAGTGCACGTGCACCCCGGCGGCGCTGACCAGCCGCCCGTCGTCGGATATCCCCCGGAACAGCCCGGTCTCGAGCATCCGGGGATCGAAGGCGTTGTCGGGGTAGGCGGCCTCGTACAGCTCGAGCAGCCGGCCGAGGTCCTGCTCCCGGAGGGTCTCGACCCGCGTGGTGTCCAGGTCATCGGGCAGGGGACGGCGCAGCCCCATCTTGAGGTGGGGCGTCACGCCCTGCAGGTGGTAGTGGGGCTCGAGCACCGCTTCCACCCCCGGGGTCAGGTGGGCCTGGAACCGGTCGGGAAGCAGGGGCACGGCCGCCCTCAGGAGTCGGGGCAGGGCTTGGTCGCCTGGGGCGCAGAGCGCCTGCACCACGGGCGGGTCCATGGCGGTGTAGACGAGGATGAGGGCATCGAGCTCTGCCCCTGATCCGCTGGCGTACCAGATGGTCTGGTCCCAGTAGAACGGGTCCAGATCGCCGAGGGCGTAAAGGTGGAGGAACGGGTCCTGGCGGGTGAAGGCCTCTATCTGGTTGCGGTCTGTCACGACGATAGGGTCAGAGGGCAAGGCCCGCTCCTCCGGTGGGGCGCCGTGCCGCTGCCTAGCCGGCGACCAGCGCCAGTATGAACGTCACGGTGATGCAGGTGCAGCTGCAGATCAGCGCCAGGACGATGATGAGGGCAGCGAAGACCAGGACCAGGGAACGGGCGGCGGCCACTTCGTCCATCTGAACCTCCGTTGTGGGGCGAGGCGAGACCGGACTCTGGTCACAGGATAGCGCTTCCCCAAGGGCTGTAAAGCCGGGGGCCGACGCGGGCCCCTAGAGCTCCGGGATCCGTTCCCGCAGCGAGTTCAGCAGCTCGGAGAGGTCGCGCAGGGTATCCTGGGCCCGCTCCACGAACGCTTGCGCCTGGGCCAGGTCCTGGCGCTCGCAGAGCAGCTCGCGCACCTGGCGCAGGTTGCCCAGCGTCTTGTCGCCGGTGTCGGCGATGCCGCTGTGCACGGAGGCGAGGGCTGAGGGGGCATTGATCTGCCGCAACTGCCCTACGATGCGCTCTCCCCGTGTGATGAGCTCATCCAGCCGGCCGGTGCTGCAGGTGCCGTTGATCTGTCGCAACTGGAGCACTTCACCGTAGAAGGCGAGGACGTCCTGAGCCCAGGTGGTCAGCTCGCCCAAGGGAGCTCTGACGGCCGATACGTACTGGCCCACCGAGGTCCGGCCCAGAAGCTCGGCCGGGCTACAGGCGAGCAGGAATACCACTACCGTTAGGGCGGCCAGCACTGTGATAGCGCGCAGTCTTCGCACGTAGTCCTCCTTGGCGCCCGGCGTTCGTGACCCGTGTGCCTGGTAGACGTTGGGGAGGGCCTGCCGGTTCCCCGTATTCTACCCTAAGTGGCCGCCCGCGCGCTGTCCAGCCCCTGCCCTTGGCAGCCGGGGGCACCCTCCGGTGCAAGGGCACCCGGTGGGTGCTATAATCGCCGGCTGCAGGGTCCGCCGGGCTCGGCGCACCGATGACAACTGAACGGGCAACACAAAGGGGGCAACATGACAGGAGCTGAGATACTGATCAGGTGCCTGGGCGATGCCGGTGTAGACCGCATATCGGTCCTCTGCGGCAATGGCCTCGACCCCATTCTCCATGAGGCCAGCCTGGCCGGAATCACTCTGACCGACACACGTAACGAGCAGACGGCTTCCTATATGGCAGACGCGACCGGCCGACTCACCCGCCGCTTGGGCGTGTGCGCGGTGAGCAGCGCCGTGGGTCATACCAATGCGCTGATTGGCGTCCTCAACGCCCACTTCGATGGCGGGCCCATGCTGCTCATCAGCGGCGCCAGCTCGCGCGAGCACTGGGGCATGGGGGTCTTCCAGGAGATGGACCACCTGCCCATGATCAAGTCCATCACCAAGTACGCCGAGGTGGTAGACCGGCCGGAGAACATCCCGTACTACGTCCGTGAGGCCGTGGGCCGAGCCATCGCCGCCCGGCCGGGCCCAGTTCACCTCACTATCTCCTTGGACGTGCTCCGCGCTGAGGTGCCGCCCGAGCAGATCCGCTGGGTGCGACAGCCTCAGGCCCTGGCCACGGCAGTCTCTCCCGGCGATGAAGGGTTGGTTCGGGATGCGGCACGGCTCCTGGCCTCGTCCAGCCGACCGGTCATCGTGGCCGGCTCCGGCCTCTTCTACGCTCAGGGCGGGCCTGCGCTGGCGGCTCTGGCCTCATCGCTGGCCATCCCGGTGGTGACGCCCATCTGGGACCGGGGCGTGGTGGATCAGCCTCAGGACTGGTTCCTGGGGGTGGTGGGGGCGGCCAGCGGCAGCGCTTCCATCCTTCCTGATGCTGACCTGATCCTGTTGGCCGGCGCTCAGGTGGATTACCGGGTGGGATATGGCCTGCCTCCGGCCTTCGACCGCGAGACCCGGGTGATCCGGGTGAGCGCCGATGCCGATGAGTTGCGCCAGGGGGTGGAACCCGACCTGGCCATCCTGGGTGACCCGGGCACGGTGCTGCGGCAACTGGCCGAGGAAACGGAGCGCCAGGGGCTGGGCCGGGCCTTCCAGCCCTGGTTGGAGGAGACGCGGCGGCGGGACCGCGAGTTCCGTCGGGCCTGGCTGGAGGAGCCGGCGCCGGCGGCACCTCCCATGACCGGCCGTCATATCGTGGACGCGCTGAAGCCGTTCCTGGACGAACAGACGGTGTTCCTGGTGGATGGTGGCAACATCGGCCAGTGGGCACACATGGTGCTGGCGGCCCGGCAGTACCCCAGCCACTGGCTCACTTGCGGTGCCAGCGGCGTCATCGGCTGGGGGATTGCCGGTGGCATGGCGGCCAGGCTGGCCTATCCGGACCGGAAGGTGATCCTGCTCTCGGGCGACGGCTCCTTCACGTTCACGTTGGGAGACCTGGAGCGGGCGGCGAGCCAGCGGCTGCCCTTCGTAGTGGTGTTGGCAGATGACTGTGCCTGGGGCATTGTGGTGAGCGGACAATGCAAGGCATACGGCGACGAGGGGGCGGTAGCCAGCCAGATGGGGGCGATCGACTACGTGAAGATGGCCGAGTCGTTCGGCTGTCTGGGCATCCGAGTCGAATCTCCCGAGGAGATCGGGCCCGCTATCGAGCGGGGCCTGGCGGCAGAGGTGCCCACCATCGTGCAAGTGCCCATCGCCGTGGGCGGGCCGGCGGATGCCAGGTAAGGAGCAATCATAGCGGACGGCACGAGGGCACCGGCGCCTGCGCGGGCAGCCGCCGGTGCAGGCCGGCAAGGAGCGAGTGATGTCTGAATACTGGGATAGGTACTTCGGCGTCGGGCTTGATCAGACCGATCCGGATATCGAGCGCCTGATCCGCAGGGAGGAGGAGCGGCAGGCCAGTCGGCTCATACTCATCCCCTCCGAGTCCATTGCCCCGCAGGCGGTGCGCGAGGCCCTGGGCAGTGTGTTCAACAACGTCTACGCGGAGGGTTACCCGGCCCTGCGCATGACCCAGGAGGACGAGGAGTCGCTCCTGGACTTCGATTTCCAGGGAGCCTACCACCGGCGCTACGGTGACCGGCGTTTCTACCAGGGCACCGAGAACGTGAACATAGTGGAGTCCCTGGCCCAGCGCCGGTGCGCGGACGCGCTCGCCAACGACCGGGTGGCCTCTGAGGACCTGTTCGTCAACGTCCAGGCCCTATCGGGGGCGGCGGCCAACCTGGCCGTGTATGAGGCCCTGTTGTCTCCCGGTGACACGATCATGAGCATGGGACTCTTCACCGGCGGCCACCTCACCCACGGGAGCCGGGCCAACGTATCCGGGCAGCGGTACAACGTCGTCTCCTACGGGGTGGGTAAGGACGGGCGCCTGGACTACGACGCCATTCTGGATCGGGCCAAGAAGGCGCGGCCCAGAATCATCGTGGCCGGGTTCACCTCCTACCCTTGGGCGCCGGACTGGGCCAAGTTCCGGGAGATCGCCGACGCCGTCGGTGCCTACCTCATGGCCGACATCGCCCATACCCTGGGCCTGGCCATCGCCGGCGCTTACCCCAGCCCGGTGGGCTACGCGGACGTGATCACGGCCACAACCCACAAGACGCTGTGTGGGCCGAGGGGCGCTATTATCATCACCGCTGATCGGGGCATCAGCCGCAAGATCAACGCTGCCGTGTTCCCGGGCCTCCAGGGTGGGCCTCACCCCAACAAGATGGCCGCCATCGCCGTAGCCTTCCGCATCGCCCAGACCGACGAGTTCAAGCGGATGATGTTCCGGATCACGGAGAACGCCGCTGCCTTGGCCGCCTCCCTGGAGAAGCGGGGCCTGCAGCTGGCCTACGGTGGCACCGACACCCACCTGCTGCTCATTGACCTGCGGGCCCTGGGCACCGCCGGCGACCTGCCGGTGCGTGGCGAGACGGCCGTGAGCGTCCTGGAGCTGGCCGGGATCGTGACCAACAAGAACACCATCCCCGGGGACAAGAGCACCGCTGTGGCCAACAGCGTGCGCCTGGGCACCCCGTGGGTCACCCAGCGCGGCATGGGGCCGGCAGAGATGGACCGCATCGCCGGCTGCATCGCTCGCCTGCTGGACAATCTCCACCCGTTCTGCCCCGGTGGGCCGCCCTGTGAGGTCCCGCGCGCACAGGTCGACTTCGACGTGCTGGAGGAGGTGCGGGCAGAGGTGGCCAGCCTGGTGAGCGGCGCGCCGACCGACGTGCCAGCCGCCGAGCCGCGGCCGGCGAAGGCGAGCGCGGTGGAGGGCAGGTCGCTCCTGCTGGTGTCCGGCCCCCAGAGCCGCAGTTTCCTGGAACAGGCCGGCACCGCTTCGCTGGCGAGGCTCGCCCCCGGTGGGAGCGCTCGTACCCTGCTGCTGGACGCCGACAGCAAGTTGATAGGCGACGTCCACGTGGCCCGTCTGGCCCGGGATGCCAAGGGCCACGATCGCTTCCTGTTGCTCGTTCCGCAGGACCAGGCGGATCGGGTGCGGGCCTGGCTGCAGGGGCTCTCGGACGGCTACGTGGTGTTCGATCGAGAGGACGATCAGCGCAAGGTGGAGGGGCCGGTCGCGGTGGTGCCGGTCTCGGCGGGTGAGCTCTCGGAGGAAATGACGGCGGCGGTCAAGGCCTGGCAAGGAGCTGGACTGCCGGCACCGCTGACCGCGGGAGCCGATGCTTTGGTCCTCTACCAGGAAGGGCACCAGGAGCTCTTCGCTCTCACCAAGCCCTACTTCGTGGGGCAGGCCGGCCTGCGCTCGGTGCTGCCTGCCGGCCAGAAGCCGGAGTTCGTCTGGCAGCCGCCGGCCGAGGAGACGCTCAAGCGCACCGTCCTCTACGAGGAACACCGCAAGCTGGGTGGCAAGGTCATACCCTTCGCCGGCTGGGAGATGCCGGTGTGGTATAGCAGCGTGAGTGAGGAGCATCGGGCGGTGCGCCAGGCCGCCGGCCTCTTCGACGTCTCGCACATGGGCCTGTTCGAGGTCACCGGTGAGGACGCCGTCGCCTTCCTGGACCTGGTGGGCAGCAACCATGCCGCCTGGCTGCAGGTGGGCCAGTCGCAGTACACCTATCTCCTCAACCCCGATGGCAGCGTCATTGACGACGTGATGACCTACTACATCGAGCCCGGCCGCTACATGCTGGTGGTGAATGCCTCCAACAACGACAAGGACTGGGCCTGGCTGAACGCCGTCAATGAGGGCCGGGTTACCATTGACCGGGACAACGCGGCCATGGAGTTCCAGGGGCGGGCTAAGATCCGCGACCTGCGAGACCCTGCCTCCGGCGCCGACCAACTGCTCGACATCGCGCTCCAGGGGCCCAAGTCGCTGAGGATCCTGCTGCAGTTGGCGGACGACGACGCTTCTCGGAAGGCAATCGCCGGGCTGCGGCGGGCCGACGTGACGCCGGCAAGGGTGGCGGGCATACAGATGTTCGTGGCCCGCACCGGCTACACGGGTGAGAGCTTGGCTTACGAGCTGTTCCTGCACCCCGACTTCGCCGTCCAGCTGTGGAACACGCTGCTGGAGGCCGGGAAGGAACACGGGATTCGGCCCTGTGGGCTGGCCTCTCGAGACAGCACTCGCACCGAAGCCGGGCTGCCGCTCTACGGCCACGAGCTGGACGGTCCCATGGATATCGTGCCCCAGGAGGCCGGCTTTGCCGGGTTCCTCAAGGCGCACAAGCCCTTCTACATCGGCCGGAAGCCGGTCATGGAGAGGGCCGCGGCCAGCACCCGCCAGTTGGTGCGCTTCCAGGTGGACGAGACCGGGCAGCGGGCCCTGCGGGGCGGGGAACACGGTGAGCCCGTGCTAAACCGACGCGGGTCGTACATCGGCCGCGTGACCACCGCGGCGCTGGTGGAAGGAGTACAGATCGGGATGGCGCTGGTGGACCGGCGCCATGCCGAGGTCGGGACTCCGCTGTACATCTATCCCAGCGCGGCCAAGGTGCCCAGCAAAGCGCCCGCGGATCTGGATCAGGGGGATTCGGTGGTTCTGCCCATCGCGGCCACTGTGGTCTCTCGGTTCCCTACCCGGGGCCGCTCCGGGTCGGCCGGTGATGAGTAGCTAGAACCACCTCTATAGTAACCGCGAGGGCGCGTCCCCACCGGGGGACGCGCCCTCTGTCTTTGAGCAGGGTGCTGGCGGGGGCGTACCGCCCCGGCGCCTAATCCGCGGCCCTCACGGTCATGAGCCCGTGGCTATCGGGCACGTAATGGAGCAGGCCCTGGGGCACGCGGCTGGCGATCCGGATGGTGCCGTCGTCCATGGCTTCCCAGAGCACCTGGAAGGGGGCTTTGCCGGCTACCCACTTCTCCAGCAAGATGGTGCCGTGTCCGGGCAGGATGGTGAAGACGATCTGACGGGGGTCGTCGGGGTCCTGGAGGGCACGGGCGCGGCTGAAGGCGGCCTTGATGGCGCGGGCCTGGGCATCGGTGGCACAGCCCACGGGGTAGCGTTGGTAGGCCTCGTCCAGGGGGGCGTACTCGGCCACGGCGGGGTCGTAGGCCTCCACACCACGGTGGCCGTGCAGCTTGGAGCGGACGACCGGCACCAGCCTCTGCGTGCCCCATTCGAGCCCCAGACCAATTCTGGGCAGGGGCTCATCCGCCTCCAGCATCTCCACGGCCTCCGAGGATGGGGGGTGATTGACCTTGCCTTCCACCGGCCTCACCAGCGCGCCCGTCCCTTCCGGGCGCACCCCCACCAGGACGGCCAGGTCCTCCTCGCTGAGCGATCCCTTGTCCACCGGGCGGGCGCTGCCGGTGACGGTGGCGATGAGCGCCCCCAGGTTGGGGTCCCAGGTGGCAAAGCAACCCTCGCTGTATTGGCTGGCCACGGCGTCGTTGAGGGCGGGCAGCTGGACGAGCTCGGAGATGACTAGCATCTTGGTGAAGAAGCCTCGCCTGCCCAGCTCGTGACCGGCCCTTATCATGCCGGCCGGGGTCTGCAGGCTTTGCCACTGAGAGGCGGGGATGGGCTGTTCGAGGGTGGTGTGCTCGGTGACCTCGCGGGTGCTCAGGGCGGTGATGATGCGCAGGGCCATGTCCTGGTAGAACTCGTCAAGGTCGGAGGCGACCGTCCTCGGGTGGGCGCCGGCCAGGTCGAAGTGATAGGCGGCCTCAGGCTGGTCCTCACCCACGACCAAGACTGCCCGTATGCTCTTGGCCTGGGCTTGGACCAGGCGCAGGAGGGCGAGCATGGGTCCGCCGCGGCGGCCCTGCTCGAAGAGCACCTCGTGGCCCTTCGGGGCCAGGCCCGGGTAGTCGCACAGGTCGCGTCGGGGCCTGGGCTGTGCGATGTAACCCTCTAATTGCTCGAGGAGCTGATCCACCTGGGCCGGAGTGGCGTGCACCAGGGTGAACACCGTGGGCTGGCGGTTGAGCCGGTAGCGGCTGCGGGCACAGAACATGAGGGCCCGGCGCCAGGAGAGGGGCTCGCCGAAGGGCGCGGTGGTGATGATGGCGTCAGTGTCGGGAAGTGGCCTGGGCAGCACCTCTTGTCCCAGGGAGCCAAGGGCCGCAGCGAGACCGGTGAGCGTCTGCTCCAGAAGCGGCGTGCTTGGTCCAGGGATCAGGACCACCCGCGACCGCCGGAGCCAGGGATGGACCGTCTTTTCGAGGTGTGGAAGCAGGGCTTGCATCTAGCGTATCCCGGTTATGGGGCGGGAGCCAGACTGCCGGGCTCAGAGCCCGATACCTCCCAGCCCTCAAGGTGGAGTATACGTACGAACCAGTCCCCCAAAGACGGGGATAGGGCGTTCACCCAGTAGAGAAGCCGAGCCTGGAAGGGCAGGATGACCTCTGGCTGACGGGTGCGCAGGGCCCGGACGATGGCCGAAGCAACCGCCTCCGGCGGGATCTTGGCGGAGACGGCCGGCACGCGGATGGACTCGATGAGGGGGGTGTCTACCCGGCCTGGGAACACTGCCGTCACCGCCACACCGCTGCCCCGTAGGTCCTGGCGCATGGAATCGGCCAGTCCGCCCAAGGCGGACTTGGCAGCCACGTAGGGCCCGTCCAGGGGCAGGCCCTTCTTGCCGTCCATGGAGGTCACGATGATGACGTGGCCCTGCTTGCGGGCGAGCATGTGGGGCAGAACGGCAAGCATGGGGTAGACGGTGCCGTAGAAGTTCACCGCCATGGACCGCTGCAGGTCTTCGGCGGTGAGGGCAGCCGCGTGGGCCCGGACGTAGGCGCCGGCGCAGGTGATCAGGATGTCCGCGTGGCCGAAGCGATCGAGCGCGCTCTGCACGAAGCGCTGCGACTGCTCTTGGGAGGTGACGTCGGTGGGCAGGGCCTCTGCCTCGACGCCCAAGGCCCGAGCCTGGCGTGCAACCTCTTCCAGGGGTTCCGCCCGGCGGGCGGCCAGGGCCAGGCTTACACCCCGCCTGGCCAAGGCCAAAGCGGTACTACGGCCGATGCCGCTGGAGGCACCGGTGATCAGGGCCACACGGCCCTGCAGTTCTGGCCGAGTCTTCATCACTGGAGTGCCCTCATGACAGGCCCATTGTACACCGAAGAACGGGTTCCGTCACGCGTCCGACGAAGGTGGAACCCTGGCAACGCCAACTCCGCACGGAATGCGTGACATAAGAGAGGCCCCAGCTCTCTCGAGCCGGGGCCCTGTAGTGCTCTGAAAGGGGGCGGGCTAGCTTCCCCGCATGTCCGGTCTCCACTTCTCCCAGACCCGGCCGACGAGGTCGGGCCCCGGCTTGAGGGCGGTCTGGCCGGGCTCCCACCCGGAGGGGGTCACCTCGCCGGTGGCAGCCACGTGCTGGAAGGCCTTGAGCTGGCGCACCAGCTCAGCGGGGTTGCGCCCCACCTCGGGGGTGAGGACCT
Source organism: Anaerolineae bacterium (assembly GCA_050945695.1). Classification (GTDB taxonomy): domain Bacteria; phylum Chloroflexota; class Anaerolineae; order DRVO01; family DRVO01; genus Ch71. Next base: position 2,074 of record JBMNTK010000040.1, on the reverse strand, counting down.
CCATGGCACGGATAATCCCTTCCGGGTCAATGATGAAGCGTCCCCGGATGTCCACCCCGCCTGCCGGATCGTAGACACCGTACACCGAGCCGATCTTCCCACCGGCGTCAGACAGCATGGGGAAGGGGATGCCCCCCTCGATCATCTTGGACAGCTCGTGCTCCTGCCAGATCTTGTGGATGAAGCGGCTGTCGGTGCTCATGGCGAGCACTTCTACCCCCATCTGCTGCAGCTCACCGTACCGGGCGGCGACCGCCGCCAGTTCGGTGGGTCAGACAAAGGTGAAGTCACCAGGGTAGAAGCAGAGCACCACCCACTTGCCCTTGTAGTCTGACAGGCGGACCGGCTTGAAGCCATAGTCGCGAATGAAGGCGCTGGCCTCGAAGTCCGGCGCCGGCTTTCCGACTCTGGCTACTACAGCGGGGCCCGCTGAGGGCGCGGTGGAGATGTTGGGGGTGGCGGCTTCGGCGGTCGGCGCGATCGGTCCTCGCGCGGCGCCTACGCAGCTATCCTTCAACTGGGCCATAGGGTTTCCTCCTTGCATATAACTCTTCTGGCCGAATACCGATGGGCACTAAACGCGGGCAGTGTAATGGGATGGGGCGGAAGTGTCCAGCGCCTTGGGCGTAATCGGGCGCAAAGCGTCATCGCTTGCGCCTCCAGTACCGTCCCGCCCCTGTCGTGTCATCCCGAGCAAGAGCCCCGAACTCCATTCGAGGGCCTTCCTCTCCTCCGCCGACGACCTCACGAAAAGGCGCAAAGACGCCAAGCCGCAAAGGGCGGAGAGCCAAGCGGCTTGGCGTCTCTGCGTGAGGCCCTCTGCCGGAGAGGGAGGATCAACCCTTCCCTAGGAGGTGGTGCCGCATCCTTCTGGCGTTCATCATCCCCAGGGCGGTGGCGAGCATGAAGCCCAGGGCCGTGAAGAAGGCCAGGGCCACCTTGGTCGCATCCACCACCGGCTCCACCCGGACGCCGGAGGGCGAAGCGATCACCACTGCCACCGGCCGGGAGAAGGTCTTGCCGCCACCGCCCGAGCCATATCCAGTGCCTTGCTCGCCGGTCTTGGCTGCGGCCCCGGTGCCGCCGCCCATCCCAAACCCAAGGACGGCGACGATCTCGGCGGCGGGGATGACGGTGTGGTCGCCCTTCTCCACGGGCTCGCCGTAGACGCGGGTTACCCCCACCGTGTCGAGGAACTCGCCGACCAGATCATTAAGGGCGAAGAGGGCGCTGCGCATGGCGCCCATCTCCTCCTGAGGGAGCTCCATTTCTTCGTTCACTTTAGCACCTCCGTGCTTCGCCATAATGGGGCGCCCTGGCCTGTCGGCGGCGGGCCGTGGCTACCCAGGAAACGAGCACTAACCCAGCCGCCCCCAACCAGATGAGAACCTGGGCCCAGCGGGTAGTGTCTCGAACAGGGATAACCTGGCTCTGCCCGTCCGGTCCCGTGACCTGCACGCCGATGGGGCGGCCCCACACGCATCCGCCCGCCATGCCGGGCAGCCGTAGGGAGACGGAGCGGGCCAGGGGCACCAGACTCCAGCGCCCAACGCGTATGGGCTGCGCGCGGTCGGTCTTTATCTGCAGCAGACGACTACTCATGTGCGACCTCCCCTGCCGGTGCCGTGCCGGCTTCCGACAGGCCATTACGTCGTGCTATACTATGCTTTCCACGAACGCTGTCAAGAGAGCTTGCAGTAAGGTCAGGGATAGACGCCCCTTCTGGACTCGAGCTCCGACTTGCGGTTTGCTCATCCCCGGGGACACGGGCCCTGGCACGTGGAGGGCGGGTCTCCAGGGACGAGCGCTCCGAGGAGAGGTTGGACAGGACATGAAGCGAGTCATCCTATGCGACTTCGACGGCACCATCACCGACGCCGACGTCACCGACACGCTGTGCCGGCGCTTCATCCCCCAGCACCGGGAGGAACTGCGACGCCAGTCTCGCCGCTGGGAGGCGGGCGAGATCAGCGCCGTGGAATGGGAGGAGATCGCCTACGGGCTCATGGACCTACGGCAGGAGCAGGTAGACGCCGTCCTGGAGGAGATCGGGGTCTGCTCCGGGTTACAGGCG
>JBMNTK010000039.1:0-21856 GCA_050945695.1 Anaerolineae bacterium | reverse complement strand
GTTGGTCACGGCAGAGCCGTGACCGTCGACGCCCGGCCGAAGGCCCCTTAGCCCCGACTTGAGTCGAGGGCATGGCTCTTGCGCCTTTGCGTGAGACCGCCTTGCCCCTAGACCTCGACCAGCATGCCGTCGTAGGAGACGCCGATGTCGTCGGGCATGTAGATCCGCATGAGCTCGTCGTGGCTGGGGTTGGCCTGATGGGAGAAGTGGTGGGCGATGGCGCGCATTTCGGGGCCGGCCAGCTGCCGCAGCCGCGCGGCCATGGCCTTGACCTGCTCGAAGCCCATGTGGCTGTCGCCGGTGAGGTGGCCCATGGTGCTGTCTATGATGGCCAGCGCCGGCGGATACTGGGCCAGGATCTCCCAGGCCGGCTCCGGGAAGGGCCCGGTATCGGTTCCGTAGAGGAAGCGGGCGCCATCCCGCTCGACCAGGTAGGTCACGCATTCGTGCTTCCCGCCTCCGTGCACCGCGGGAAGTGGACGGATGGTGTAGCCGTGACTCTGTATCTCGTCACCGCCCTTGATGGGCAGAAGCCTCAACTGGGCCGACTCCAGCATCGTCCCCATGCGCTCCATGATGGCGTCTATGGCGTCGGCTGGGGCGTAGACGTCCAGCTCAGGCAGTTCGGTGAACTTGCGGAACCCGTAGGTGCGATAGACGAACGTGTCAGTCGCCAGGTGATCGGCATGCCCGTGGGTGATGAGGAGGGTGCGGACGTTGGTGGCGTCCAGGCCGAACTCCTGGAAGGACTGGAAGACGTCGGGGCCGAAGTCAATGAGGAGATCATCGTTGACCAGAAGGGCGCTACGGCGACGGATGTCGCGCCCACCATTGCGGCGGGCCACCTGGCAGTTCTGGCAGGTGCAGAAGGGGGCCGGGAACGACTCAGCGGCGGCGGTGCCCAGGAAGCGAAGGGTCAGGGGCGACTGATTCATCAGCGACTACCTCACGGCGATAGATGCACACCCGGGCCCTGAGGCCCGGGCGCTAGAGACCGACATAGCGGTGTTCACCCTGATGGCAGCAATGATAGCAGCGTGCCACCGAAATAGGCATCCCGCTGGTCCTGGGTCAGCCCCAGTTCCTCGGTGAGCGCCCGGTCGCGCACCAGGGCCGCCTCCAGGTCGGAGTAGTGGACGTCTGAACCCCACAGGACCTTGCGCCAGGCTTCGGGCCAGTAGAAGAGGCGGCGGAAGAACTCGGCGTCCTTCTGCACCCTCCACCCCGCCGGTGAGCCGCTCAAGTCAACATAAACGTTGGGCAGGATGCGAGCGATCGCGGCCGCTTCCTCGTACCAGGGCATCCCTAGGTGTGCGCAGATGAGGTTCAGCCGGGGGAACTCGTGGGCGATGGTGTCCAGGTGGACGGGCTGCATCCGAGCCGAGGACACCCCCCGCACGTACTGACGGGTGGTGACGATCCCGGCGTGAAACAGGCAGGGAAGGCCCAGGGCCTGGGCCCGCTCGTAGACGGGGAAGAAGCGCTCGTCGTCGTAGGGCCAGAGGGGGATGGTGAACTTGAGCCCCCGGAACCCCTCGTCTACGGCCAGGTCCACGTCCTGGGGCCGGTGCTGGCCCAGCCGCAGGTACCGAAACCCGATGAGACGGTCTGGGTGGGCAGCGAGGGCCTGCCTCACCTCGTCGTTGCCGGCCATCTGGAAGGCGGGGCCCAGGCCGCTGATGCACACGCGCTCGATGCCGAGCCGGTCGCATGCTCGCAGAAGCCCCTCGAGGTAGCCGGGCTCGGCCTCCAGGTGGGCGTGGGCGTCTATGAGAGGCGGACGTCCGCTCACGCCAGCCGCACCACCGGAGTCTCGGCGACCTCGCGAGTGATGACCAGGCTAGCGTCTGGGTGCTCCTGCAGGAAGGAGGCGGGCACGGCGGCCGTAACCGGTCCGTGCAGGAGGCGGCGGGCGATGGACTTCTGCCAGGGGCGGTTCATGTAGAAGCGCATCTTGCGGGCGGCCAGCAGCTCCCGCATGCCCAGGGTGATGGCCAGCGCCGGGACGGCCTGGAGGTCGCCTCCGCCCGCAGTGTGAGCGTTGATGGTGCGGCTCTCCCGGGCCAGGGGCAGCACCCGCGTGGGCAGGTTCTTGAACTCCTCGTTCGACATGGTCTGGCCCGGCTCGGGGGGCTCGTTGAAGGCGATGTGCCCGTTGATGCCCACGCCACCGAAGCAGATCTCCACCCCGCCCAGCTCTGCCATGCGCTCTGCCGCCGATTCGGGGCGTGCCGGGTCGGGGAAGATGACGTGGTCCGGGGCGGGCCGCAGATCCTCGCGGATGCGCTGGCGGTACTCTCGCTCCATGAACCCTCGGAAGCTCAAGGGATGGTCCATCGGCACGTAGGTACCGTCATCCTGGAGGTACTCGTCCATGTTGAACAGGTACAGGTCCTGGCAAGGGACATTGTGGCGGTTGCAGAGCGCGGCGAACCGGCGATACTGGCCCGTGGGGCCGACCGGGACGATGAAGACGGTGGGGCGGCCGGCAGCGTTGTTGGCCTGGAGGGCATCGAGCATGGTCCAGGCCATGTGGTGGTAGAGGTCTATGTCGGTGTCTACGATCTCCAGGCCTATGGGGCTGCCGCGGCCCAGTTCCTCGGGCGGGATGGCAGTGGGCAATGGGTACATGGGGGTGCCTCCTGGCGCGTGTTCCTGCTTGCGGATTCGCTACTGGTAGCACAGGGGTGATGGCCGGTCAAGCGGGCCTACGCCGGCGAGGTCCTGATCAGAACGAGTAGGCTAGTGGAGGAGGGACGCATGTCTCAAGCGGAGCTCGGGGTATGTGTGGTCGGGGCGGGCATGATGGGGCGCAACCACGTGCGGGCCTGGTCCGGGGTCGAGGGGACGCGGGTGGTCGCCGTGGCGGATGTAGACCAGGCGCGGGCGAGCGCGCTGGCCAGCGAGTACGGGGTGGAGAACGTCTACAGCGACTACCGGCCGGCCCTGGAGCGTCCGGACGTGCAGATGGTGTCGGTGTGCGTGCCGGCCTACTACCACCCAGAGGTGACGATCTTTGCGGCCGAGAGAGGCAAGCACGTCCTCTGTGAAAAGCCCATCGCCCTTACCACGGAACGGGCCCAGGCGATGATCGAGGCGGCCCGCCGGAACGACGTGCGTCTAGGGATCGGGTTTCAGCTGCGCCAGCTTCAGGCCACCCGGGACATCGTGCGCCTGATGAGCGAGGGGGCCATCGGCCGGCCGGCGATGTGGGTATACACGTTCACCATGCCCATCCGGCCCAAAGTGGCCATGCACGACATGCTGACCGGGAACGGCGGCCCGGTGGTGGACTTCTGCCCGCACCGCTTCGACCTCTGGCGCCTGGCCTTCGATTCGGAGCCGGTGCTGGTGGAGGCGCAAGGCTTCACCATGGCCACGGGGCGGCCGGAGTTGGCCAAGATCAAGCAGCTGGCCCCGGACACCGTCTCGCTCTTGGTGCGCTACGCCTCCGGTGATGTGGGAGCCCTGAGTATCAGCTGGGGCCTGCCCCCTGGGGTGAGCGGCGCCACGTTTGCCGAGGTGTGGGGTCCCAAGGGGCTCATGCGGCCCGAGGTGGACTCCGTGCACCTGTTGACCGAGGGGGGCGAGGCGGCTACATTTGGCCCGTACGGCGAGGACGTCATGGTGGAGGCCATGCGCCGTCAGGCCGAAGCCTTCGCCCAGGCTGTCCGCACCGGTGGGTCACCCACAGCTACGGGCGAGGACGGCCTTGCCGCACTGCGAATCTCGCTTGCCGCGCTCCGCTCCGCGGAGACGGGCCAACCAATTGATCCGAGGTCAGTGTGATGGAAACCATGCTAGGCTTCTTCAACCGCCCGTTTCTCCCCCTCCCGCTGGAGGAAGCCCTGACCGCCATTCAGTCATGCGGCACCAATCACGTTGGGCTGCTGGGTCGTCCCGGTGGCGGCGCCTATGTGGAGTGGAACACCCCCTACTCCGAGATCGAGGAGATGCACCGGCTGTTCGACGCGCGGGGCATGCGGCTGCACGCCGTACTGGCTCATGTCAGCTTCGACGTGGACAAGGACGAGGCTATCAAGCGCTACCAGCAGTTCATTGACCGGGCCGTGGCTGTCGGCGCCAAGCACCTGCTGGAGATGGGCGCCCACAAGCCGGAGACCTATGACACCTACATCGAGATCATGAAGGCTGTCAGCCCCTATGCCCACGAGCGGGGCCTCATCATCGGCATCAAGCCGCACGGAGGCATCTCCACCTCCGGCAGCGAGACGGCCGACGTGGTCAACAGGGTGGGGCATCCCGGCTTCCAGGCTTGGTACGACCCGGGCAACATCCTCTATTACAAGCAGCTCGACCCGGTGGCCGAGGCCCGCTACTTCGATGGGATCACCGTGGGGGTGTGCGTCAAGGACTGCGTGATCGAGGCGGACGGCAAGCCCAGCGTCAACGTCACCCCGGGTTCAGGTCAGGTGGACTTCGAGGCCGTGTTCCGGGTGCTCAAGGAGGGCGGCTTCACCGGCGGCCCCTGCCTGATCGAGACCCTTGGTCCCCAGGACCCAGAGGGGGCGGTGCAGGCCGGTAAGTTGGGCCTCGGCTACATAGCCGGCGTGCTGGAGCGCGTAGGATTCTAGCGTGAACCGTGACACGTGACGAGTGACACGTGATTCGTGACAAGTGACAAGCATCGCCCTTCACGGGTCACGCTTCACGTGTCACGGTTCACGTGTCACGAGTCAGTAAGGGGGGATGGAAAACGTGGCCAAGCTGAAGCTGGGTACGATGGTGGCATTGGGCAAGGGGCCGGAGGAAGAGCTGGCCAAGGTACGCGAGCTGGGCCTGCCCACGTGCCAGGTGTCTAACTGGGATCCGCAGCTGTACACCGACGAGATGGTCGAGCGCCTGATCGCCGCCTCCAAGAAGTACGAGATAGAGGTGACCACCATCTGGGCGGGGACCCCCGGTTGGCGCATCTGGGACCTGGTTACCGGTCCGCGCACCATTGGCTTGGTGCCTGAGTGGCCGCGCGCCCAGCGCCTGGAGGCACTGAAGGCCGGGGCCGACTTCGCCCAGAAGGTGGGCGCACCGAGCATTACCACGCACGTGGGCTTCATCCCGGAGGACCCCAACGACCCGCGTTACAACGGCACCATTGACGCCCTGAAGGAGCTCGCCCTCTACTGTGGGGAGCGGGGGCTGCAGTTCTGGTTCGAGACCGGACAAGAGACCCCGGTGACGTTGCTGCGGGCCATCGAGGACATCGGCACCGACAACCTGGGCATCAACCTGGACCCGGCCAACCTGCTCATGTACGGCAAGGCCAACCCGGTGGACGCCCTGGATGTGTTTGGCCAGTACGTGCGCGGGGTGCACGCCAAGGATGGCGACTACCCCACCAACGGGCGCAAGCTCGGCCCGGAGAAGCCGCTGGGCCAGGGCCGGGTGGACTTCCCGCGGCTGGTGCCCAAGCTCAAGTCGCTGGGCTTCCAGGGCGCCCTCACCATCGAGCGGGAGATCAGCGGCCCACAGCAGATCGAGGACATCAAGGCCGCCATCCGGCTGCTGGAGCCGCTGCTGTAGCCTAATAGGACGCAGGTAACGCTGATCCCCTGATCGGCCCTCATCGGCGCCGCGTCAGCGTTACCTGCGTTCCACCCGCCGGTCAGGGGGGAGGTTGACATGGTGGGTCCCTCTGAGGCGTACGTCCGGCAGAACTGGGCCGAGCTCCAAGAGGGCATGCTGTGGAAGGCAGCCGCCGTGCTCTCTGCTGTGGCCCTCCTGGGATGGTATCAGCAGGTCTCTCTCCCCGAATCCGACCTGAGGCTGGTGGCGCTCACGGTCGTTGGCGCCTCCCTCTTGATCGCAATCAATCTGGTTAGGCTCGGCTCCGCGTCGGTCAAATCAGTAGTTGCCGTAGCGGTCACCCTCGTCGCCATCTACTGCGCCCACGTCCACCTCCGCCACGAAGCCGCGGCCTCCTTCTACCTGGTGCCGGTTCTCCAGGCAGCGTTTCTGCTGCCCACCGGATCGGCAGTCTTCGTCGCCCTGGTGGGCTGCGTCCTGGTTGCGGCCGGAGGGCCGGTCCCAGTGGAGACGCTGTGGGCTCAGCGGCTGCTCCTGCTATCCGTGGCCGTGTTCACCACTCTGTCCGTCCTCGGCCTGCGGCAGACGCTGCGCGACTGCTGGCATCACGTCGCGGGCGTGACCGAGATGGCCAGAGAGATACAGACTCGCCGCCAAGAGGTGAACCGGCTCAACAGCGCCCTGCGGGTCTCCAACGGGCTCCTCAAGCGGAGCCTGCGCGAACTGGCTCAAGCGCAAGGCGAGGCGGTGGAGGCGCGCCGGCTCAAGGAGCAGTTCGCCACCACCGTGAGCCACGAGCTCCGCACACCTCTCAACGTCATCCTCGGCTTCCTGGAGATGATGCAGCGCTACCCCGAGGTGTACCGGGGCGTGGCGTGGACCCCGGAGCTCCGTCGTGACATCAGCGAGATGCAGCTGAGCGCCCGGTACCTCTCGGAGCTGGTGGACGACATCCTCGACCTGGCGCGGGCGCAGTCCCTGAGGATGCCGGTCCGTCGGGAGTCCACCGACCTGAAGGCGCTCATGCAGGAGGCGGCAGACATCGCCTCCAGGCTCCTCTTCAAGAAGGAGCAGGTACGGCTGAAGCTCACCCTGCCGGCCTCGCTTCCTGAACTGCGCTTGGATCGCACGCGTATCATGCAGGTGCTCCTGAACCTGCTGGCCAATGCCTGCCGGTTCACCCTCGCCGGCGAGGTGGAGCTATCGGCCCGGGTGGTGGGTGACGACATGCTCGTCTGTGTAACCGACACCGGGCCGGGGATTCCGCCGGAGGATCTGGACGGCATCTTCTCCGAGTTCCACCAGGCCGTAAGGCCAGGCCAGGAAGGGCTCGCCGCTGCGGGAAAGGGGCTGGGCTTGGCCATCGCCAAGCGGTTCGTGGTCGCCCACGGGGGTCGCATCTGGGCGGAGAGCGAGTTGGGCAAGGGGAGCAGGTTCTGCTTCACGGTACCCCTGGTGGAGAAGCACGTCTCTCAGCTCGCGCCGCTCACGTCCCCCCAAGTCAGTCTCTCGGATGCTCAAGGTGCAGCTGAGACCGTGGTAGTGGTGGGCACGGAAGGCACGGCCGCCTACCTGCACCGACACCTAGACGGCATCGCGGTCGTCCAAGCGGCAGGTCTGGGGGACGCCGTGCGCTGGACGCGGGAGCTGCACCCGCGAGCCGTGATCATCAGCACGCCGCCCGAACCCGATACCGCCACCGCCAGCGCCCCGGCGCCGCTGCTGGGGGAACCGGTGGTCGTGGTACAGTGCAGCCTGCCGGCGGCGGGTGGCGCCAGTGCGTCCGAGTACTGCGACGAATGGCTGGTGAAGCCAGTCGGCCCGGAGCGTCTTCTAGGTGCCTTGGGCGATGGCGACGGGACTCGCCGAGTCCTCATTGTGGACGATGATCCCTCGTTCGTGCGCCTGTTGGAGCGGATCCTAAGCGCGCAGGGCGAACGCTACGACGTGGCCGCCGCCTACGATGGCCAGGCGGCACTGGAGAGAGCCCGGGAGTTCCGACCGGACGTGGTGCTCCTGGACATGGCCCTCCCCGGGTTGGAGGGCAGAGCGGTGGCGCGAGCCCTCCGGCCTGATGGCCCCGGCAGCGGCCCGCGAATCGTCGCCATCACCGCCTCTCAGCCAGACCGAGAAGAAGAGGGGCGACTGGCGCGGAGCTTCACGGTGACTTCCTATGCCGGGTTCAGCGAGGATCAGGTCCTGGCTCTCATCCGGTCGGCTCTGGAGAATCTGCCTCCGACATGGCTGCCGGAGCTACCTGCCTCAGAGTTCGGAGAAGGTCCATACGCGACACCGGCTTGAGCAGGTATGCTGAAGCACCTAGGGCCATACCCAGGTCGGGATCATTCAGGACGGAGCAGACGATCACCGGGATGGCTTCAGTCTTGGGGCTGAGCTTCAGGTGCTGCAATAGGGTCCATCCGTCGCTCTCGCTCATCATGATGTCGAGGATGACCGCATCCACCTGCTTGGCGGCGGCCAGGTCCACCGTCAGCCGGGGGTTGGGCACGGTGACAACCTCCCACTCGCTCTCGGCCAGGTATCGGCCGTAGAGCGCCTGGGTGCCGGGGTTGTCCTCCACGATGAGCACTCGGCGCCGCTTGGCCAGGGGAAGACTGAGGAGGAGGCGTCGCTGAGGTTCACCTTGCACTTCACAGGGCCAGCGCTGAGTCTCCGCCAGTTCGAGCGCGACCTGGATGAGGTCCGGCCGCGCCAGCTGCGGTTCTGGGAGCAGCGGCAATGAGACCAGAGCGTATCGGCCGTGACTGGACAGCTCGACCACGACGTCCTCGGGCGGCTCGCTTTGGATCACCGCGCTGAGCACCAGGGTGACCACCTGGCGCAGGATGGCGGCGGTGGCGAAAGCCACGATTGGGGCTTCGGGAGCATGGACAGCAACGCCAATGCCCTTGGCCTGGGCCATGGCGGATACGAGACCGACCGCCGCCCGCAGTGCCTCGGTCATCTCGATGGACTCTGCCTTCTGGGTGAGGGACCGGATCTCCGCAGCCACAGCATCCTCGCCGTCGGATTGGGGAGGCGCAGCGGCGAGCTCGGTGAAGAAATCGCCCGTCTCCAGCAACTCCGCCAGCCGTTCCTCAGCCCACTGCAGGTCTCGATAGACCTGGCGCCGCCCGACGGCCAGCTGGCGGGCCACGCTGTCAACGTCGAACCCAGAGACGTAACGCAGACGGACGCCGTCGTAGGCGCGGGAGGCAGAGGCGGATCGGCTCCCGCCGGCCGGCAGACGCAGCATCTCGATGGCATCCAGCAGGACGCCCCGGACGGCTTGGGCCCGCTGGACCTCGTCCTCCGCTTCTGCGGCCTGTGGCAGGAGGCGAGCCAGGTCGCTGGTGGCCAGTTCCGCAGGCGAGTAGAGGTTGATGAGGGCTTGGCGGACGCACTCCTCGGAGATACGAGTCATCTGTCCCCCTGGCGCGGCCTTGCAGGCGGACGGTCACGGTTTGGTCGCAGTCTTGTCACAAGTGTGCCCCGCAAGGGCATTCAGCGCAAGGTACAATTGCCTCACCGGCGGTTCGTGACTCTGCGTATTACGTGGCTATGTGAGCGGGAGGAGGACAAGGATGTCTACAGGGAGGCTGGTGAGCAGACGTTCACTTCTGAAGGCTGCGGCTCTGGCTGGTGGTGTGGCCCTGGCAACCGGCTGCGCCCCTGCCGGGACGCCGCAGGTCATCGAGCAGGTGGTGGAGAGGGAAGTCACCGTCATCCCGACCGAACGGGAAGCCAAGGTGACGGTGATCTGGCGCAACAACCCCAACGAGAAGCGCTCCATGGAAGATGCCTTCGGCATCTACAAGCAGATCCGTCCCAACGTGACGGTGGAGTTCCTGGTGGTGCCGGCGGGCAACGAGGGCGAGCAGAAGCTGTTGTCGCTGTTTGCCGGAGGCACACCGCCGGAGGTGTTTGCGTCGGTGTTCACGGCCGGACTGGTGGACTACTTCTACCGAGACATGGTGACCGACTTCGTGCCCTACATCGAGCGCGATCAGTATGACCAGAGCGACTTCGAGGACGTCGCCCTGGAGACCTTCGCCTTCGGCGACAAACAGGTCGGCATGCCCCGCGGTGGCGTCCCCACCTGTCTGTTCCTCAATGTGGATCTGTTCGAGGCAGCCGGAATCGAGCTCCCGCCCTCGTCCTGGGAAGATGACTCCTGGACCTGGGACAAGATGGTAGAGGTCGCCAAGGCCTTGACCCTGGACACCGACGGGGATGGAAGGCTGGACCAGTACGGGCTGGTGTTCGGCAACTTCAACCACAATCAGTTCCCCATGCTGTGGGGGGCCAGCTCCTTCGTGCCGGAGCAGCTCAAGTATGGCATCTCCCAGACGCACAACATGCTCGACGAGACGGTGATTGCCTCCTTCCAGATGGGCGCCGACCTGATCTGGAAGGACCAGGTAGCGCCCACGCCCGAGGCCTCGGAGGCGCTGGCGGCTTTGGGCGCTGGCGGGGTGTTCCTCAGCGGGCGCATCGCCATGTACGCCGCCATCGCCGGGCCGGGCACGGTCAGTGCCGCCAAGTTCAACTGGGGCATGGCGGCGCTTCCTCGTGGCCTCCCCGGGATCCAGCAGCACTCCATGACCTGGACGGGGCCGCTGTGCATGGGCTGGGGCTGCGCCGAACCTGAAGAGGGCTGGAACCTCATCAAGTTCTTCGTAGGCGTGGACGGGCAGAAGCTGATCGCCCCCTACGCGACGATCGGCACCTCCCGTAAGTCGCTGCGCGAATGGTGGGCTCAGCAGTATCAGACTGATCCCGCCCGGCTGCTGGAGGTCCAGCAATTGGGCTACTTGCACGGGATGGAGACACCCAACTGCCGCACCGTGGGCTGGCCCGAGGTCACGCAGATCATCGGCTCTGGGTTCGACCCGCTCTGGCTGGGCGAGAAGACCGCCGAGGACTGCGTGTACGACTTCGCGCCTGCCCTGGAGGCCAAGCTACAGGAGCTGTACGCAGCCAACCTGGAAAAGGCCAAGTCCACATTCCCCGACTACGTCGGCTAGCGTCAACGGCAGTCGAACTAGAGGAGAGGCCACGGTTGTCCCCGCGGCAGCCGTGGCCCCGCTCTGGCACAGCAGGAGTGCCCATGATGGCTTTGCGGTTGAGCAATACCCGCAGAGAAGCACTGCTGTTCTACCTGTTCATCGGGCCCGCTCTCCTTGGGTTTCTCATCTTCACCCTCGGCCCGATGGTGGCCTCTTTCTACTTCAGCTTCTGCGACTACGAGATCGTGCGGCCTCCGGTCTGGGTGGGACTGGACAACTACTACAAGATGTTCTTCGTGGACAAGCTGCCGCTCCACTCGCTCGGAGTGACTGCGTACTACAGCTTCGTGGGCGTGCCGCTGCGCATGGTGGCTCAGTTCCTCATAGCCCTGCTTCTCAACCGGGCCCTGTTTGGGAGGAGCCTGTTTCGGACTCTCCTGTACCTGCCCAGCATCATCTCTGGGGTGGCCCTGTCGCTGCTGTGGGTGTGGCTCTTGAACCCTGAGTTCGGGCTGATCAACTACCTGCTGTGGGAGCTGTTCCGCATTCAGGGGCCCCGCTGGATCTCCAGCCCGGAGTGGGTGATCCCGGCGCTGATCTTCATGAGCATGTGGGGAATCGGTGGCGGCATTGTCATCTGCCTGGCGGGTCTGCAGGGCATCTCTGAGGAGCTGTACGAGGCAGCGGAGTTGGATGGGGCTACCGGCCTACGGAAGATGCTCCACATCACGATCCCGCACATGACGCCGGTGCTCTTCTTCAACCTGGTGATGGGCATCATCGGGTCGTTCCAGGTCTTCACCCAAGGCTACGTCATGACGGGCGGAGGGCCGTCGAACGCTTCCCTGTTCTACGTGCTCTACCTGTACTGGAACGCGTTCAACTACTTCCGCATGGGCTACGCTTCGGCCCTCGCCTGGGTTCTCTTCGCCATCATCCTGGCCATGACGGCCCTGATATTCCGGTCATCATCCGTCTGGGTCTACTACGAAGGGAGCGTGCAGATGTGAGCACTAGCGTTGCCCCGGCACCTCCACGCGTCGCTAAGGGCGGCAGCCAGGCGTGGCTGCGCCGGCGCAGTGTCCGAAGGACGATCGCCAGCGCTGCCACTTACGCTGCTCTGGTGATCCTGTCCGCGGCGTCGGTGATGCCGTTCCTGTGGATGCTGTCCACATCCCTGAAGGACCCGGGATCCGTGTTCCTGTTTCCACCCCGCTGGATTCCGGACCCCATCATGTGGAACAACTACTACGAGGCCCTAACGTTCCTGCCGTTTGCCCGCTACTTCGCCAACACCGCCTTCATCACGGTGGCCAATATCGTGGGTACGCTCGCCAGTGCTTCCCTGGCCGCCTATGCCTTCGCCCGGCTGCGGGCCCCAGGGAAGGTGTTCATGTTCATGCTGATCCTCAGCCCGATGTTCCTGCCGGGCCAGGTGACCATGATCCCGCTGTTCATCCTCTACCGGCAGCTCAACTGGATCGACACCTACAACCCCCTGATCGTGCCTGCCTTCTTCGGTGGCGGCGCCTTCAGCATCTTTCTCCTGCGCCAGTTCTTCACCACCATTCCGCTGGAGCTCGACCACGCTGCCCGGATAGACGGGTGCGGAGAGGCCGGCATCCTGTGGCGCATCGTGCTGCCCCTGTCGAAGCCGGCCCTGGCCACGATCACCATCTTCTCCTTCATCGGCAACTGGAACGACTTTCTGGCTCCCCTGATCTACATAAACTCATCATCCAAGCTGACCGTCAGCGTGGCACTGTCGCGGTTCAGGGGGGAGTACGGGACCACTGCTTGGCACCTGCTGATGGCAGCTTCCATTGCTGCCGTGTTACCCTGCATCCTGATCTTCTTCTTCGCCCAGGAGTACTTCGTCAAGGGCATCCAGATGACGGGAATGAAGGGATAGAGCGACAGCTGTCACGTGATTACAGAAGAGGAGGAACCCGACGTGGATGACTTCAGCGCCAAGGTGCGAGCCGTCGCCCGCGAGGCTGGGGCAGATCTGGTGGGCATCGCTGACATCGCCCGATTCGCCGACGTGCCGAAGGAGCACAACCCCTTATCCATCTTCCCCGAGGCCCGCTCGGTGATAGTGGTGGGCAAGAGGGTCGTACGTGGTGCCCTACGGGGTGTGGAGGAGGGCACTCAGTTCTCCAACTACGACCTCTACGTGGGCAACTGGCTGGGCCCCTTCCTGTCGGCGACCGTGTTCGAGATATCGGCCTTCCTCGAGGACAACCGGTGGGAGGCGGTGCCGCTGATGAACCTGCCCACCCAGATCCCCCCGATGGGGATCGCCGTGCGCCCGGGCCAGCCGGAGCCAAACGTGCTGGTGGACTGTGACGAAGCGGCCGTGCGCGCCGGCTTGGGCGAGATCGGCTACTGTGGCCTCTTGCTCACGCCGCAGTACGGGCCCAGGCAGAAGGTGGAGGCCATCCTCACCGACGCGGTACTGACACCCGACGACATGCTCACGGAACCGGTGTGCGACCGATGCCTGGAGTGCGCCAAGGCCTGTCCCCTGGCGGCCATCAGCACGAACGAGCAGACCACCTACTCCATCAGCGGCAAGGAGACGGTGGTGGGCAAGGTAGACTACAGCAAGTGCGCCATCTGTCAGAACGGCGCCCGGCCCAACCGCTACCACAAGTCCGCCCCGGCCGACCGCATGGCCGGCGTCTGCACCCGCTCGTGCGTGGCTCACTTGAGTGAGGGGAACCGGCTGGAGGACACCCCGCGCCTGCCTTTCCGACGTCGGGAACCCTGGACCCTGCTGCCACACGACATCTGGAGCCTGGACAGGCGGAGGAATATCGAGTGAAGGAGCTCACCAGCCAGGCAGTGAAGGAGTTCGCCCTGTCGCACGGCCTCGATCTGTGCGGCATCGCCAACATCGAGCGGTTCCAGGATGCGCCGGAACGGATGCACCCGGCCGGCATTCTGCCCGAGGCCCGGTCCGTGATCGTGGTCGGCAAACGGATAGTGCGCGGTGGGTGGCGCGGGATCGAAGAGGGCACCTACTGGCCCACCTACACCTACTTCGACTACCACGGCCTGCTCAACACCTACTTCATCCAGCGTCCGCTCTACGACCTAGCCTGCTTCATCGAGGACCACGGGTGGGAGGCGGCCCCGCACTACTCAGGGGTGCCGGAGACCCAGCCGGACATCCCACCACTGCGGCCGAACCAGCCGGCGCCCGACGTCCAGTTGGCCATCCGGATAGCAGGCACGGCGGCGGGGCTGGGGGAGATGGGCTGGTCCAAGGTATTCCTGACCAAGCAGTTCGGGCCACGCCAACGTCTCCACGCCATCATCACCGACGCGCCCCTGGAGCCCGACCCCCTGGTGCCCCCGGGCACCATCTGCGACCGCTGCATGGAGTGTGTGCGGGGATGTCATCCGGGCGCCATCCCTCACATGCGGGAAGGGAAGACGGTCCAGATCAAGATCGAGGACTACACCTACACCTGGGGCGACATCCATCTGGGCAAGTGCGCCCTGAGCTACCACGGGGCCGACTCCACGATGTCGCCGTTCATGCACAAGTCGCTGCCGGGATGGAACCTGGACGTCTCGCAGCAGGACATGCCCGAGGAAGTGGCCTACAAGGTCGCCTGGACGCTTTCGACGGGCAAGTGGAGGGCGACCAAGGAGTTCCCCTCCGGCTACATCATCGAGGGGCACGCCAAGCTGCAGGAGTGGGGCATCGCCGGCAGCTACGGCGTGGAGGGCTCACGCGGGTGCATGCGCAGCTGCTTCAACCACCTGGAGAAGCGGGGGCGGATCGAGCAGACCTTCGCCGGGGGCGAATTCATCAAGCGGCCCCGCTGGGCTCTGCCGGTTCAGGTGGATTCCAAGCAGGAGGGGACCCGGTAGACCGCAGGTGCTGCTAGCCCCCTGGCAGGGGCGGGACTGCAAGGCACGGTGTAGCGGCGTGCGCCTGTGCCTGCCCAGGGGCGGGCACAGGTGCCGCTCCGGCTCCCGATGCGGCCGAAGCCGGATCAGAGCAACCGTTCCTCGACGCGCTTGAGGAGGGCTAGGGTCGTCAAGACGAGGACGGTGGCGGAGAGAGCCAGCCAGTAGTAGCCGGCACCGACTGCCATGCCGATGGCCGCGGTGGACCACATCCCGGCTGCCGTGGTCAGACCGCGGACCTCGTGCACGTTTGGCCCGTCGGTCTTGAGGACGGTGCCGGCGCCGATGAAGCCGATGCCCACCACGACCTGGGCCGCGATTCGGGCGGTCTCAGAGCCAGGAAAGGCCACCAGGCTGAGGATAGTAAAGAGACAGGAGCCCAAAGACACCAGCATAAACGTTCGCAGCCCGGCCGGCAGGTCCTTACGCTCTCGTTCCAGACCCAGGACACCGCCGAGCACGAGGGCGAACACTAAGCGCAGAATCCACTCACCCTCAAGCAGGAACCCGAACCACAACCGATCCACCACCTGCTGCCATACCGGTTCCACGGTCGCTGCTCCTGAGCTACTGCTAATAGGCACAGGGCCCGCCTCATCAGCGGGCCCTGCTTGGTTCTGGTGCTCAGACGCTCAACTAGATCTGCTTTATCAGACGTCCTTGAAGGCCTTGACCCTCTCCCGGACTGCGGCCTGGGCCGCGGCCAAGCGGGCGATGGGCACCCGGAACGGGGAGCAGGACACGTAGTCCAGCCCGGCCTGGTGGCAGAACTCGATGGACGAAGGATCGCCACCGTGCTCACCGCAGATACCGACCTCGAGGTCGGGCCGGGTCTGCCGGCCGCGCTCGGTGCCGAGCTTCACCAGCTGGCCCACGCCGTCCCGATCCAGGACCTGGAACGGGTTCTCGGGCAGGATCTTGTCCTCGACGTACTGGAGGAGGAACTTGCCCTCGGCGTCGTCACGGCTGATGCCGAAAGTGGTCTGAGTCAGGTCGTTGGTGCCGAAGGAGAAGAACTCGGCGTACTCAGCGATCTTGTCGGCAGTGAGAGCGGCCCGCGGGATCTCGATCATGGTGCCGAACATGTAGTCCACCTGGGCGCCGCGCTCTTCCGTGACCTGCTTGGCGACCTTTTCCAGGCGAGCCCGGGTCTCAGCCAGCTCGTTCACGTGGCTGATGAGCGGGATCATGATCTCGGCGTGGACCTCACCGCCTTCCTTGGTGACATTGGCAGCGGCCTCCAGGATGGCGCGGGTCTGCATCTCGATGATGCCCGGGACGATGAGGCCGAGGCGGCAACCGCGCAGGCCGAGCATGGGGTTGGCCTCGCGCATGGCGCTCACCTTGCTGAGGAGCTTGCGCTTCTCGGCGATCTCGGCGGCATCGGCGCCCTGGAGCTCCATGCGGGTGATCTCCACCAGCAGGTCCTCGTACGAGGGGAGGAACTCGTGCAGGGGCGGGTCAATGAGCCGGATGATGACCGGCAGCCCGTTCATGGCCCGGAAGATGCCCTCGAAGTCGCTGCGCTGCAGAGGCAGAAGCTTATCGAGGTAAGGCTGACGCTCGTCCAGGGTCTCGGCGAGGATCATCTGCTGCACGATGGGCAGACGATCTTCCTCGAAGAACATGTGCTCGGTACGGCAGAGGCCGATACCCTCGGCGCCGAACTCGCGAGCGCGGGCGGCGTCACGCGGGTAGTCAGCGTTGGCCCGGACACCCAGGCGGCGCAGCTCATCGGCCCAGGTCAGGAGCTCGACCAGGTCGTGCTGCTCTTCGAACTTGGTCTCGATCATGGCGATCTCGCCCTTGAAGACCTCGCCGGTGGAGCCATCAATGGAGATGACCTCACCCTCGCGGATGGTCTGGCCGGCGGCGGTGAAGGAGCGGTCGCTCATGTTGACACGGATGGCCTCGCACCCGGCCACGCAGGGGAGGCCGAGCCCGCGAGCTACCACGGCCGCGTGGCTGGTGGCCCCACCGTGCTGGGTGAGGATGCCCTTGGCCCGCAGCATCCCGTGCACGTCGTCAGGAGAGGTCTCAGGGCGAACCAGGACTACGGCCTTGCCCTCCAGGCCCCACTCCTCGGCGGTGTCGGCGTCCAGCGCCACAACACCGAAGGCGGCACCAGGGGAGGCGTTCAAGCCGCGGGCCAGCAACCGGTTGCCGCGGACGGCGGCCTGCTTGGCCATTTCGTCGAAGCTGGGGAGGAGAAGCTGGTTCACATGCCCGGGCTCAACCCGCAGGATCGCCTCTTCCTTGCTGATGAGGCCCTCGTGCACCATGTCTACCGCGATCTTGACGGCGGCAGCCGCGGTGCGCTTGCCGGTACGGGTCTGGAGCATGTAGAGGGTGCCGCGCTCGATGGTGAACTCCATATCCTGCATGTCGCGGTAATGGTTCTCCAGGAGCTGGGCAACCTTGGCGAACTGCTCGTAGACCTCAGGCATGTCCTGCTTGAGCTGGTCGATCTTCTTGGGGGTGCGGATGCCCGCTACCACGTCCTCGCCCTGGGCGTTCTGCAGGTACTCACCATAGAGGTGCTTGGCGCCGGTAGCTGGGTCGCGGGTGAAGGCCACGCCCGTGCCCGAGTCCTCGCCCATGTTACCGAAGACCATGGTCTGGACGTTGACGGCGGTGCCCCAGTCGTGCGGCAGCTTGTGGAAGTTGCGGTAGTCAACCGCGCGCTTGCCCATCCAGGAGCCGAAGACGGCGGCGATGGCCTGACGGAGCTGCTCGTAGGGGTCGGTGGGGAAGTCCTCACCTAGCTGCTGCTTGTAGTAGTCCTTGAAGCGCTGGACTATCTCCTTGAGCATGTCAGTGGTGAGGTCGGTGTCCTGCTTGCCTTCCGTCTTGGCCTTGAACTCGTCCAGGATCTCCTCGAAAGGCTCGGCGTCCAGCCGGCGCACGATACGGGAGAACATCTGGATGAAGCGCCGATAGGAGTCGTAGGCGAAGCGCTCATTGCCGGTGGCCTTGGCGATGCCCTTGAGGGTTTCATCGTTGAGCCCGAGGTTGAGGACGGTGTCCATCATGCCGGGCATGGAGACGCGGGCACCACTGCGCACGGAGACCAGAAGTGGGTTCGCGGGGTCCCCAAACTTCTTGCCGGTCTTTACCTCGACCTGGCGCATGGCATCGAGGACCTGTGCCCACATGCCCTCAGGGAACTTGTTGCCCAGGTCGGTGTAGGCGTTGCAGGCCTCGGTGGTGATGGTGAATCCGGGAGGGACGGGGAGCCCAATGCTGGCCATTTCAGCCAGGTTGGCACCCTTGCCGCCGAGGAGGTTGCGCATGGAAGCGTCGCCTTCCTCGAAAAGATACACCCACTTCTTATCAGCCATGGTTCTCCAAGACCTCCTTGGGGATATGCACCGAATTGGCAATTCAGTGATAACGCACTGGTTACGGGTGCGTTCGGGCCCGCTGCCCCCGAAACGCCGCACGCATTATAGGAGAGGGCATACAAGGAGGCAAGGTCAGCGCGCGGGAATGGGCAGGGCGGCCGCAGTGGGACGGGGTACCGTGTCTGCCTCGGGGGCTGAACCCCCCGGCTACCTAGGGGAAATCCCGGTCGGGATTTCCCCGGCAAGGCCCGCCCTGCGGCGGGCTGCAAAGCGGGCGACTGAAGCCGCCCGCGAGTCGTGCCTAGCGCTGAAGGCCCTCGGCCAGAGGCCATAGCTCAGGTCACATCGGGGTAGGGGCGGTGCGAGCCGGCATCATTTCGCGGCGAAGCCCCGCCCTCGCCCCAATAGCCGACACCCTGCACTGGAGACAAACCGGGCGGGGCTCCGGGCTGAAGCCCTCCGCACCGCCCCTACCACCTGTCTGCGCGCCCGTGAACGGGCCCAACCCCAGCCGGCCGAAGGGCCGGCTTCGCCTAGGTAGCCGGGGGGTTCAGCCCCCGGCGAAATCACCGCCCCTAGATTCCTCTGCGACAGCGCGGGCGGCGCTCCGGGCTGAAGCCCTCCGCACCGCCCCTACCCCAATGTGCGCGTCCGCGGGCCGGCTCATGCCCAAGCCGGCCGATAGGCAGGGCGCCGCGCCCGGATCCGGGTAGGGGCAGGCCACTGCGCCTGCCCCAGAGGGCGGACGGGGTCGTCCGTCCCTACAGGAGGCATCGCAGGCGGTGCCTGCCCAGGACACGTTGTCGCTGAGGGAGCGGCCCCCGGCTGCGCCTGATGGCGCTACTGGGAGCGGATGCGCATGTACTGGAGGGCGGTCGTCAGGTACTCCCGGGGTGAGAGGCGATAGGGGAACATGCGCTGCTTCATGGCGTAGCCCTTCCAGGCCTTGTAGACGAACCAGAACGCTGGGTTGGGCGGAAGGGAGATCAAACGGCGCACCAGTGGCAGCAGGAAGGGGAACTCCACCGTCAGGGCAAAGAGCTTCTGCAGGTTCTCGATCCGGCGGGCATCCGCCTCGTCTCGGAAGCGGATGGGTGTGCCCAGAGTAACGGAGCCACTCAGGTCGTCGAAGGTGCCGTGCATGTAGCCCTCTTGGAAGGCCATCTCGCCCAGCGCCGTCTTAGGATACGGTTGGTAGAGGAACACGTTAGCGTAGGCGGGACGGCACTGGATGTTGAGGGCAAGCGTCTCCAGGTCCTCGGCCAGGCCGCCCGTCGGCAGGCCTAGCATGTTGTTGGTGGAGAAGGCGATGCCGTGAGCCCGGAGGATGGCGGCGGCATTCAGGATCTGCTCCCGGGTCATGTTGCGGTTGAGTATCTGGTTGCGGAGCCGGTCGTTGCCCGCCTCGATACCGAAACTCACGCTGACGCACCCGGCATCCTTGAGAAGCCGCGCGATGTCTTCCGTCACCAGGTTGGCTCTCACCTGGCACCAGAAGGGGAGGCCCACCTCGGCCGGGTAGGTCCGTGCGAACTCCTGTAGCCAGGGACGCTGGACGATGAAGGTGTCGTCCATGAAGGTGATGAAAGCCAGGTCGTGGCTAGCCGCCACCTCTTTGATCTCGCGCAGGACGCTGCTCACGCTGCGGCGCCGGAACCGCATTCGGTGTCCGTCATCCCCGTAGAGCTCGGAGTAGGCGCGGTTGAAGCAGAATGAGCAGTTGTACGGGCAACCCCGGCCGGTGATGAAGGGGCGGATCCGGTTCTGCCGGCTGGGCGGGTGCGCGGCATAGAGGAGCTCGCGGTCGGCGAAGGGCAGGGCGTCCAGTTCCTCTGAGGTCAGCAGCGGCCGGAGGGGATTGCGGACCACTCCGGACTCTGTCTTGAAGAGCCAGTTGCGCAAGCCGTAGTAGGGGGTGCCGGCCTCAAGCGCGTCCATCAGCTCCAGGGTAGCGTACTCGCCTTCGCCCACACAGACGCCATCCACGCCTTCTTCCTCGATCATCTCGGGGAAGAAGGTCGGGTGCGGGCCCCCAAAGATTGACATAACCGGGATGCGAGCCTTGATCCGCCGGTTGAGGTCGAGGTAGTAGCGCTGGGTGCCCGTGTAGACGCTGTAGCCGACCACATCGGGCTTCAGGCGCTCGGCGGCCTCCACGGGGTCCTCCTCGGTGGCGACCACCAGGGAGACGCGGTGGCCGTGCTGCTTGAGGAGGGCGGCGATGAGCAGGATGCCGTGGGGCTCGTTGTCTATCTCCCGGACGATGAAGAGAAGGTGCATGTCAGGACTTGATCCTCATGAACCGCCAGGCGGTGCTCAGCAGGTCTCGGGCAGACATGGACACCGGATGCATGCGCTGCTTGATGGCGTAGCCTTTCCAGAGCTTGTTGGCTAACCAGTAGAGAGGGTTGCTCGGAAGGCGAAGGAGCCGCACGAGAACCGGGCGCAGCCAGGGCCACTCCACCCCGAGAGCGAACAGCCGCTGCAGGTTCGTCAGAGCCCGCTGGTGGTCGGGGTCGAAACGCAGGATGGTGCGCTCCCAGGCGCGGGTGCCGATGTCATCGAGGGTGCCCTGGAGCATGTCGTTCTCCAGGGCGTACTGGCCTAGCCTGGTGCGCGGGTAGGGCTGGAAGATGAAGGCGTGGGCGTAGTCGGGCCGGATCTCGGCATTCAGGTCGAGGGTCTTGAAGTCGTCCTCGATGGTGGTGCCGGGCAGGCCGATCATGTTGGTAGTGCTGAACCGCAGCCCACCCTCACGGATGAGCCGGGCGGCGCGGACGATCTGCTCGCGGCTGAGGTTGCGGTTGAGCAGCTTGTTCCGTACCTCGTCGTCGCCTGCCTCAATGCCCATGCTCACCGAGTGGCAGCCGGCCCAGCGCAGCAGCTGCACCAATTCGGGGGTCACCAGGTTGGCGCGCACGTTGCAGAAGAAGGGCAGCCCCACCCGCTCGCGGTATTGGTCGGCGAACTCCTGCAGCCACTCGCGGTCGAGGACGAAGGTGTCGTCCACAAAGACGACGTACTCGAGTGGGTAGTCCTTCCGCACCTGTACGACGTCGTCCACCACCGCTGTGGCCGGGCGCAGGCGTATGGGCTTGCCCTTGCCCCTGTAGATGGCCGTCAGGGCATGGTTGAAGCAGTAGGTGCAGCCGTAGGGACAGCCCCGCCCGGCGATGAAGTGCTTGATCTTGCTGCGCCTGGTGACGGGGTCCTTGTCGTAGACGAGGGCGTAATCGGGCGGGGGAAGGGAATCGAGGTCCACATAGGGTCGGACCTCGTTGCGGATCACCTCGCCGCCCACCTTGAGATGCCAGTTGGGCAGGTGGGTGTCGGCTAGGGTGCCATCAGGCTGCAGAGCCTGGGCCAGGTCGAGCAGGGGGCCCTCACCCTCCCCGACGCACACGCCATCTACCCCTTCCTCCTGGATCATCTCGGGGAAGAAGGTGGGATGGGGCCCACCGAAGGCGCTGAAGGCATTCACCTTCGCCCGTAGGCGGCGGTTCAGCTCGAGGTAGTAGCGCTGGGAGCCGGTGATGACGCTGTACGCCAGGATGTGGGGCTGGAACTCCAGGGCGACGCGGACGGGGTCCTCCAGGGCGCATATGGCAAGCTGAACCTGGTGGCCGGCCGCCTTGAGCACGCTCGAAAGCTGCATGATGCCCTGCGGCTCGTAGTCAACCTGATCCAGGACGAATAGAACCCGCACTACTCCCCCGTTCGCTCGATAGCCAGAGAGGCAGGAGTCAGTCTAGCACTCGCTCAGGGGGGCGGCAAAGGACCGGGAAGCCTAGAGATGCAGGAGGAGGCTGAGGGTGGGCCCTACGTCCGCGAGGCGCCCGCGCAGGACATCCGGCAGCCCCGAGGGCAGCAAGGGACGGATGAGGGAGAGCACCATAGGGGTAAAGCTATCGAAAAGCGGGCTCAGGTACGCCTTGTTGAGCGCTTGCACGATGAGGTAGCGGGCACCTTCCGCTGTCCCCCAGGAGCCGGCCACAGCGTAGCGCACCACCGGCATGGCGATGCTGATGAAGGCGA